>NZ_WFKN01000012.1:0-137482 GCF_011007405.1 Sphingobacterium sp. xlx-130
AAAGCGAACACTACGTATCTAAACAGACAGGTAAAAAAATCAATACGGTGAGCAAGCGTAATGCAGACTTCCAGATCTCTAAGTTCCAGAGCAATTCACAGCCTTTATATGCACTGCTGGATAATGAAGGTGAGCTATTGGTTCCTACAAGCGGAGCGGTATACGACATTGAGAAGTATATAGCCTTCCTGCAATCGGGAATCGATGCATTCAAAGCAAAATAACCATACTTTTAATACAAAAATAACAACATGTAAAAACAAATGTTGTTATTTTTGTATTGTTATTTTCGATGCATCTAACAATTATTTTGCACTTGAAAATAAATTTATCTAGGTTTGGAGATATGAGTGAAATTAAGAATATAGCTGTTTTAACCTCAGGAGGAGACTCTCCTGGAATGAATGCTGCGATACGTGCTGTAGTTCGGGCAGGTATATACCATGGTGCCAATATGTTTGGTGTACGCCGTGGATATGATGGATTAGTTAATGGAGAGATTATAGCAATGGATGCTAAATCTGTTGCTAATATTATCCAACGAGGCGGAACAATCCTAAAAACAGCTCGAAGTGATGAGTTTAGAACAATCGAAGGACGTAAAAAAGCCTACGAGAACATAAAAAATTTAGGCATTAATGCACTTGTTGTTATTGGAGGGGACGGTACATTTACGGGGGCTTCTAAATTTATTGAAGAGTTTGATATTCCCATTGTAGGTATACCCGGTACAATTGATAACGATCTTGCAGGAACAGATTTCACAATAGGCTATGATACCGCTATCAATACAGTAGTAGACGCTGTCGACAAGATCAGAGATACCGCCGAATCACACGACAGATTATTTGTCGTCGAAGTAATGGGCCGTGATTCAGGGCTTATTGCTGTCCGTTCAGGCATCAGTACGGGAGCTGAGGCAGTGCTTATCCCTGAGCTAGAGGTAGACTACCAGGCGATCATGAAACGTTTGGATCAAACCCGAAAAAACAAATCTTCCCGAATTATCATCGTTGCCGAAGGCGATAATGAGGGAGGTCTCGTTGTAGCGGAAAAGATTAAAGAGAGTTTTCCGCATTACGATGTCCGTGTTTCTATCCTGGGACATATACAACGTGGAGGAAAGCCGTCATGCATGGACCGTGTACTTGCCAGCCGACTTGGGGTAGCATCCGTAGAAGGCTTGCTGGAAGGAAGAAGAGGCGAAATGGCCGGGTTAATATGTGGTCAAGTGCAATTTACACCTTTTGATAAAGCAATCAAGCATATTGATAAAATCAACGACAACCTCTTACGGATCGTAGAAATATTATCTTTGTAAAAAAACAAAGCCTGTATAAAACTTCTACAGGCTTTGTTTTTTATGAGGCAACTAACTCAAAAATAGTTATTTCGGGCAGTATCCCAACCCTTCCAGGATAGCCCAAAAAGCCATATCCCGTATTAACATAGAGCTTTTGGTGATTTTCTTCATACATGCCTGCCCATTCTTTATAAATATATTTTGCTGGACTCCATTGGAAATGCTCACCACGAACGCCGAACTGCATACCGTGCGTATGCCCTGCAAACATAACATCAATATCTGTATCTAACACTTGCGCCCGCCAATGTGAGGGATCGTGCGATAATAACAACTTAACAGCTTTGTCCTCTGTGCCAATAAGTGCTTTATTTAAATCTCCCTTTTTTGGGAATCTGCCAGTTCCCCAATTTTGAACGCCAACTATAGAGATTTCTCCATTACCGACTTTTAATGTCCGATTCTCATCCATAAGAAGATCCCACCCCATTACCTTGTGGGTATCGATTACGTCTTTTAGGTTCTTACGTTTTGCAGCGCTATCTTCTTTTCCATAATAATAATCTCCATAATCATGATTTCCCAAAGTAGAATACACTCCAAAATCTGCATGTAGCTTTGAAAAAATATCTTGATAATCTCTCATTTCGGAAGCTACATTATTAACGAGATCACCTGTAAAGAAGATCGCATCTGGCTTTTCACCCAAAAGCATCTCTATGCCTCCCAAGACAGCCTTCTTATTATAAAAAGACCCAGAGTGAACATCGGATATCTGTGCAATTTTAAAACCATGGAAGGATTTGGGAAGGTTGGGTAACACTAACTTTTGCCGCCTGACACGATAATCATAGGAACTTGAGAGCACCCCCCAAGCAAGCGGAAACATAGGTAACGAAGCCACTACAAGCCCTGATTTCAGTAAAAAATCGGATCGACTAATCCCATTTTTCGGTTGCTCAGGAAGAGGCTTTTCCAGCTCTTCAACCCTTTCTTCTATCGATTTCCCAACTTTTGGCGAAAAAAGTCGGGAAACCCACACACCACCACGTCTTAAGTCGTCAATTAGCAAAACAATAACGTATATAAATTTGCTAACTGCTGTCATGAAAAAAAGCACCAAAATAATGGAGCGGTACATCAAGGGGATATTAAACTTGAAAGCTATAAACACCCCCGCCAATAAACTTAAGGAATAGGCCCACCAAATTACCGTAAACCATTTCTTTCGAGCGAAACTTATCTTTGTTGCTCTAAGAGCAAAAAAGATATAGAAATCTAAGAAAAATAAGAAAATAGAGTTGAAGATCAACATAGTTTTATCAATTTGAGAGTACCAATCGCTTTAGCGAAGCGATCCATCTCGGATTATCATTTAAGCTTTCCACCATCACTACTTCCTCTCCACCTAATGCTTTAAATTCATCCGCATATTCAACCTGGATCTCATCTAATGTTTCAATACAGTCAGCTACAAATGCAGGACTAAATACCAATAATTTTTTGACTCCCTTTTGCGCCAAATCATGTAACACATCGGACGTATAAGGCTGTATCCACGGCGTCTTACCTAATCGGGATTGAAAACAAACTGTGAATCGATCCGATGACAATCCTAGTTTAGAAGAAATAGCACGTGTCGTTGCATAGCATTGTGAAAGATAGCAAAAAGTATTAAGCTCTGTTCGACAGCTGTCACAACCCGTATCTGGACATTTCAATTCACCGGTAGGATCCACCTTTCCTAATTGACGAACGGGTAAGCCGTGATAACTAAACAAAATATGATCAAATTCATCTATATTATGTTTTTTACCATTCTCCGCAAACACCGTCACCATATCTTCATCTTCACAGTAGCTATTTACAAAAGAAACATTCGGAAAATATTGCCATTTTCGCATAATTTCCATCACTTTCTCTATGACTGAGCCTGTAGTAGCCGATGCGTACTGCGGAAATAGGGGCACTACTTTTATAGATTCCAACAGCATTCCTTCCATCTTTTTTAATGCAGACGCTATAGAAGGATTTTGATATCTCATCGCAAGTTCGACGTGATACTCCTCTCCTAACTCTACTTGCAGCATTTCCTTTTGTAGCAAGCTGTAATACATCAGTGGGGATCCTGTATCCTCGTCCCAAATCGTCTTATAGGTTGCTGCAGAATTAGCGGCGCGCTTTGGTACGATAACACCTTTCACCAATAGTGACCGACTGAAATAAGGAACATCTATTACACGTCCATCCATCAAGAACTCATTGAGATATCTTCTTACGTCAGTAGTCTCAGGCGAATCGGGGGTACCCAATTGCACCAACAAGACTCCTTTTTTAGCTTGTTTGTCCATTAGTACAAAATTATACAAAAAAATAGATTATGCCCGTGAGGCACATTTAATATGAAAATTGTATGACCCAGTTACAATGATTCGAGGGCAACTTTAATTTCCTTCATCAACCACATAGGTGTGGAAGTAGCGCCGCAGATTCCTATCGTTTCGCCTTCATTAAACAACGTCAAATCTAATTCTTCTACCTCAGATATAAAATAAGAGTTGGGATTTGCTGCCTTACAAACGTCATAAAGAACTTTCCCATTAGAAGATTTCTTTCCTGAAACAAACACCACGCGATCATATTGCTTTGCAAAATCACCTAAATCTTCATAACGGTTAGACACCTGCCTGCAGATAGTGTCGTTTGCTTTCACTTCATAGCCCCTATTTATGAGTTCCTTTTTTATGGCATAAAACTTATCAACACTTTTGGTAGTTTGGCTATACAAGGTGAAAGACTGGGGCAATTCTATATTATCCAGCTCATCAATATCCTGAAATACCAGCGCCTCATTATTAGTTTGACCTTGAAGGCCTATTACTTCAGCATGCCCATGCTTACCAAAGATCAAAATTTTCTCAGAATCGTCATAAGAGGTTTTTATCCTATTCTGAAGCTTTAGCACGACAGGACAAGAAGCGTCGATAAGCGTGATATTATTCTCCAAGGCAATACGGTAGGTTTCAGGGGCTTCGCCATGAGCACGAATCAAAACCTTTTCATTCTGCAAGTCAGGAAGTGCGTCATGACTAATAATACGTAATCCTTTAGCTTTTAAGCGAGCCACCTCCTCATCATTGTGGACAATATCTCCTAGACAATAAAGATACCCCTCTTCTTCTAGTATTTCTTCGGCCATATCAATAGCATACACCACACCGAAGCAAAATCCTGAATCCTTATCAATCGTAACCTGCAGATTTTTTGACATACTACAAAGTTAAATAACTTTTAGATAAGTGAGAAGGAATCTTTTATCGCCAATCTTGAATCTTTTATCATTATTCTTTTATCTTTGCAAAAAAATTATAATACAATGGCAACAAACAGAACATTTACGATGATCAAGCCAGATGCAGTAGCAAATGGGCATATCGGAGCTATTTTAAATGACATTATTGCAGGTGGCTTCAAAATCGTCGCAATGAAATACATTAGCCTTACAAAAGAAACAGCAGGCGAGTTTTACGCGGTTCATAAAGCACGTCCTTTTTACGGGGAATTGGTAGACTTCATGTCTTCTGGCCCTATCGTAGCTGCAATCCTTGAAAAGGATAACGCAATTGAAGACTTCCGTACATTGATCGGAGCAACAAACCCAGCGGAAGCCGCTGAAGGCACAATCCGTAATAAATATGCTAAATCTATCGATGCTAACGCAATTCACGGTTCTGACTCGGACGAGAATGCAGCGATTGAAGGCAGTTTCTTCTTTTCGCAATTCGAAAGATTTTAAGCTAATCTAAATATTTAAAAAGCTCCTAAAACCATGGTTTTAGGAGCTTTTTAATTTGACTAAAAGGCTCGTTTGCTAAGGTATTCGTTTTCTTTGGCAGTCATCAATTCCTTATCCGCTTTCTTTTTATCATGATAACCACATAGGTGCATCACCCCATGGATAATAACACGATGCAACTCGTCTCTTTCTGAAACCTTAAACTTAGAAGAGTTGTCTCTAATCCTATCAATAGAGATAAATACATCGCCTGCTATTACCTCCTCCTCCTCGGACGAATCAAATGTTACAATATCGGTATAGGTATCATGATTAAGATATTGCTTGTTGATATCGAGAAGATATTCATCCGAACAAAATATAAAATTCAATTCACTCACTCTCTTAAAGCCTTCTCCTTGAATGGCAAGATTAATCCATTCACGGATCTTCGCTTTTTCCTTCAACATATAATCCGTGTCTTCCGAAAAAAAAGCTATATTCCTTAATGCCATAATTAGTATTTTTGCGTATTCATATAAGTCTGCAATATAAGCGTTGCAGATATCGTATCTACAAGACCTTTTTCTTTTCTTTTGTGTTTTTTTATCCCACTTTGCGCAATAGCTTGAGAAGCTATTTTTGAGGTAAATCTTTCGTCAACATGGACTATTGATATTCCAGGGTACTCCCGCTGCAATTTACGGACAAAACCAACGACATGCTGCGCAGATTCCGAATCGGTTCCATCCGTCTGCAGGGGTTTACCCACGACAAATGTCTCCACTTGCTCATGTTGCAGGTAGTTCTTTAAAAAATCCCAGATTTTCTCCGGATGAACTGTATCCAATGCCGTAGCAATGATCTTTAGAGGGTCAGAAACTGCAATTCCAATCCGCTTAGTCCCATAATCAAATGCCATTAACCGCATAATCTTCTTTTTTCACAAAGGTACAATTCCATTTCGAGGATAACATCCATCTATTTAAAAACAAATAAGATTTGTCTAATTGAAAAAAAGTGTAGATTTAATTCTATTTTCAAGGTAGCATGAAATTAAAAAATAGTTACACTGTCATCTCGTACTTCTTGCTTGCAGCGAGCACTCCCACACTTGCTCAGGTAAAGGTAATGTCAACAATGGAAAAGAGCACAATGAAACACACTAAAAACGAAGGCTTTAACAAACATGAAAAAGAGATCATTCTTTTCGGCGACCAACACAGCAAGTTACATGTCTATCAAACAACCGATGAATCGGAGTTTAAAGTTTTGAAAAACCTATCATTAGATATCTATTACGCTGACCCCTTATTACCTATCTTAAAGGCACGCATGCTTCTCACTGTGCAAGATCCCACACATCCTGGTGTAGGAATCGCTGCTCCCCAAATTGGCATCAACAGGAATATAATATGGGTACAACGGTTTGATAAAAATGATGAGCCTTTTGAATTCTATATTAATCCAAAAATAACTTGGAAGTCGCAACTTATTCGCCTAGGAACCGAGGGTTGCCTTTCTATTCCAGACCGAAAAGAAAGTATACATCGCAGCTATGCAATCCGAATCCAATACCAAGATAAAGAAGGTCAAGTTATAGAAGAGAATATTGAAGGATTTACAGCCGTAATATTCCAACACGAAATTGACCACCTAAACGGAATTCTATATCCCGACCGTCTTGAAGAGCAGTCGTCTGTTGGGTATGTTGAATTGAACGAAAAAATCCCATTTTCTCTTCAGATCCAAGGAAAAACTATATTACCGTAAGACAGAAAAAGTTAACGGGCAACCAACTTTATTTCAAATAACTTAGACCACAACTTACCCGTTACAAACAATCGTTTCGTCTGATGGTCATAAGCTATTCCATTTAATTCATTGTCTACCGGTTGGCGATTTTCATCATACATACCTACCAAATTGATCCTTCCCTCGACAGCCCCCGTTTTAGGATCAATGATTACAATAACTTCCTGACCGTAAACATTTGCATACACTTTCCCATCAATAAACTCCAATTCGTTGAGATTGTCCACGGCTCCATTTTCATCGTACACAGCTATAGATGCTTCCTCTGTCCCTGTCTTCGCATTTAAGAAATACAAACGATTAGTTCCATCAGATTTGATCATTCTTTGTCCGTCATAGGTCAATCCCCACCCCTCTTTGCTATTACTATAGTTAAAAGATCCTACCTGGGCAAAATTATCCTTATTATAAATCAGCGCTATATTTTCCTGCCAGGTCAACAGTACGATTTTACCATCTACGATTGTCATCCCCTCTGCAAAATACTTATCATCCAATTTAACAGACTTCAAAACCTTCCCGGTCTGAAGGTCAACCTTTCTCAATTGAGATTTTTCATATCTACCTGAAGATTCATACATGACACCATCGTGATACTGTAATCCTTGGGTAAAAGACTCGGAGTCGTGCGGAAAAGTGTTAACCACCTCAAATCCGTAATTCTTTGCGTTGGCGGGTACCACCATCACATTGCTATAGGCAATATCTTCCTTTCCTTCAACATAAACTTTCGCAGACAGCGAACGGTCCCCTAGACCATACTGTTTTGTATCAAATGATATAGAAGCTGTATCTCTTTTTGTTTCAATCACATTGCCATCGATCGAATACACAACAGAATCTATCGTCGCATTTGGAAAATTCAGGGTCAATTTCACTTGTTCTCCATAGGCGATCCGTTTTCCCGAATCCGGGCTAATAAATTCTAATTTACCTTTTTGCGTTTTACAACCTATTACTGTAGCCAGCATTGCTACACACATTAGAGCGACTGATTTTTTCTTCATCGGGATGTTTTTAATTTTTACGGCCTACTTATTTAGACTATTCGTTCCAAAAGGCATCTTTAATCAATTCAATCTTTCCAGATTTCAGGTATACAGCGATAATATCAAATCGTATCTCTCCCTGAAAACTATTTATTTTTATATAAGCTTCAGCCAGTTTGACCAAATTTCTTTTTTTCTTCCAATTCACAAATTCCACCGGCTCGCCAAATGCCGTATTTGTACGGCTCTTCACCTCTATAAAGACCAGCGTATCCCCATCCATAGCTATTATATCCACCTCCCAATACCGGTATCTCCAGTTGGTATACAAAACTATATATCCAGCTTTAAGGATATAATCGACTCCAAGCTGCTCCCCATATCGACCCGATGATAGATGCTGCGCCATATACTTAGACAAGCTTTATGTAAACTTAGAGAAAAAGCTTTATATTCACCGCCTTGATCAGTAAAAAACAACATTTATTTCACGATCGTATTACCCAATAGATTACCGAGCAATTGTTCTCCCTCTTTCAGCTTTTGGTACTTATGCAACGCGATCTCCATATCCTGCGCATTAAGCGGCTGCTTGAGTTCCTCTCTTATCTTATGCATTTCAGAAGCAAACTTTCTTTTCTTAATTCGGTATATAGCTTGAATCACCAATTCCTTCAGATGCTCTATCTCCCTAGTCACATATATTTTCCGCTTATCGTCATTCCAGTTAGCACTAATTTCATACCGTGTAGCGATACTATCGATGGCTAGTTTAGCTACGTCCTCATTCTCGTGAGCGAAGAAAAAACGAGCTTCTGGCACTTCAAAAGCCTCCGCTTGCTTTCTAAATTCATCTACGATCACAGCACTGGGTCGATCTTCAAAAGTCAGATCATCTATGCTTCCCAGCAGATAAGGAGCGACAGGAATATCACCATTACCTTCCCAACTGACCAGCTCACGACCATAATTCAGCAAAATCCGAACAATCTCCCGTTCCTGTAATATCTCTGCAGTAATCGGCTGCGACACCGAGTCAGTACCCAATCCACTTTCACCCCTTTCATCTTCGGTCATGAAAAAATCAGGTGGAGGCATATCCCCTTCTGGCCCCACAAAAACCGGAGCTGACGGCATCTTACCTCCGCCTTTTTTATCTTGTGCTTTTGCACGGGTGAGGCGGATTTTATTCAGCTCGGATAATAAGATTCGTTCTTCGATATCTAACAACGAACTACACTGACGGATGAAAACGGAAACCTTGATTTCATCCGGAATCAAAGCAATACTCTCGACCACTTCCCGAATCACCTCAGCTCGCTTTATCGGATCATCCTTAGCGTCTTTAAGTAGAATATGGGTCTTATAAAAAATAAAATCCTCTTGGTGTGCCGCGATATATTCTATAAAAGCATTAGATCCCACCTCTTTAATATAAGAGTCTGGATCATTCCCATCAGGAAAAAGCAAAACCTTCACATTCAGACCTTCTTCGAGCAACATATCTGTTCCTCGGAGTGAAGCTTTAATACCTGCCGCATCTCCATCGTACAGAATTACCACGTTCTTAGTAAAACGTGAAATAAGCTTAATCTGTCCCGAAGTAAGCGATGTCCCCGAGGAGGACACTACATTCTCAACTCCAGCCTGATGCATCGCTATGACATCAGCATACCCTTCGACCAGATAACACAGATCAGCATCCATTATGGCCTTCTTAGCATGATTTAGACCATATAAGACATCAGACTTATGGTATATTTCACTTTCTGGAGAGTTAACATATTTAGGCACCGATTTCTCGGTCTTCAATGTACGTCCACCAAAACCGATAATTCTCCCGGTCAGATTATGTATAGGAAAAATCACTCTTCCCCGAAACCGATCATACAGACTTTTATCATCTCTTTCTATGGCTAAGCCAATCTCGGCAATATACGCTTCCTGGAATCCATCTTTTTTTGCAGCATCTACCAAAGCTGTCCATTGATCTGGCGAATATCCCAAATCAAACTTTTTGATAATATCGTCCCGATAGCCCCTTTCCTTAAAATAAGATAATCCAATCGATTTTCCCAGATCTGTCTCCCAGATCTGTTGCTTGAAAAACTTCCCGGCCCACTGGCTCAATACATACAAGGACTCCCGCTTATCCTGAGCAGCCATCTGTGCCGGACTACGCTCTACCTCCTCGATCTCAATGCTATATTTACTGGCTAAGTAACGAATTGCCTCTGGATACGAAAATTTCTCCAGTTCCATCACAAACTTGAGCGAATCTCCTCCAGCACCACAGCCAAAGCATTTATAGATTCCCTTAGCTACCGAAACATGAAATGACGGTGTCTTTTCATTATGAAAAGGACAATTACCAATAAGTGATGTACCCCTCTTTTTGAGATCGACAAATTCACCTACGACCTCTTCGATACGAGCCGTATCCAGTACCTTATCAATTGTTTCTTTCGTAATCAACTATGCCCCCTAACTTTTTAACTCCAATTCCTACAACCGCTCCTTTGGCACCTCATTCAGAAACAGATATACCAATCCTCCAAATACAGGAATAATTATGATCCCCACACTCCACAACAATTTGTCTACTTTGCCCATACGCGGATTTACCATACATCTGTAGAACGCAAACAAGGGCACTAGAACAATCAATGCTCCAAATGCATAGGTAAAAAACTGTTGTATATCCATACTCAATTATAAAATGCCTTCAGATCAAAATTAAAAATTAAAAATCAAAATTCCCCACATTCGAGCTGAAGAGAGTTAGATAAAGTTAAGAAGTTATATTGCGTTAAGAACGATAAATTAGCTATTTTTGCATTACAAAATTTGATTGTCAATGGCTATTACCATAAAAAAAATATGCTGCATCGGTGCTGGTTATGTAGGAGGTCCTACCATGTCGGTCATCGCCCAGCAATGTCCAGATATTCAGATCACACTGGTAGACATGAATGCAGAACGAATTGCAGCATGGAATAATCCGGATTTGGAGCAGCTCCCTATATACGAGCCTGGTCTTTCAGCCATTGTCGCCGAGTCCCGAGGGCGTAACCTTTTTTTCTCTACGGATGTTGAAAAGGCTATCGACGAAGCAGACATGATTTTCATCTCTGTAAATACACCGACCAAAAACTATGGTAAAGGCAAAGGTATGGCCGCCGATCTTAAATACATCGAATTATGCGCCCGTCAGATTGCCGATGTCGCGACTTCCGATAAAATTGTAGTCGAAAAGTCAACACTTCCTGTTCGCACTGCTGCAGCTTTAAAAAGCATCTTGCACAATACCAACTCAGGAGTAAACTTTCACATTCTTTCGAATCCTGAATTTTTGGCCGAAGGCACAGCGGTACAGGATCTCCTCCAACCGGATCGTGTCCTCATCGGAGGAGAAGACCAAGACGCTATCCAAGCATTGGTCGATGTCTACGCAAGATGGGTAGACCGCGACAAGATCTTGACGACCAACCTCTGGTCTTCGGAGCTATCCAAGCTCACGGCCAATGCCTTCCTAGCGCAACGCGTATCTTCGATAAACTCGATCTCCGAACTCTGTGAAAAAACAGGTGCTGATGTTCAAGAGGTTGCCAAAGCCATAGGAATGGATTCTCGCATAGGGTCTAAATTTCTAAAAGCTTCTGTAGGATTTGGAGGATCTTGCTTTCAAAAAGACATCCTTAACTTAGTTTACATCGCTCGCTCTTACAACCTGCATGAAGTCGCAGATTACTGGGACCAGGTGATCCGAATGAATGACCATCAAAAACAGCGCTTCGCAGACAACATCATTCAGACATTATACAACACCGTGAATGGAAAAAAAATTGCTATTCTAGGTTGGGCATTTAAAAAAGATACCAATGACACCCGTGAATCTGCAGCGATATATGTTACCGATCATCTTCTAAACGAACAAGCCAGTATTAGTGTATACGATCCTAAGGTGCCAGCAGAAAAGGTGTTTATTGATTTAGAATATTTAAACAGCCGTCCAGCTATAGAGACACAATCTTTAGTCGTGGTTAATGACGACCCATACGAAGCCTGTAAAAGTGCGCATGCTATTGCTATTCTTACCGAATGGGACGAATTCAAATCGTACGACTGGCAACGGATCAAGCAAAGCATGAAAAGCCCTTCCTTCATATTTGATGGACGTAAGCTCCTTAATAGAGAAGAGTTAGAAAAGTTAGGCTTTATTTACTATGGCATAGGCGAATAATAAGATTATTCGTCCATAGTAGCTTGAAATTGTTCAAGCAGCTGTGCTACTTCAACTATTTTATTAACTTTCAGCTTTTTATACACATTTTTAGTATGTGTCTCGACGGTCGCTACAGAAATAAAAAGCTTTGTAGCGGCTTCTTTTTTGGTAAGCCCAGAAACCAATAGATGGATCACTTCCCTTTCTCTCACTGTCAGCTTAAGCAATTCCGAAAAGACAGAAGGATCTTTTTCTAACAACCTTTCTTCCATAACCGTAATCCCTATTTTAGCCTGTCCCTGTTTGTTCCAAATTACCGTTTTTGTACTTCCCACAGTATCTTTCCAAATATTCTGATAGTTTTTAAGCTTATACCTCAAGTTCAAATACCCTCCTTTATTTTTTCGGAAAAAGGAAATAGATTCTACCAGCGTATGATATGTCGACGTATGTATAGTTGTCAAGTAATACAAATAGTCCATTCCCTTCAATTTATTTTCCCGAAACCCATAAAACGAACGCATCTTATCATTAATATACAATGGTTTAAATGCCTCCACATCATGGACAGTGATTAGAAATGACGATTGGTTTAACACATTAATAAATTTATCATCATATATCATACTCAAATACATACAATCCAGAAACAACATTTCTTTTTCGATACGTTGCAGTTCTGTTTCTAATATTGGAAATGGATTCATGCTAATTTGGTTAATGTGGTTTTTTCATAATACCCACCCAAAAATAACAAATTTGAGCATAGGCGAAGAATAAAATAGCTATAAACAATTTACTTCACAAAAAAATAGCAAAACGTTAATATCCTAAATTTCAATTCGCTTGATCTGAGAACACAATTAAATTGGATATAAAAATGAATTTATGTAGATTTAAGACTATGAACCAATAGGAGTCCTAATGAAGCATATTATTTTCGTTGACGCCGCCAACATAGGACTCTTTTATTTTAGAGCCTTTATCTTCGAAAACAATCACGAGGAAGTCTGTTTCGGTATTTTTTTGGACGATCACACCTCACCTCTAATCTGGTTTGAGCAGACAAAAAAAGATTCTGTTGCTCTACACATCGATTTTAATCTAGCCCAATTGATCGGCGACAACAGTCAATCAGACAAAAAACAAAGATCTAGAAATTTTAAAGAGTTCATGCAATTTGTCAAAGACAGCGAACATATTGCATCAAAGATGGTATTCCGTGGTAAGCAAATCGAATTCCTTAGTAAAAGTCTGGATCTTGCCGATATAAAGAAAAATTACATCAAATAAAACTGATTAAACCCTATGTCTTAATTTACCTTTCAATTGGACTCCAATTTGGTAGCAATTAAGTGACATTTTCAATCGCATAAAATTTAGTATCTTTAACTAAATAGCGCACACATACATAATAAACTGAAAAACAAAAAGTTATTTTTCAACAATCATATATTGGCACAGCGTCATGGGAGATAATCAACAAAGATACGTTTACGACACCTTAAGTGAAGCCGTTAATGACTTACAAAAACGAGGATACACACACGATTTTTTGATTCCGGAAGATAAGGAATGCATCTATTGCATCGAAAAGTCTTTAGAGTTATCTCCCGACGATTTCAAAATTGAGGAAATCTACCGTTTTGAAGGAATGACAGATCCAGGGGATGAGAGTATTGTATTTGCCATAGCATCCGAAGAATATGACATTAAAGGACTGGTAATAAATAGCTTTGGAGCAGACTTTGGCTATCGCTCCTCTAAAATCGTCGAATACCTTTATCGGAGATCAAGACAATAGACCTGAACTAAAAGCAACGAGATAATACACTACATATCAAAAAGCTTACATCATCTGCAGTTAAACTTTTGAATAAAAAATTGGTACAGAAAAAAGAAATTGGACAAAAGGTCACATTGGTAGACATAGCCAAAGCAAATAATTGCTCTGTTTCTACCGTTTCAAGAGCCCTCAGTGATAGCCATGAAATTGGCGAAAAGACAAAAAAACGCATTGTTGAATATGCAAATAAACACAATTATATTTTCAACAACCTTGCTAAAACGCTAAAAAGAGGCAAGAGCAACCTCATTGGCGTTGTCGTTGGAAATTCAGGGAACTCATTTTTTTCAGCTTTGCTAGAAGGCATACACCAAGGTGCTAGAGAATCAAGCTATTCTATTATTGTGATGCAGAGTAACGATAATCCGGGCGAAGAAAAAAAATGTATAACAACATTAGTGTCTATAGGTGTAGATGCTCTTATTATATCGCCAATAGGCAATAGCGATAACATCGAATATCTCCAAAAGCTCCATATCAATAGATGCATGGTTATCGCTGTAGACCGAATAAACAACAGATTACAGACCATTAAAATCGGCAGTAAAAATTATGAAGGAGCCTACCTAGCAACCAAACAACTCATCGAAATGGGTCGTGATCGGATAGCCCACATAACACTGAATGCCAAAGGAGTATCTCAAGAAAGATTCAATGGATTTAAGGAATGTCTCAAAAATCACAATATTAAGATCAATGATAAATACATCCAAAAAATCCAGGTAAATAATAACGACGAGCTCTATGCAGAACTAGAAAAATGTATCAGTACACTTTGGAAAATAAGAAGTAGACCAAACGCTATTTTTTGTGCGATGGACAATATTACAAACAATATCTACGACATTCTCCGCGACAAGAAAATCAGTGTGCCAAAAGACGTTATCATTGCCGGTTTTTCAAACATGGAATACTTATCAAACTTTAAGAATCCCATAATACGTATCGAACAAAATGCATTCGATATAGGAAAAGAAGCAATACAAACTGCATTTGAATACCTGAATAACCAGGGTCTTCCATTATCTAAACGCATTGAGTTCAACGTAAAACTGATTCAATAGCATTAAAAACTTTGATAGTTATCTTAATAAAAGGTTAAATTCACTCGATCCTTGTTTCATTCATAAACAAAGAAAAACGTAAGACACTGGTTAGATCTGACGATATATTATTTGATCTTCTTCAAAATCCGCTCTAAAGTATCTGATACCCGATTAGCATCCTCCTCTTTATTGATATCTAGACCACAAAACAAACTCCCGTTTACAGTAGCATGCATAGACAAGTAATAAACACCTCCTATCAATAACGCCAACAAAGGTTGTACGTCATCTTTGAAACTTTCCTTTTCGATAATCTTCTGCAATAAACTATTCCCAACCTCATCTCTTTCATCAGCAAGGGCAGAGAGGACTTCATTTTTTTCGCTAAGCTCCCAGATTAAGAGTTGTGTTAATAATTTATTGTTTTTCATCTCGGCAAATTGATTGAGCAATACCTCAACTACAGCTTGCTTATCAAGCTTTTCAGGGATCTCTGCATAGGCCTTAGAAAACCAAAAATCCTTACTCCGAAGAAATGCATTAAAAAGACCTTTTAAATCTCCGAAATGAAAATAGATTAACTTTTTGTCAACTCCAGATACCCTACTGATGTTTTCAACTTTCAACGCAATAAATCCTTCATTTGACAGAATATCTTCTACCGCTTGAAGTAATTTTCGCTTAGTTGATTCCGATTGAAGCGTTTTCTTATTTACTTTCATATTATAAATATACTACTAAATATCTTTTTATCAACACCTTTTGAACTCTCAGCCCGTTTCACGCCCCCAAAAGAGGGAATTCTCCGTATAACTAAGAACTGAAAAACAAAGCACGTTTAAACATCATTTTCATAAGAGGTCAAATCCATTATTTGGACTATTTATTTATTATATTTAGGATAATATAATTCAATTATAGTGTAATTTTTTGACAATACTACATTTCATAAATTTTCAAAAAAATAATTATCATACGGTCAAAAAAATATACTTTGCAACAACATATGCTACTTTTTAGCCTATCACAACAGCCTAATCCTATTTCCGATTACGAAAGAATCTTATAACAACTCGGTCAATGATCCCATAGTCCATCCTTTCAAAAAACAGCCCCGAAGCTAGCATCTCAGGGTTATACAAACCCTTTTAATCTAGACTATGAAATCCTATATTATTGAACATTTGAAGCCAACAGATCGGCTTTATTATTTACCAGAAATGAAAAAATCTAATTTTGGTGATTTACAATAGAACCCCTATTTTTATCGCAAACAAAATCATCCAATATGATTAAAATAGTAACGGCTCAATTAGAAGATATACCTATTATACAATCCATAGCAGCAGAAGCTTGGC
Source organism: Sphingobacterium sp. xlx-130 (assembly GCF_011007405.1). Lineage (NCBI taxonomy): Bacteria > Pseudomonadati > Bacteroidota > Sphingobacteriia > Sphingobacteriales > Sphingobacteriaceae > Sphingobacterium > Sphingobacterium sp. xlx-130. The sequence goes on from NZ_WFKN01000012.1 coordinate 16,358, forward strand.
CTGTAGCCTTTAGCGACATTCTGTCTGCAGAACAGATTACCTATATGATGGAAATGATGTATTCAACAACAGCTCTTGAAGAACAAATAACCACAGGTAATCATTCATTTTTAATCGCTAAAGAAGAGGACAAAAATATAGGGTATCTGTCCTTCGAGCTAAACTATAAAAACCAACAAAAGACAAAAATTCACAAAATTTATCTTTTGCCCGATACACAGGGAAAAGGAGTTGGCCGACAACTATTTGATGAGGTATCTAGAATAGCACTTATTAACACTAACCGTACCTTATCGCTTAACGTAAACCGGGACAATACGGCTGTAAATTTCTATCAAAAAATAGGCTTTGAAATTGTGGGTCAAGAAGATATTTCTATTGGTAATGGATTTCTGATGGAAGATTATATTATGGAACGTCAACTGCATTAACATATTAGGCTACATTTCCTTCGATAAAAAAGCCTGTCCCCACACGGGACAGGCCGCTAAGCACTTACACAAATATCCCCCCGACTTAGCGATACATAATCTATACGTATAAAGTTTTAAAACTTCATAGATACCATCACTACACCAGCTTTCCCCATTCGTCCAGAATTTCACAACTCGTTTCATGTCATACTTTAATCCCTTATTCGCGTTTAAGAAAGCCGTCCCAAAACAGATACCTGTTCAGATCCAAACGACCTTCTTCCCTAGCTTCCAAGTAGATCATTACCCTTTTCGGACAATGCAGATTTTTCAATGGTTTGGGTGCCCTTCATCTACTTCCCTAAAAACCACTACTACTTTATAGATACTGGCAAAAATACGATCTCTTTATAGTTATCTTTTTCATATAGAACTCCGATTGTACGGTTATCAACTTTTACCATATCCGAGTAAGCAGAATATGCACCTTTATATCCTTCCGGTGCTTTTGCGATAATCTTTTCAAAATACCACTTCTTCCCTTTGTCTTTTGACAGACGTAAAGTCAGCTTATCCCTTTCCTTCGCGTCAGCAGCATTGCACACAGCCAAGATATAGCTCTTTCCTTTCTTCCAAGACAAAGTGCTTCCTTGATTTACAGGATCTGGCAGATTATTATCATAAAAAGTGGTGTCCCAACTGACGCCACCATCCTTTGAATAGCTTACGATACGGGCACGTACATTTCCTTGCTGATTTCTCGTATTCATATACAGTTCAGTATCCGATAGCTGAGCAGCCATCGTCTCATTTCCTCCTTCGAAGACAATCTTATCAGCAAGTTTAAATGTTTTACCGTGGTCATCCGAATAGTAAGCATGTGCAAAATAATCTCTGCCCTGTGATTTCGGTTCGCCTATTGAATGATTGGCCGGGATATAAATCCTTCCTTTATACACACCGCTATCAAATTGAAGGGCGTGTCCCGGCGTATTTGCATACGCTCTCCAGTCTTCCTTAAAATTATACGCTGGGTTTACATCAGGTTGGTTAGGTCGATGCACCTGTGTCGTGATATTTACAGGTTCAGACCAGGTCAATGCACCATCTGTAGAAGTAATGTACCAAGCCTCTCGCAATCCATTTCCCTCACGTACCTCATGTTCATGGTTATTACCTGTATTATAGAACAGAAGAATTCTACCTTTTGGGTATTGGGGATCCAGCAGATCGACAACAGGAGCAGCATTACCGGCCTGCAACTTGTCATAGTCTGCCGCAATTTTCAAGCTTCCCCACGTCTTACCGTTATCCTTGCTGATTTTATATACAATATCTACGTTGCCATAATCACCGGCATGATCTACTCTCCCCTCGGAAAATGCGATCAGCTGTCCACTTTTGTCCTTAACCACGGCAGGTATCCGATAACTAGCATAACCCTCGCTACCCGATTTAAAAACAGTCACCTCTTGCGCTTCCAATCTGGATACAAGAGCCAACGAAATCAATGTAATTAGTATTCTGTTCATATGTGTGTGTTTTTTTCTTTTTAATGGTCGTATGGAATATCCAAACTATATCCACTCGTTCCTTATCACGAAAATGACTGTATGCATATTCGTAGATCTGTTGATGCATCATTGCGTATTTATCCTTGTCCGTCATGAGATAAGCCAGCAAGATAGCGATGATTGTCTCATGCTGCAGCCACCAAAACTTCATATCCTGGCAGTACTCTTGCACAGGATTATGATATACATCTCAAAAATAAAGAATTCCGCCATATTCTTTGTACCAACCTCGTTCCCACATATAATCCAGCATACGGCAGCCCAGATCGATCAGCTGGGGATCGTTATTCCTATACCGGGCCTCATGGAGAATAATCCAAGCCCCTTCAATAGCATGTCCTGGATTTAGTGTTCGTCCATCCACATAATCAACAATACTCCCATCTAGAGCCACCTATTCCATCACACAGCGTATATCATCCTTCACAAACAATGCTTCTATCTCACTCATCCAGTGTACAATAGCATCATCACATCGTGTATCGCCTATAGTCACGTGCAATTGTTGTGCGGTAGTAATCATGATCATAAGAATACCTATCCCTTTTGTAGGACGAGTACTTTCAAACTTTGGTTCCATCAGCCGTTGGCCTGCGGTATACTCCATACATACACCAAACAGATCTCTGGCCAGTCGAGCAGCACCCTCATCTCCCGATGCCTTAGCATAGGTTGCACAAGCGGACACGACAGAATTTAACAATAAAAAAGCCTGTATCTCGATTAGATACAGGCTCTTTAGCCTTCGGCTTTGCACGATTTAACCAACGATTAATCCCAGCCTGGATTTTGTTCCAATTTATTATTATCGACTATATCCGCGTTTGCAATTGGTCTAAAGTACTTTTTGTCTTCAAATCTTCTTTCTTCGTCTATACGCCATATGATATGACCTTTAGTTCCTTCGGACAGCTTGGCTGCTTTATCATCTACTACAAAGTACACCACCCCTGGCGTGGTCTTACTCGGAATAGACTTCACAAAACATACATCAGGCGTATTATTACCGTCCAGATCCATTTCGATATTCATTCCAGGTACATATATCCCCTTCCAGTCCATCTCCAACAATTTTCCTTTACGCCAGCGTAACAGATCGTCATACCTTAATCCTTCGTACACCAATTCTATTCCACGTTCACGTCTCACTTCCATCAGGTATTTATCAGACACTTCTGGAAAATAAACCTTTTGCATGTAAAGATCCACCGCCATTGGTACCGCGGGATTCACCCCTGCGCGCTTGCGCAGCGCACCTATAGTCTCCCCCCATATCACATCGTTCATCAAGCCCAGCTCGGCCTTTGCCTCTGCATAGTTCAATAGTATCTCAGCATAGCGCATCATCGTTATCGAATTGAATCCCTCGGCTACACCATCCAAGCGCTTATCGTCCAAGCTGAACTTATGGATATGATAACCTGTAAACGTATACCCAAAGTTTGGAGGAGCTGCCGATCCATCCGAACGTTTATAGCCAAGCGAGCGCACCGACTGCCCCAATCGCGCATCCCTCCCTTTCATCTCCTCCTTAAACTCCAATTCGTCGTAACCCGCTTTATCCGTAAAGCGCGTACCATCAGTATTTAGATACGTATTTACAAACTGCTTATTCAATCCCCAACGTGCCCCATAGGTAGCCGAGTTAAATTTCCAGGTGATCTCGTGCCAGCGCTTCAATGCATTATTGAATGTATTTGCCCACATGACCTCTGTCGACACCGGATTTTCACTGATAAAAAGTGTCCTATAATCCGAATTCGGTTTTCCCGTATTATAAACCGCATATTGCTTACTATCGATCACTTCCTTCGCCGCCTTTGCAGACTCTTCCAACCATTTGTCCGCTGAAGATTTCAACCCTAAATTATCATGGTATTTTCGGAAAGTACCTTCAAAAAGACATATCCTGGACTTCAGTCCTAAAGCCACCCATTTAGTAATCATACTCGACGAGTTATCTTTATTCGTTCTGATATTTGCTATCGCAAAGTCAATATCTGCCAATACCGAGTCCATGACCAGTGACCTTGGATCTTGCTTCTTATAGAGATCCGGATCATCCGTAGCAAGCGGTTTACTGTACCAAGGCACATTACCATAGGTTTTCACCTTATCAAAATAAAAGTAAGCCCTAAAAAAGCGAGCTACCCCTGCATAGTGCTTCCTCGCTTCTTCCGGTATAGCCACATTGTCGTAGCGTGATAGAAAGTAGTTTACGTTCCGCAGCTTTGTCCAATCCCATTTGCCCTGATCCACTGGAGAAAAATTACCAGCAATAAATGTTGGCGAGTTATTTTTAGACGTATAGTCTCCCATCTCATCAGCCTGTACAATCGCTAGTCCATTCGGAATAAAATCCTGATAGAAAGAATTGGTATACAACTGTAAGTCCGCTTCCGTGTTAAAGAAAGAAGCCGGCACCAGCTTATCAAAAGGCTCCTTATCCAGAAAATCCTTACAGGAGCTGGCCAACACAACAGTTGTCAACAGACCCAATATAAATTTTGTTTTCATCCGATTCATCACAAAAAAATTCAAAATATCCAGTATCCTATTACCCATTAAAATGTTAAGTTTATCCCTATCGTTGTACTCTTCAACATAGGATAGGCATATCCCTGTCCCGATCCATTGGTCAGGTCACCATTAGTTTTTGGCTTTTCCATTACCTCTGGGTCAAAGTTGTCCGTATGTTTGAATAGTCCCGAGAATGTAAATAAGTTCTGAGCCGTCACAAAGATCTGTGCATTGTTGATCTTCATTCTATTGACCCACTCCTTGGGCAGTGTATAGTCCACCGTCAATGTTTTAAGACGCAGATAAGACACATCCTGTAAATAGCGGGTCTGCGGAGCTCCCAGAGACCGGTCGGTTCCCAATGCAGTGTACCCCCTATAGCGTGGGAAATAGGCCTCCGGGTTCTCCTCGGTCCATATATCCTCCATCATCTTTGTCGGCTGATAACCGTATGGTCTATTGTACGGACCCCAGAAAAGGCCTGCCTCAGGCGCAAAATACCAATCCCGCTTACCTATACCTTGGAAGAAAGCAGACAGCCCTATACCATTCCAATTACCCGATAGTGTAAAACCATATTGGTACCTCGGACTATCGTTACCAATTATCCTACGGTCACCTGGATTATTCACCGTATTATCCCCATGATTGATAACATCATTATTATCCAGATCGGCAAACTTTAAGTCTCCAGGTAGCCAGACATTATTGTTTGAGTTTTTCAGGAATTTCTGATTAGCATGATTTTTCACATCTTCCTCCGATGTAAAGAATCCCAATGTTTCATAGCCCCAGATCTCACCGACTTGCTGCCCCACATAATAAGTAGATAATAGTTTATTCGGGTTATTAAAGCGCTCTATCTTTGACCTACTATCCCAAAGAGATCCGTTTATCCCCCAATTAAAAGGTTTTCCAGCCAGTTCAAACTGCGAGTTATAATTTGCCGTCAGCTCCCATCCCTTGGTCGACATATCCGCATAGTTGCCAAAAGGCACTGCTGCACCAAATACATTTGGCAGCGGCTGACCCGCTGTAAACATATCGTAGGTCATACGGTTGTACCAGTCAAAAGTAAAGTTTAGACTATTCCCAAAAACGCCCAGATCCACTCCAAAGTTAGCTGTCGTAGAGCGCTCCCAGGTCAGACCATCCGGGATCACACCAGGCAATTTTGTATAGTTTGTCTGTACGCCATTCAGCACGACCGACGTTTTGCTTACCCCCATCTGCTCTAGGTATCGATATGGAGCCACATTTCCATTTCCGAGCGAACCATAGGATGCCCGCAATTTAAAATTACTTACCACAGGTTTTAACGGGTCAAAAAATCCTTCATTAGATACAATCCAGCCTCCCGATACCGATGGAAAGAATCCGTAGCGTTGATGCTCAGGAAACTTAGAAGACCCATCATAGCGACCATTAAGTTCCAACAGATACCGATTATCATAAGCATAATTCAAGCGATAAAATACACCCAGATAGGCCCATTCGTTACCCCCACCAGTTATATTGTAATTCAACCCGTCCATCAGATTGAAATCAGGTTTCGATTCGACCAGGATACCATCACGCTGTGCACGTAGCATTTTTGTTCGCGATGACTCTACGTTATAGCCTATCAACACATTCAAATCGTGCTTATCAGCAAACTTATTCACATAATTTGCTGTAATATTACCTGCTAGATAGGTTGTGTTTTCATTCCACTCCCGCAACAAAGACCTTCCAAATCTCGATATTACACCGGGCGAATTACTGTAGTCCATATAATTGTTGGTACGTACCTCGTTCTCCCAAGTCCTTCCATACGTCATATCCCCTTTTAGTGTCAGACCTTTCACAGGTCTTACGATCAGTCCTGCGGTATTTCTTAGCACCGTATTATTCAGATCTGAAGCATTATTACCTTCCATAAAAGACGCTACCCCTGTATACACGGCCGTATGCGTATAGGTACCGTCCGGATTATAGACTACAGCCATTGGATATCCCTGATGTTCAAACTGACGCCATATATTCCCATCGCCGTCCGCAAACATCGGGTAGTGATAATCGTAGGTACTCAACTCGGTATTGTTCTGAAAAGTAATCCAATCGTTGAGTTTCACATCCCCTTTAGCCCGTAAATTGTACTTATTAAATTTGTCCGGGTTATACTTAAATATACCGTCCTGATGATAGTACCTACCCGACAGATAATACGATGCCTTATCTCCCCCTCCTGACACACTCATCGCCTGTTCAGTAGCCGGCATGACATCTTTATAGATCATATTGTACCAGTCCGTATTACCGAAATACTCATACCTATTCTTCACCGGGTTAAATACAGCCTCCTCACCGGTAGGATTTTCTGCGTATTTTCCCAATGCTTCTAGATATTCCAAAGAGAAAGGATATATATTATTGACCGATATCGGTGTAGACTTATAGTCATACCAGGCATTGAAAGAATCGTTAAAATTTTTAGCCCATTGGTAGCCGTTAGTCACTAGCTTAGGTTCTACCGTGCGTTGATTAAAGGAGTAATTAGAGTTTAAGGTTACTTTTGCCTGTCCTTTAACCGGATTTTTGGTGGTGATCAGTACCACCCCAAAGGCAGCTCTCGAGCCATATATTGCAGCAGACGACGCATCCTTCAATACGGTCACCGATTCGATATCGTTCGGGTTGATCATATTTGCGTCGCCTTCCACACCGTCGATCAGTACCAAAGCCGATCCCCCGGCACCTATCGAGGTTGTACCACGCACATTAAATTCGGCGCCACGAGTAGGACTACCGTCCACCATTTTGAGGTTCAGGTTAGGTAGCGTGCCCTGTAGCATCCGGCTTAGATTAGGGGCCGGTCTATTTTCTAATACTTCAGAGGATACCTGCGATACCGCCCCCGTTAGGTTAACCTTCTTCTGTGTACCATACCCCACGACCACCACCTCATCCAGATCGTTCTTGTTGTCCAAGGTAAGGAGGATATCCGTCCCGAAGTTGACTTCAAAATCTTTCGTCGAAAAGCCCACACAACTAACCGTCAGAACCACTTTAGCGCCATTCGTATGGTTAAATTCAAATTCCCCTTTCGCATTCGTACTCACATTCAACAGCGTACCTTTGATCGACACATTTGCATGCGGAATAGCCCTTCCACTACCATCCACCACACGACCAGCCACTTTCTGCTGCTGCCATTCTACCGTTCTCCCCTCTTTAATCGATGAGCCTAGCTCCATAGCCTGGAGATTTTGGGACATAGCTATCCCTGCCAATAAAAAAATTGGAATTCGCTTATTCATGATTTATTGATATAAATTATAGGCTTAGTTCTATTTTCAGATGCTTGTCGCTACGCACATAGGTAGACACCACTTCATAGGATAATTTTCGTTGACCGTCATCCGCTATTAGGATCTGCGAAGACTTCGGTTGCAATACAATACTTTTAGTAGCCTTTCCATCCACAAGTTTTAGCTCAAAATACAGGTCCGAGTTGTTTTGCAGCTCATAATACTTACTGCTCGCTTTCTTAGCATTGGTTTTGGTATAAAATGTCGGGCTCAACTTTACACAGGCGTGGAACAAATCACGTACATGTTCTTCCTTTCCAAAGAGGTAGTTGCTCGACCAGGCCACCGTATTACCCGCTTCCAAAGCCGCACGTATCCCTTCAGCCGATCGATCTTTCGCCATCACCAGAGTCATGGTACGATGTACGCCGGCACGTTCGATATCATATTCATGCGCGATCAAGTTATGGATATCCGTATTGCCGATAACGGTTAGATTTCTATCCAAAGCCCAGTCCAATGCTTTTTTATGAAAACCGAAGCCATTGACCACCTCTATACCGTGCAGATGCTTGTCTTTATACATTTTATCCACGAATGGAATCCATTCATATGATCCTTCTATCTGCGTAGCTTTCCAACCCGGATGGTTCCAGAAGATAAAAGCCTTTTGATCCACGACCGCCTGAATAGCCTGCTTATCCAATTCCGATTCCCTGGACACGACTAGATTCTTATCGTCTTGTATAAATAAAGCATTAAAGTGACCAGGAGGCGTGTTACGCGTTACCTCTGTACCTTTGATCAAAAGGATGTTCTGTTCTTCTGCCATATTCTTGGCCAGTTCATGCGGACGTAGATTACCTGGTTTTACATCGTCTTTATGCGGCATATACTCGACATGCTCCGTAAACGAAATCGCATCCAAGCCCTCTTTCCAGGCCTCTTGCACCCGTACATTGGGCCATACGTGTCCATCGGTAAATACCGTATGCATATGAAAGTCACACTTCAATACCTGTAAGCCATTTACATCGGGAATATCGATTAATTTGCGTTGTTTCGGGTAGCGTAATTCGTTGAGTTTCATTATACCGGCATCATCCTGTGCCATAGCTACCCCTGCTAGCATTAACGCTACGGCAGTCAGAAGTAAAGTTTTCTTCATACTAACTTATCAATTTTGGCACAAAAATATTGAGCCTACATTACGATAACATTAAATAAAGATACTTTTCAGGTTAATTTTAATATTTGTTTTTGATCAAATTACAATCAAAAACCCAATATACATGGTCTTCGGTATTATAAACACTATACCGAAGACCATCGTAAGGAATAGCTATCGCTCATTCTGCTTCATCCCAGTTATCTGAATAACCGAGTTCGGAAATGGCAACGCATATCTATTTTCATTAGGTAGCAATTCTATCGTGCGGCCGTCTATGGTTCGAGTAAGTGTTTTTTGCAAATCCACCTCCGTATTCAATCTCTTAAGGTCCATCCAACGCAGATCCCTCATCAACAGCTCCTTTCTTCTCTCATCCAATACCAACTTTAGTGCTTCCCTAGCATTTGCCGCCTGTTTTTCAACAAATTCGCCCGTTACATACCTTTTAAGCAATAACGCATTAAGCACTTCCAATGCCTTATCAGAATCCCCCATTCGGGCGAGGCATTCCGCCTTGGTCAAGTACACCTCATCAACTGATATCCCGGTAAACAGGAGACTAGACCCCGTGTAACCTCCACAATAAGCCTTTGTGCCATCCTGATTTTCTTTAAAAAACAACACTTTTCTACGGTCATGTTCTTCGTACAGATCATACAATTCCGATGGGATCTTCAGAACCGTGAGCGACGGAAGGCGCGAAGAGCCATAAGTATAATAAATCAGCTCCACATTATACGTAGGAATAGGGTATCTCAATTTTTCATCCAACTCATTATAATCCATCAATCGATTACTCAGCGATAAACACATATCGGCATATAACTCAGCCTTCTCATAGTTCTTCATCGCCAGATACATCCGAGACAAAAATGCATATGCAGCCCACTTACTACCTCTCATTTGGTGCGCCGGAAATTCGGGTAAAAGATCTACCGCTTCCAAGGCATCTTTTTCTATCTGTCGATAAGTTTCTTCAAGAGAAGACCTAACAGATTTATCATTAAAGTTTGATGAAAGCCTCAACGCCAATCCCATATTACCAGCTGCAGTCCCCTTATCATATTGTTTCGTAAATGTTGTAGCGAGAATTAAATACGTATATGCCCTTACAAATAGCGCCTGCCCTCTTATCTCTCTCCTTTCTCCTGCATCCCCGGTTTCCGGTAGGTTTTTCAGCTCATCGAGGACCACATTCGTAACATTTATCCGCTTATACAACACCTCATACACATTTTCCGAGGATATCTCTGCCTCCCAGGTGTACGTATTCCTCAAAGAAGAAGATTGTGCGTCAAAATCCTTTTGGTCCAGATAATAGTTGTCGGCACTGGCCTCACCTAGTCCACCACCAACATAATTGAGCTGAAAATAGTCATCCAATAGTGCTCTAAGAGCTTTCAGCGAATTTGGCGTAGCCAGTTTCTTATCCGGCTTAGTCTCCAGTAGCTTTTCACAACCCGTCAAGGCTGTCAACAGTATTATTCCTAAAATATATACAATAGATTTCATTTCTTTCATTTTAAAGGTTAATATTCACACCGATAGAAAAACGTTTAGCACTGGGCAGATTCTCTATGAAGTCAGGGTCATAAGGAGTTTTTGCTGCCTTCCACAGAATTCCAAGATTCTCTCCGTTAGCAAATACCCTTATGTTCATACGTCTATTTCCTACGGTGATGGGATTAACCGCATAATCTAGACGGATATAATTTAGCCTAATGTGATCCGCTTTATAAACATCAGGGTTTATACTTTTATACACAAGATTTTGATATGAATTCAACGGGTATACAAATTTTGGGACATTCGTAAAGTTTTCGTCACCAGGTTTTTGCCAGCGGTTTTTAAAATTCCCACTACCATTGGCTATACCCAAAGCCGCTATAGTACCAAATCCTACTTTTGGCCCTTGGTAGTGATGTCCGAGTTTATAGGTCAGATTAATACCTAGACTTACTCTTTTATAAGAGAATGTATTCGTAAAAAATCCATAAGCCACCGGTACCGTAGACCCCGCATACACAAGATTAGAATAATGAGAGTTGTAAATATCCACATAGTTTGTACTTTCCTGACCATCCAAAGAAAACACAGGTTCACCTTTATCGTTCACTCTCAAGAAAGGAAACAATACAATTTGATACAGCGGTTGTCCCACTTGAGGAGATATAGACCCCCCATCCGTAGTAAAATCACGAGCAGATTGTGAATCATTGAAATACTTAGTAACCTTAGATTTAGTATAGTTAAAAGCAATATTACTATTCCATTTGAATGCCTTATCAATAATTTTCGCGCCGACATTCACTTCCCATCCATAACCCGCCATATTAGCGACGTTTTTGCTGATTGTCTTTCCCACACCTGCAGTGAGGTCCATTTCAGACGGACCATATAAATCGATTCCTTTCTTTCTGTAATAATTTACATTACCATAAACCCTATCTCTTGATGACCCGATATCAAAACCGACATTAAACATGGCTGATTTTTCCCATCTCAATTCCGGATTATTATATTGTGTAATATTTGCCTTTTGGAAATTTGTAATATATGCCGTTCCATATCTTATGATAGAGACCGCCGAAAGAGCCTGGTTTACCAATCCACTTTTACCGTAGGTAGCTCTTAATTTCAAATACGGTAGCCCCTTATCTTTGTAAAAACTCTCTTCAGAAATATTCCATGCCCCCCCAATAGACCACAAAGGTTGCCATTTATCGTTGGTCTCTAGTCCAAAGAGATTAGACGCATCCTGTCTTGCACTTGCAGACAATACATATTTTGACTGATACGTATAACTACCGTTAAAATACTGCGAAATAAAATTATTCTGTGTCGAATTATACTCTTCGTCCGACGGTATATACCTTCTATCCCCATACACAAAATCCTGGTATAAAAGATTATAATTGATATCGCTGGTTGTCAGTACTTCTTCATCAAAACCATAGGTCAAAAACCGATATCCATCCGCTTTGATCGTTCTAATCTCTCCCCCTACGACCGCATCGACTTGATGATCTCTCCATTTTTTCGCAATATTCATTTGCAATCGATAATTATTAGCGACCAACTCATTTTGCGAATTTCTCAATATACTTCCATAAGGTATATTTCGTTTTATTTTTCCACTAATAGGATCTAGCTCACTAAACATATTAATCAGATCTCGCGCATAATACCCTTCCACATTATTGGTAAGCCTGTTACGCTCATTCTGTCTATCCACATTATACATCAGATTAAAGTTTAGCCAATCGAAAGCCTTATAGTTCAGGTCAAAACTAAAATTGTAGTTTTGAGAAAACCCACGGTTTCTATTAAACTTATATTCTGCATAGGGGTATTTATTCCAATCCAGCAAATCATAATCTTTCACGGTCTCCAAATAGAAAGGATTTAGGCCTGGCATAGCTAGCGCATTTTTATCCTCATCGTATAGATTAATATATGGTTTTAACTGCCCATAGCCTTCCCTTCCGGACCTACTGTTACGCTGCGAATAGTTCAATCCCATATTGAAATTAATAGCATTGGACAACTTATAAGTAATATTGTTTCGCAGGCTCAGCCTATCCCCATAGCTTTCCAGTGAGCTACGAGATTTATCATACCCCACTCCCATAAAAAGAGATAGTTTATCCCATCCCGAGGTCAAGTTCAATGCATATTGTTGATTCAACGCATTTCTATACACACCGTCCATGTATTGCTTTCTGTTATCAATCCCGCGCAACTTGTCCAGTTCTATCGCTAGAGCTTCATCACTTAGCTTCGTTTTATCCTTATTATTGGCGATCAACATCGCTACCACCGGAGAGATATAAGATTTGGATCTTAAGTTTTCCGAATTTTTATAGAGACCCGCTTTATACAATTCGACTTCCAGGTCGATCACCTCCGAGCTCGACATCAGATTATAATAGTCCAGATCAGGCTTTTGTCCGATCTGCGTACTATTACTAAAACTGATTGTACTCGGCGAGTTTAGTTTCCCCTTTTTTGTCGTGATTACGATCACACCATTTCCGGCGCGTGTTCCCCAAATTGATTGTGCTGCCGCATCTTTTAGGAGCGTAATATTCTCTATGTCGTTAGGATTTATATTCTCTATATCCCCCTCATATGGAAAATTATCCAATACCACCAACAGATCCTTCTCACCTTTGATGGTACTAAATCCCCTTAGGGCCAATGCAGGACGATTGAGAGCATTGTCAAATAGCAATGAAGTTGTCCCCTTCAATCGATCAATAATATTGGAGCCCACCAATTGGTTAATCGTATTATTATCTACAATTTCAAAACTACCTGTAGCCCTCTCCTTAGGAATTTTTTGGTACCCTGTACTTGCCACCACTTCTACCGAAGACAACTCCGAAACAAAAGCCCGCATCCGAATTAGCTTTACACCGTCAGATACCTTTCTTTGCTCCACCCGATGTCCAAGACAACTAATCACAATTACGGCATCCCGGTCTACATTGTCAAACGAAAAATAGCCCTCCTTATCCGTTTGTGTTATCCTATCCGTCCCTTTGATCCTCACCGTTGCACCGGATATAACACTTCCGGCACTATCTACCACTTGTCCCGTCACCTTGGACTGCAAAAGCCCGTCACTCTCTATTTGAAGTATCTCCCCTTTTGGCGTTTGGCTTTTAGAATGCAGCACCACATATTCTTGATATATTTTATATGTTACAGGTTGGTTTTCTAAAATCTGATCCAAAGCCTCCTTCAGATTTAATCCACGTATATCGATATCAACCTCTTTAGCATCCTTTAGAAGATCCTTTTTATAGAAAAACACGTAATCAGACTGTTTTTCTATCATTTCAAAAGCTGTTTGAAGCGTTCCCTTTTTTACCTTAAATGAGAATCGCTGAGCATGCCCCTCGACAAAGCTCAACATCACAAAACAACACGATATTAAGATAGTAAGTTTCATTATCAAAAAAATGCTTGCCTTAACCTTTTTGCACGACAGGTCTACCCGGCCTCTTTCTTTACCGAAAAAATTCATAAATTAGTTTTTAATTAGGTTTAAAATCTTGTTAACCACTCGATTTAGAAGCCATCCGTTCCAGACCGATTTGTTAGCAGCAGATCGGTCTTTTTAGGCTTCCACATGTTACACTTTTTTTCTCTTCATAATTCTTAGTTTTTTTTCTATCAGTTCTACTTTTACCTCTTCGGTCAGTTCCAGTATTGTAATCAATTCCAGGAGACTTATTTTTTTACTCAGTTTTAAGACAAACTCCATATCCAAGGGCTCCACATATTCCACATCTACTCCATACCAGCGTTCTACTTCATCCATCAATGCACCCAGTGTGATAGACGAGGTAGAGAAAAAACCATCTTTCCAAGCCATTATTTCGACCAGATTAACATTTTTCAAGAGCCTGCTGCTATGATCAGACCTATATTCCAACTGCTGTCCCGGATACAAAACAGTTGCTCTATTTTCTTTTCCCACTTCGACAGCCCCCTCCACTACTGTAGTCTTTATCAAATTTCTATTCTGATACGAATTAATATTAAAACAAGTACCTAACACCCTTACGTCCAAACCATATACATCGACCACAAATGGCTTTCCTTTATCTTTGGCCACCTCAAAATACGCTTCCCCGTTCAACTCTACTCTTCTCTCTTGCTTGGCAAATGAAGTCGGGTAGCGGAGTTGCGACATCGCATTTAGCCAAACGCGACTTCCATCAGGGAGCAACACCTGAAAAGTACCCCCTACAGGAGTTTGCATGGTATTATAAAGAATCTCCCCTCCTTCCGATGCGACACTTGCGTACACGATACTACCATCATCCATTTTCGTAATTTGGAGTTTTCCGTCATATATGGATACCCCTTGAGTCAGTGTATCCAATAACACCTTTCTACCATCCCCCAGTGTCAATATCGCCTTATTACCACCTGCAGGTATATTATATTTTGTGCTCACAGCCCTACTTTCTGCCGTATCATCAGCATACCATACCGTCACGAGCCACGACGAGATCAGAAAGATTACTATGCTTGCGGCAGCAGTAACAGCCCACCTTCGCATTAACCTTATTTTTTCATGTCTTCTTAGCTCCTTGAGTTCTTCCCTTTGATAGCCCACCAAATACTTTAGGATAGCCTCTTTGTCTAGATCCACTATCGTTTCATTCTGCCCTTCCATTTCCCGATCATATAACGAAGCCATCAAGAATTGGGCATCTTCACTATTATTAGAATCAGCTATCCAATTAAAGAACTCCACCCGTTCCTCATCAGACGCAGTCTTACGACAATAATTATCAAATAAATAAATTATCCTTTCGTCTATCATTGGTTAATTAGCGTAAAATTCGAATCCTAATCATACTAAAGACAAACAGATTTCGAAAAGTGGTAATGGAAAATTAAAATTTTGTAAAATAAATTGATGAAAGAATCAGCAAGAGTATGCCTCCTTCCTTTCCTTTCAATTGATTTCTGAGCGTTCGTTGCGCCAGATACATATGTTTGCGCACCGTTTCAACAGAAAGATCAAGAAACTGTGCGATTTGTTCATACTTCATTTTTTTCATCTTGGCCAGTTTGAATACCCTTTGTTGCTGCAGGGGAAGTTTTTCTATTTCTTCCTCCAACAGCTTAAAATACCTTTCCCTCTCCTTAGGATCGTCCGATTGTTCAGACCTTTCCGTTAGCTGCGTCAGATGCATTTCCAGGGACTCAAACATCAGACTATCTTTAGCCTTTAGTTTGAGTTGATTATAAATCCTATTCCTTGTTATAATAAAAAGATAATCCTTAAAGCTCTCTACGTCAGCCAGACGTTCGCGTTCTACCCACAGGCCCAAAAAGACTTCCTGCACCAAGTCTGCGGTAGAATCCTGATCTTCCAGGAGTCTGTATATATAATTACCCAAGGCTCTATAATAGTGCAAGAAAAGACGTTCAAAACCATCATGATTCCCTTTACTAATTGCTTTAAGCAATTCTCTTTCATCTTGCATACCGGTTATCGTCAGCTTCATAATCTAAGAGACAGTGAGTAATAAAGGTACAATTTTAAAATAAAGTTAAAAAAACAATCCAAGAGCTATCCGTACAAACTACGTTTCATCAATCGATATTTAAGCTAAAACTTCCTTACACATTACTCCCTTTTGCAGAAACAAAAAACAGCAGTAGACCGAGTCATACTGCTGTTTTTTATAATAGATTGATCCCAAACTCTACTGTTCAAGATCCCTAAAGACACTAAGATTAGTTTAAATTTTTAAGCCCAACATTTACTTTACCGTAAATACAGTTGCAACACCGCGCTCGCCCTCATGATCAAACTTACCATTATCCGACGGAAAATTAACGACGCCCTCTCCCTTTACCCAAGCCGTAGAGGATCCACCCCCATCTAGATTGATTGCTTGCGTACAGCCCAAGGCTCCCATCAATTGAGATAGCTGTGGAATTGTCAGGCCCTGTGACTGTGATGAACGGCCATCAACCACCACTACGATCATCTTCTTCTCGGGAGTAATACCTAAAGCGGTACGCGGGTGCCTCGTCGTGTTAAAATCCACCACCAGTTGCCCGAGTTCCTTTCCATCCAATAACAACAGTGGTCCTGCGGCCAGCGCTACCGGTTCAGTAAGCCCCTGCCAACCTGAAGCCGGCTTTCCTATTACCCGTGGTAGCCCTGTATTATCCAGTACCACGGCTCCATTCTCCCGATAAGCCGTAAACCCCGAAACGGTATTATTCACAACCTGTCCATCATTTTTAAAAAATACCGTAGACCCACCTGTCGTTGTATTAAAATAGCTTCCATTAAATGCTACCAGAGCATCTTTACTAGCCGCTGCGTCACTCGTCTTCAAAAAACCAGCCTTCACATAGGGAATCTCTATTTTTAGCCCTTTGGTCAAGTCAATTTCCAAAATATTAATGTACTGTCTCGATTCAAAAATCTGCGGAAATTGATAATATTTCCAGATCACACCATCAGACACCACTTTTGTTTTCCAATCCGCCTTCGCCAGTATATCTTTTAGATTATCTTTTTCAACCTGAGAATAATCGTAAGGCAACTGTGTTCCTTCCTCCTTCGCAGTACACCCGAAGACGAGAAAAAGCAACATTAAACTGTATAAAAAATTCTTTTTCATCTTTATCAAATTACAATGTTATTACTTGGTATTTTCGATCCACTTTAATTTAAAAGGCATCGGCATTCCGATCAACTGACGATCCTTATCGACCCGGACCATTTCCATATTACGGTACAGCAGCAATTGCCCTGTCATGTGGTCCACTTCAGCACAGGCCACATTACTCTTTCCCCAAGCAAACGGCCAGCTTTTAAAATACTTATCTGCGGCCATCTCCTTTACAAATACGAATCTGTTCTTTTCCTTCTTGGCAATCAGGATACGGTCATTGGCAAATAACAATAAGGTCCTATCCCAGATCACTCCTGTTTCAAAAGCACCTTCTTTCCAAGATACCGGCATTCCTATTACCCAATCGGGCCACTCGGCACGCGCCACGGTTTTCTTAGCGTGCTTTGCAACTTTCCAGAGCGTCTTGCCGTTGCGCACCCACCAGAAGTCACCGCCGTCTATAAAGGCCCGCGAATGCTTTACGTCCAGCTCATTCAAAAAAGGGAGCACTTCCAACCCCCGCTGGATTGAAAAAGAGCTGTTTTCTTTGTCCGTTCCATACACCAGGTTATCCCGGAGATAATAGGTCGTATCTTGATGCGTCCACACCGCTTCCGGTGTAAGCCAAGCTCCTTTCAATACAAACTTCTCATTATCTGCCTGTCCATTAAAAATCCCCACATAATCCAGTTTGTCCGTATCCTTAGGCCGGATACTTCCCTCGATAGAAAAACGAGCCTCCAGTCCATCGTATTCGCGCAATCGCGCCGCAACAGCTATCGCATGCCAATGGTTAGACACGACCAATACCGTATCTCCAGGCTGCATAATGATCTGATCCTTTTCATCGCGAAGTATTCTGCTAAACACATAATTTTGGACGGTTGTCTTTGCATTCTCTTCCTTGTAGATTTTATGTCGATCCACTCCTCTAGCGACCAGTCCTTGCTGCATCACAGAGGCCTCACAGATACCTGAGCCATGCGCTCCACAGCCCCCACTCACAATAATCTTTTGGATAGGTTGCGTTTGGTACAGCCGCGCTGCTATCCCAATGCGCTCTTCCAACACCTGCGGGTCTGCCGATCCCAAGACCAGCATGACGGTCTTGGGGTCGGCTGCTATACATAGCTTTACCGACAAGCCCCAACAAATAAATAACCAGAATAACTTCTTCATCACGGTCTACTTTACTTTAGCTCCCATTACTGTCAAAGTTCGCGATTCGCCATTCATATCCTTTGCAATAGCCTCATTCAGCACCGGGTTATAAGTCTGTCCTATACCCGTCAGGCTGGTACCTGTCAATCCATAAACCAATGCCGGATTATTGGCACCAATAGGCAGGTAACCTGTACTCAACATCGAAGAGGGTGTAAATACCGCACCTGCTACAATTGTTCCCGCATCTCCATAAACCGAGGCCGTAGTAATAGCATTCTTAATCACAGGGATCACCGCTGCGTTATCCGTATGGGCATCCACATCTTTTGAGTTACCCGCCTGCTTATTCCCCGATATGATTGAATTAATGACAGTCAGGTTATTCACCTTATCACGTCGATACACCCCAGCACCTGGACCGACGATTTCATTCCCTGTTATCGTACAGCTTATAATGTCCACGGTAGTTCCACCATACTGCATTACTGCGCCACCGCCGTTGGCCGATGTACTCTTATTTCCGACCAAAAGACAGTTGACCAATAGCGCGTTTGAATTCTCCCTCACATAGACACCAGCACCATAAGATGTGTTGCTGTTATTCATGACCTGCGAGTTGTACAAAGAGATACTTGCATTGGGGTAGCCATGTACAGCACCCGCCGTTCCTCTCGCATAGTTGCCATTAAATTGACATCGATAAGCCGTCAGACTGGCATCGGCCACCCATACCCCACCGCCATTATTATTGTTATTGGAGTTGTTGTTCACCTTTGAGTCTTCCATCGTTACCTTTGCTCCGGCAAAAACATACATTCCAGCTGCATATCCCACCGTTCCTCCGCTATTAGAGGCCTCATTCGCTACAACTTCCACCTGTTTCAAATGCACGATGGTATTCGCTATCAGCATTCCACCACCATGACCGCGGTTATACTGTACACTATTGATACTCACATTGCTTCCTCTATTCGTTGCTTCTCCCCCACGGATGGTGAGACCTTCTAAATACACCTTCGACTCGTTATCCAGCGGCGCGGTCACCGTGACCGTATGATAGGCCTTTTTACCTGCTGCTATAGTCCCGTCCAAGATCGTTTTATAAAGCGCTGCGTTAGGCTTAGCCCCAGGTAGAGCGTCCGCTGCAAAACCACCGATCAAGGATATATTTTTCGAAATTTCAAAAGTACGATCCGCCAGTAGGTTTGCATCTCCGTTACGGATAGTCTTTGATGGCACGTACACGCCTTCCGCGAGATAAATTGTACTATTGGTTGTCGCTTTCTCTATTGCCGTGTTCAGGTCCGTAGCTGTATTCCAGGATTTACCATCGCCCGTACCATCCGTCTTTACGTAAAATACAGGCACTTTACCCGACTCCTGTACCACCAGCACCTGCCTGGTTGTCTCCGCATTGGTACGTACGATCACCATTCCCGACCGTTCGTCGTCGGTATTCGTAACGATGGAAAAACCGATACGTTGCTTTCCTTTTTCGTATACCGTTGTATCCAGTACGATCCACTCGGCATCCGTTTCCACCTGCATCGTTGTGTTGGATAACACCTCAAAATTATAGGTATTCGCCTTACTACCCACCTCCATATATTCCGTTCCGATCAGCAGTTTTTCTTCAAAGGCCTCTTTATCTTTCTTACAGCCTGTTACTCCTATAAAAAGAAATAAGCCCAGCAGTATATAGTTTATTATGTTCATTACAATATCATCTTTAAATTTACAATCACCGCTTCCATACAAACAGATTACTCGTCCCATTTTGGGTTTTGGCGCAGGTTTTCATTCAACAACAATTCTTCCGAAGGGATAGGCGCTAGGTAATCCCTATCCTCTCTAAACTTACCGCCATCCACAAAAGGATCTATATTTCCGAAATCACTATTTCGGTTACCTGTCAACGGATCGCGCAACGTGCGTTGTCTGATATTCACCATCGAAGTCACCGATGAAGGAGCGCCAGAAGTACTTCCCGTATGCACAAACACATCCGCTAGTCCATCTCCCGTAAAATCATAAGCCCCCACTCCCGGAAAATAAACGCCAACAATAGGCTGCATCACCTTTTGACCTTCTTTCCAGCGCATCAGATCGTCCCAACGGAACCCTTCATTAAATAATTCAGCCCTACGTTCCCTTCTGATTTCCAAGATTACCCCCTGCATGCCATGGTCATTTTTCACGTTCGGGTACATCGCCATCAAGTAGGGGTCTGGATTTGCGTTCGCCTGCGCCATATCCAGGTTAGGCATCCCTGCCCGCGCTCTCAATCTATTGATCGAAATATTCAGATCTGCCTGCGTTAAGGTCCCTAACTCCGCCTTCGCTTCCGCCAATACCAGCAATGCTTCCGCATAGCGGAATAAGATAATATCAAAATAAGCGCCCGATGTCGTCCACTGTGCGCGGTCAGGAAGCGCTTTGATCAAGCGATAGCCCGTAGTTGTTATGGAGAGATTTACCGGTTCATTTTTAGTCTCGCCGTTCACCCTAAATTCAGGTCCCGCCGTGGTTTGAGTCAATCGTGGATCCCGGTTTTGCATCTCTTCAAAAAAGCCCATGGTCTTGTAATTGGGCCTATCCGTAAATCGTGAACCATCGCGCATAAGGTAACTGTTTATCAAATCTTTTGGCACCCCATACGATCCCTGTGTCGCCGAAGTAAATGAATTGCCTAGCGAGTGTACCTTCAGTCCCAATTCATAATCTACCGCCAATAGGGTCTCCGTATTATTCTGATTATTGCGTGCGAATAGATTTCTATACGCCCCTTCGGCTCCACCCTCTGTATATAAAGAATACGCATTGGTCGTGATCAATGCCTGCGCCGCATCTGCAGCCAATATCAGGTATTGATCAGCTCCCTCGAGGCCATGATACTTGCGAAAAGTTCCCTCAAACAGCGCCACACGGGCTTTCAACAACATGGCCGTATAGCGTGTGATCAGGTTTACTTGCTTTTCAGCGGGTATATTAGCTATGGCAAAGTCCAGATCAGCCATCACCGAGTCCATCACCAAGGCCCTCGAATCCCGAGCTTTATACAGTTCCGGATCCTTTGCATCCAGTACACCACTATACCAAGGCACATCGCCAAAAGTCTTTACCTTATCGTAATAGAAATACGCTCTGAAGAAACGGGCTATACCGCCGTATTTAGCTTTAGCGGCCTCATCTTTCACCTTATGATAGTTCCCTAAGAAATAATTTATCTTACGCAGGCCAGACCAGTTCCAGCCCCCCGACCGCCGACCTACCGGAACCACCCTCGAACCCCTTACTCTTGGCGCTGGATTCAGCGGCATCAGGTTGTCCGAAGCAGCATCTTCTGTATATACCGATGTCCAGTCGTCCCCTTCGTAGTCCTTAGAAAACGCTTTGTAAAAATCATTCGTTGCGACCTCCAGATCTTTAGCCGTATTAAAAAAATAAGGAGCCTCCACCTGATCTTCCGATGGTCTATCCAAGAAACCATCATCACATGAAGCCGACATTCCCCCTAAAACAATTCCGAATATTATTAATCTTAATTTCATGACTTTTCTCCTATTATAAACCCAACATTACACCAAAAGAATAGGTTTTTCCCATTGGATACACCCGTTGATCCCCCCTATCCGTAGCATCCTTAGGTGCAGAATAACTTACACCTGCACCCGCCTGCTCTGGATCGATGTACTTGGTCAATTTGCCAAAGCTCCAGGTAAACATATTTTCTCCACTAAAAAATACGCGTAGACGATCCACTTTAGCTTTACGCGTCCATTCTTGTGGCAGGGTATAGCCTACTGTCAAGTTTTTGACACGGAGAAAGCCTAAATTTGTCAGGTAATAATCGTTAAGCTCGTATAGGGAGCGTCTTGCCTGTAGCGAAGAATATCCTCTATAGATCTGTGGATACGTATTTTCCGGTTTATCCGGCGTCCATGCATTGTCGACCAAGTCCTTACGGATAAAGGACAGATAAGGTCTTTGGTAAGTTCCCCAGTACAGCTCCCCTGTCGGATACCAATCCTGACGTCCTACACCCGACAAGGCTGTAGACACATCAAATCCCTTCCATCGAGCATTGAGGTTCAAGCCGAATAAGTACTGCGGCATAGCGTTACCGATCTTTTCCAGATCCCCGTGATTGGCTAGCGTATTATCGCCCTTATTTATCTTCCCGTCTCCATTCAGATCCAAGTACTTAATATCTCCACCCCGGAGGTGATTCCATTCGCTATTCTGCATAATGTTCAACACATCATCATAGACCTGTCCAAGATTTGTGGACGGGTTATCAAACGAATTTTGGTAAGCAAAAGCCTCCTCATCCGATTGGAATTGACCATCGATACGGTATCCCCATATTTCCCCCAGGCGCTGTCCCTCGTAGTAGGAGCTCAGCAATCCCTTTGGGTTATTATATTTCGTAATCGTACCTTTAAAATTAGAGACATTCGCCGTCACATTAAACTGCAAAGGAGCACCCGCTACATCAAACTTATCGCGGTACGATACCGCAACCTCCCAGCCATCATTACGCAATGCTGCATAATTTTCACGCGGTTCACTGGCTCCAAATACACCTGGCAGTGGTTCTCCAGGTAGATACATACCTTCTACATTCTTGCGGTACCAGTCCGCATTGACAAATAACCGGTTGTTCATCAGACCGATATCGGCCCCTAGGTTCAAACTTTTTGTACGCTCCCAGGTCACCACACTCGGCAGTGGTGCAGGCATCTGTGCACCCGTCAGGGGCAAGCCACTGTTCAACCAGGAGATCCGTCTCACCGCCATCAGCTCTTTAAAAGTATTTACCGATACGGTCTGGTTGCCCAATGCCCCATACGACCCCCTCAGCTTGAGCGAAGACACATAGGGCTTTATCTCCTGCCAAAAGTTTTCTCTATCCACTTGCCATCCCAGAGAAAGCGACGGAAAGAATCCCCATCTGCTATCCGCCGGAAAGCGGGATGACCCATCATAGCGCGCATTGACCTCCATGAGGTATTTCCCATCGTAATCGTAGTTAAAACGACCAAAAAATCCCCGCACAGCCCAGTTTGTCGCACTCCCCGTCATTGCATTCATCACGGTAGACAGCGATAGGTTGGATAGATCCTCCAACAGCAGATCATCTCCTTTTACACCAATAAAATCCTGATCATACTCCTCCTGGTTAAAGCCCAGCAACAGTTTAAAATTATGTCTATCCGCTACCGAGGTATTATACGTCCCGAAAAAGTTCAAGGCATTATACTTATCTTTTGTACGCTGTTCTTCCAGACGGTTCAGTCCCACGGTCAGTGGATTCAAACGATTTCCGGACAGATAGGTAAAAGGATTCAGACGCAAGGCCAGACTTTTATTCTCGATACGGTTGCTGTAGTCAAAGTTAAACTCCAGTCCTTTCAGCGGACGAGCCACCACGCGAAACGTATTGGTAAATTCCTCCGTGCCGATATCGCGCCAGCTCTTACCCGAATACAGACCGGCATTGCCGCCCTGGCCACCCGATCCCGTACCGATATCCGTAGGTATACCATCTACAAAATTCGGGTAAAAAGGCATCAGGTTGTACCAGGTCGTCGTACTCCACAACCCACCAAAACCGTTCGAGAAGCCACCATAGTCTTTATCCCTCTCGTTTATAAACTGCACATTATTGGATACCTCCAACCAATCATAAGGTGTAAACACGATGTTAGCCTTCATATTATTACGGCCTATACCTGCATCTTTATTGATGTTGTTGATACTTTGTCGATCATACACCCTTCCCGATAGATAACCTTTCAACTTGTCACTACCGCCCGATATCGAAATGTTGTGAAAATTAGAAGCCTGATATTTACGGAACAAATAGTCCCACCAATCCGTCTGGTAGAAAAACTTGTTCGTACCATCCGGCTGCAATTCGTGAAAAGGCGCAATTTCACCTCTGGACACCATCTTTATCGCCTCCCAATCCATCTCATTATAGCGGGTATAGCTACTTCCGTTGTATCCATATATCGCTGCATCTACCGTCTTTCCATATACATAAGGATCGGTGATGTAATCCGTACGTGCCGCTGGCGTAGTCCAGGCAAAATTGTTCGAATAATTAATTTCCATTTTACCCGACTTGCCCGACTTAGTCGTTATCAAGATTACTCCAAAAGCACCCCGTGCACCATATATCGCCGAAGAAGCCGCATCTTTAAGTACGGTGACCGCTTCAATATCATTCGGATTGACCCGTGTGATATTTCCCTCTATCCCGTCGATCAGCACCAGCGGGTTTCCTCCGTTTATGGAGTTAAACCCCCTCACGTTGATATCCGGTGTAGCACCGGGGTCGCCATTATTGATCTGAATATTCAGGCCCGGCATCAAGCCCTGTAGTGTAGCGGCAATATTAGCATCAGGACGTAAAGCGATATCCTCGGCATTGATCTGCGCTACAGCTCCCGTCAGGTTAGCCTTCTTTTGCGTACCGTAGCCTACGACGACCACCTCGTCCAGATCACTGATAGACTCCAGCATCCGTATCAGCAGTTCTGCGCCCACTTTATAGGACACAGTCTTATCTTCATAGCCCAGTGCCGTGATCAGCAATTGTCCATCGGCCTGCACCACCGGCATTGTAAACGAGCCATCCGCTTTGGTCGCTGTAGCAATATTACTTTGCTGTATACGTACCGAAGCCCCCGCCAGGGGTTGCCCTCCACTATTCAGCACTTTCCCTTGGATGTGCTGTTGTTGCCCTTCGATCTCCTTACTTTCCAGCTCCGAAGCCTTTTTTATCAGTACAGTCTTGTTCTGCACCACATAGAATAATCCCCGCGGTGTCAGACAAGCATCCAACACCTTTTTCAGATCCATATTTTTTACATCCAGATCGATTTTATCCACCTCTTTGAGTTGACTGCTGTTATAAAAAAAATCGAGGTTGGTCTGCTCTTGGATCTTTATCAGCACATCGGCGAGCTCCGCCCGCTTCACCGACAAACTTACTTTTTGCGCATAGGTATTTCCATTTGCCTGCATGAAAAAGCCGATTAGCAAAAATGAATATAACTTCATCATTAGTAAACACGTTATCAATCGGCGGTGAGCTCCTCCGATTGCGGTAATATTTTTATACATTTGATAGGTATTTGGTAAAATATTATTAATTCAAAACTGATGCTATTTCCAGGTACTACCGAAGAGGGGGTGTTGTCGCATCTCCTCTTCTCCTGATATGATTTCCGTCCTTATTTCATTACGATCACCCTCCCTTCTTGAATATCAAAACGTAAATCAGATACCTGTTCTATACTCGCCAAGACATCACTCAGCTTCTTGGAGCGCTTAAGGCTCCCTGTAAATCTATCGGTAGAGCCCGCTTTAAATTCGACCCCTTCTATGGCATACCACTTGGCCAGATCGGCCATAATAAGGCGTATCGGCACATCTCTAAATCGAAAATAGCCATCCCGCCATGCTAAAATGCTCCCCATATCCACATTATCTTCCACCTGTATTTTAGCGGTAGCTCCTGCCCGTGCCTGTTGCCCCGGCTTTATACGCACCTGCCCATTTCCTGCTTCCACCTGTACCGAACCCGACACCAGCGTCGTTGCCGTCAGACCATCTTCTTTATATGCCGACATATTAAACTGTGTTCCTAATACAGTGACCGCTGTATTTTTCGCATGAACCACAAAGGGAATAGCCTTATCATGAGCGACCTCAAAAAAAGCTTCCCCGGACAATGTCAACTCACGCTGTCTTTTACCAAATGAAGCATAAATTTCCACCTGCGAATCCGAATTGAGGTTCACTACCGAAGCATCAGGCAACTTCAACCTTAAGGTCTGTCCCTTAGGCGCTGCAAACCGATGTTTTTCGTCGGCCTTAAAAAAATCACCCGCACGATCCTGCTTTAGCTCAATCGTTCCGTCTTTAGCGCGCAACAGGGCAAGCCCTTTATAATGCAGCGTATCCTTGCCCACATCCGCCAGTGATAGCTGCTTTCCATCCGCCAATGTGATCATAGCGTCCTCTTCCGGCAATTCGATATCTTTGGATAGCTCCATCGAGGGGGCTTCGGTCAAATTTTCCACCGCAAGATCTCCTGGCCACAACCGATAAGCGACCATACCCACTAGTCCAGCTAATAAGAGCACCGCAGCAATCTTACCCCATTGCTTCCATCTTGCATACAGCGGTAGTACAAGCGCAGGTTCTTTATCGTCCATTTCTGCTTCAATGTTCTGATAGACTTTATCCCGTTCGAAAGCCGTATTTTCCACCAATTCAATAGATTCATCCACCAAATTTGAGAACTCAGATTTTTCCACAGCAGCCATCATTGCATCAAACTCTTCCTCTTCCGAAGCGTCCAGCGTACCTTTCAGGTATTTATTAAAAAGAAGTCGTAATCTATTTTTGTCCAATTTTCTTATCCTTGATTATAGGTAGTACACCCAAGTCGAGTGATAGGACTAGTCGAAAGTGTATTTTCTTTTAAAAGCTATACGCCATTAGCCAAAAGCCATAAGCCATTAGCCATACGCCATTAGCCATACGCCATAAGCTATTATCAAGAAGTTATAATCCGCTTGGGGCAGCGTCTTTTTTAGATTCTTGAGCGCTTGGGTGATATGATTTTTGACCGTATTTGGCGAGATCCCCATCTCTACCGCTATCTGCTGATGGGTGTAGCCTTCCATTCGGCTCAATTTTAAAGCCCTTTTTTGCTGTTCGGGTAAGTTTTCTATGGAATATTCCAATTGGCTTTCCAGTTCGCGTACGTTTAAGCGCTGTTCCACATCGTTGATCAGCACATCATCCAGCTGAACCAGATATTTTCTTGCTACACGGGCGTGCCGCAATTGATTAAAGCAAAGTCGCTTCGCTACCACATAGATCAGTGGCCATATCTCTTGATCCTCCCGAATCTCGCTACGGGCAGCCCATATTTTAACAAAACAATCCTGCACCATCTCTTCGGCCAGTCCAGAATCTTTCAAGAGTTTAGATCCCAAATCAAATACAAAAGGGGCATATGTATCATATAGCGACCTAAAGGCTTCCCTGTCACCATTTTTGATTTGTACCAATATCTCCTTTGTGCTTGTTACCATGATCTCCAGCAGTTACCGCAGACAATTTAGATTCAGGATAAAGGTATACACATTTATCTAAAAATCCAATCTGCGCCAAAGATACCACTCCAATGTTAGCCCAATGTTAAGGAATAAATTACCGCTCTACATTTACGCCAACGGGGTAGAAAGAAATGCATTCTTTTCTTGAATTCCATTACCGGAGAACAAATTAGCCCCATTTGGTTCAACTGCGGATTTTATCGAGCAAAAAAAAGCAGGCGTCGATGTACTACCGGCGCCTGCAAGTTCCGACAAAACCGGAACTTTCTCTAATATTAAGCTTAGTTCTATCTTTTTAATGTGCAACCTTATACAATTATTAAGCCATTTTTTATCGAGCTATTTTTTTACTAATTCAGGCAGCCCCCAAACCATTTACTTTCAACGGATAATAAAAAAAACAACGCCCACCTTTTACCAAGGTGGGCGTTTTCATATTCGTATCCATTAAACTATTAATAGCCTGGATTTTGCTTGAGGGCCGGTTCTACGCGGAGGCTATTCTCATGGAATGGCCACAGGTAGTTATTATCCTTAAAGGATCGGTCTTCCACCTTCAGCGTCTCCACCTTGCCATCTACCAATCTACTGTGTCCCATTGCCGGTTGGTTCATCACCTGTTCTGCTATTTTCCATCTCAGGATATCATCATAGCGCAAGCCTTCACCCGCAAATTCCGTACGGCGCTCGTTCCGTATCAGATCGATCCACTGCTGTTGCGACTTGGCAGTCAGTGTCACATCCGCCACACTCATGTCCAATCCTGCTCTACGCCGTACATCATTGATACATTTTTTAGCGAGGTCATCCACATCATTCATCATGATCTTAGCTTCCGCATAGGTCAGCAATACCTCCGCATAGCGCAAGAAACCAACATCCATATTACCGGATGATTTGGCCGCATCGGCTTGGTCTACCCATTTCTTGAACCAAAATCCCGACTTACCCGCTCTAGCCTTCTCGTGGTATACCGATGTACTTGGATCATAGATATCCAGTTTTTCACCGTTGAATGTATCCCCGTGCATAAATATACTTTCCGCCAGTCTCGGGTCTCGGTTCAGTTTAGGATTCAGTTCGTATTCCTCTTTTGTATGCAATGGACAAGCATCGATCGGCCTTCCCTGTTTTGTCCAGTAAGCATCTACCAATGCCTTAAGAGGCACTAGATAAGATTGTCCATGCCCCGTTTTCGACTGCGGCGCCATGACATTGAATGTAATACTTCCTCCCGATCTACTGTCGCGATCAAAGCGCATCACAAATTCCTTATTCGTCTTATCGGCTTTATAGTTAAACATATCACCGTATTTTCCATGTAGCTCATATAGCCCTCCATCCATCACCTCTTTGGCGAGTCTAGCAGCCAATTCATAGCGTCCATTGATCAATGCATAGCGCATAATCAGCGCTTTAAACGAATATTGATTAAAAAGGTAGGCGTTTGTCGTATATATTTCTTTAGGCAATCTATTGGCAATCTCCTCCGCAAGCGGAAACAATATTTCCAATATCTCTTCTTTTGTCTTCGTCGGCTGCAGAGCCGAGCCGAGGTCGGCTGGTTCCAGGTGGAACGGGACATCTCCCCAGCGGCTCGTGAGCTTAAAATAGTGCCAGCAACGCAATGCCTCAAATATAGATTTATACCTACTGCGCAACGCTTCATCTTCCATATACGGCACATCCATACTCGCGATAAAGGTATTGAGACGGCCCAAGTGCTTCATATGCAATTGATAGTAGAACAAGAACGGTTCGGTATTCGAGTTGATATTACCATTAGCTACCTGCTGATGCCTATCGCCCGATATACGGCTATACGCATTGTCCGACTTTCCATCTTCCATATAGAACAAGATGTGTCTATAAGTGCCGTGCGAAAACGGATCCATATAACTACTGTAGAGTACCCTTAGCACATCGGCCTCGGTATTAAAAAATTCCACAAAATCAGTCGCAGTAGGGTCGGTCTTGTCCAGGAACTTCTCACAACCTGTGAGCGACAATGTAGCCGATGCCAGTATAATATAGAATAGATTCGATTTTTTCATCTTTCTCAATCTTTAACTTTTAAAATATAGAAGTAGATACACCAATGGTATACGTCGCCATACGCGGATAGTTACCACCGCCACCATTTCTTTCAGGCTCTAGGCCTTCCCATTTCGTAAAGGTAATGGCATCCTGTGCATTGACATATACCCTCGTATTGTGGAATGCCTTTCCAATTTTCTTGACCGTATAGCCCAGTTGCAGCACCTTGATACGAAAGTAAGCCGCATTACCGATCCACACATCACTCAGGTACGCATTCGTACTTGTCCCGGTCCATACCCTTGGGAATCTACTGTTTTGGTTTTCAGGTGTCCAGCGATTATCCGCATAATACTGTCTAGGAGCAC
Organism: Sphingobacterium sp. xlx-130; assembly: GCF_011007405.1. Classification (NCBI taxonomy): domain Bacteria; kingdom Pseudomonadati; phylum Bacteroidota; class Sphingobacteriia; order Sphingobacteriales; family Sphingobacteriaceae; genus Sphingobacterium; species Sphingobacterium sp. xlx-130. The sequence continues at coordinate 46,200 of NZ_WFKN01000012.1, forward strand.
CTAATGCGTTTGTATTACCGTCCACCAATACCGGATAGCCCTCTTGATCGCTTATTCTCGCCGTACGTTTACCTACGCCTTGTCCCACCATACTAAAGTCAAAGCCCTTATATTTCAGACTCATATTGACATTGTAGTTATAGCGCGGCGATGGGTCTCCAAGATAGACGCGGTCCGCATCATTGATGATACCGTCGCCATTCTGATCCACATACTTAATATCTCCAGGCAGTGTATTTGCCATTTTAGCTGCCGTATTCGCTACATCGTCGGCGTCCCTAAAAAAACCATTAGTCTGGAATCCATAATAGTTGTCTATAGCGATTCCTTTGTACCATATTTTGTCTGTATTATCTGTAAAGACCAAGGTGTCGCTATCCTTATATCCTGCTTTCAATACCTCGTTGTTATTATCGAAGAACGCACCACCGATACTGTAAGTTACATTTCCGATTTTATCGCTCCAGTTTGCAGATAGTTCTACCCCCTTGTTGCGCACCTCCCCGATATTCACTGCAGTCGTCAATGAGTGCGATCCCGTAAGTGGAGGTACCGGAAATTTGGAATAGATCAGATCATAAGAGAATTTATCATACAGCTCAGCGGTTAATGTCAACCGATCTTTCAACGTAGTCACATCTACCCCCACATTCCATTGCTTTTGCTTTTCCCAGGAGAAATCAGGATTTGGCACCCGCATCGTCCATCCATAATTATTCACCACTTCCTCCCAAAGGTAAGGGTCTACATTCTCGTTACCGATCAGCCCGTATGATCCTCTCAGTTTCAGATTAGACAATACCTTAGCATCCTTCAGTCCTTGCATAAAGTTCTCGTTGTGGATATTCCATGCTACCGCTGCCGAAGGGAAAAATCCCCATTTATGCCCTGGTGCAAACTTACTACTACCATCTGCACGGCCAGTAGCCTCTAGGATATAACGATTATCGAATGCATAGTTCAGCTTTCCAAAAAACGAAGCCTTCGATATCTGCTTATAGCTGGTATAAGTCAGATCCATCACCTCGGTACCTGCCGTAAAGTAGATTTTATCTTTTCCGCCACGCAGGGAGTTGGTATAATTGAGTAGTGCACGAGCCGTCAATTGGCTTTCACTCACCCCCTGAGAGGCATCCACTTTGTTCGACACGATCTGTATCGGTTTACCGTTTTCGTCAAGGTATCTAAAAGATTTTACTTCTTCCTTATTGGCCGATTTACTGACCATATACGAGACATTTCCTTCAATATTCAGTTTATCGGTTATATTATAGCGCGGGCGTAGATTTATTACACTTTTGTCGTGCATATAGTTCTTGATTCCCCCTCGGTTGATACGCGCTACCGGATTCAGGTCATTGTGCAATATATAATGCTCTGGCAGCCCACTATCGTAGTATACCTGTTGGGTTGGATTCATGCGCCAAGCGACTTTATAGAGACCGTTACCATCGTCATTCTGCAAGAGACGGTCATTTTGGAGGCGTTGCGCGTAAAAATCCGCCAATAGCACAAATTTGTTTGCGATATTGACATTCGTGTTGAAGCGTGCCGTAAATTTCTGTGATCCTTCGATCGCATTGAGGCCTGTTTCGCGCAGGTGCCCCATCATCAGGTTGAAGGTCCCCACACCACCACCGCCCGATACATTGGCGGATTGGTTATGGGCCATAGACGTACGCTGCATGACTTCCTTCAACCAGTCTACCGACTTTATGTCACCGGACTGTGCCCTAGCGATATCAGCATCCGAGTAGGACAGCGACTGTCCCTGGTATCCGCTAGCCTCATTATTGAGGCGCATATAGTTTTCTGCATTTACAAATTGAGGCAGATCTATGGCTTTATTAAATCCAGACCAAGCATTCAGATTGACTTTAAACTTACCTGTAGTCCCTCTTTCCGTCTCAATAATAATAACCCCATTGGCCCCTCTCGATCCATACATGGAGGCCGAAGCCGCATCCTTCAATACGGTCAGACTCTTTATCTGATTGGGATCTAGGTCCGATATATCCATTTCCATTCCGTCTACGATGACTAGAGGCTCCGCATTCTGCAGCGTACTGACACCACGGATATTGATACTACCAAAGGTACTTCCCGGCAGCGAGTTGCCCTGCATCATAGTCACCCCAGGTATAGTTCCGCTAAATGCCTGTTGCATTTTCATAATGGGCCTGGACTTGGTCTGCTCCATATCCAACTGACCTACCGACGAGGCCACGTGCTGCCTATCCACCTTATTATAGCCCATCACTACGACTTCATCGAGCCCTAGCTGCGCTTCCTCCAGGATGACATTGACCGTTTTCGAAAAGTCCCTAATCACGATTTCCTGCGTTTCATAGCCCACCGCAGAGATGATCAGCGTTACAGCCGACGAATTCGACTTTAGGTCAAAGTTTCCCCCCGCATCTGTCTCCGTCCCCACGTTTGACCCTTTGATCAAAATAGAAGCATTAGCTACGGGTCGGTTCAGGTTATCTTTGACCCGTCCTGTCAGCCCTGCACCCGTCTGTGCCAGCGACCAGGTCGTAAAGCAAAGTAGGTTAAAAAAAAGTAAAATTGCTTTCATTTAGTTTTTAAATTGTTTTTAATATTTAGGAATTCTTGTGCATAGTTAACCAACTTTATTAAAAAAAACAACAAACAAAAACCATAAGCTTTAAAATCTAAATGAAAAAAAAGCAGCAAAATAGCATAAAAAGCAGTTTAAATCCCTTACAAAGCATTTCGCTGCCTATGTTAAGAAATTATTAATTATGAAAGGTATCGTAACAAAAAAAAGAAAAAAAAGGCCATGACTTTCGATTTCGAAATAAAAAAAAACTTCTTTTAATACGATTCGTTAGTTTATTATCAGCCTGTTATCATAAATTTTTTAGGTGGTACACTATTTTGTAGCCTATCTATCGGGAGTTTCTTTTGACACGATCGAGCTTAGCTGTCCAATCGCTCAAACACCGAGTTCTGCGATTTAAACTCCGGCACGATCTCTTTGATAAGCCGTACCAGTTCCATCTTATGCTCTTCCGGATCTGCCGTCTTTACGAGATTGCACAACAGCTCGATCTTCAGCCTTTTAAGCTCCAGATCATCGGTATTGACCTTGGCTATCATAATCTTCTCGTGATGGGTCTTTTCGGTAGTTTCTCCATTTGCCAGGAGCTCTTCAAATATTTTTTCACCCGGGCGCAGCCCTACCACCTTGATATCGATATCCTCGGGGTGGCTGTAGCCTTTTAGGCGGATCATCTGCTTGGCCAGATCCATGATTTTTACCGGCTGGCCCATATCAAACACGAAGACCTCCCCTCCTGCGCCCATCACCCCCGCTTCCTGCACCAGCTGACAAGCCTCAGGAATAGTCATAAAGTAACGCGTAATATCCGGATGCGTAATAGTCAGCGGCCCCCCTTTGAGCATCTGCTTTTCAAACAATGGGATTACCGAGCCATTCGATCCCAGCACATTACCAAAGCGTGTCACGATATAATTGGTTTTAGAATCTTTATTTATGCAGGACACGATTATCTCAGCCACCCGCTTCGTTGCTCCCATGACATTCGTCGGATTTACCGCCTTATCTGTCGAGACCATCACAAATTTCTCCACGCCATACCGATCGGCCAGCAGGGCCACGTTGCATGATCCCCAAACGTTTGTCATTACCGCCTCATAAGGGTTTTCCTCCATCAGCGGGACATGCTTGTACGCTGCCGCGTGGAATACATACTGCGGACTATACTTCTCAAAAACACGGCGCATGAAAGCCTCATTACGGATATTCCCCACAATAAATACGAAGCGATCGCTTCCCTTATAACGCTGCAGTTCTTGCTGTACCTCATATAGCGCAGATTCCGCCTGGTCCAGCACAATCAATTTTGAACAGCCAGTACGTCCGATCTGCCTTACCAGCTCAGCCCCGATAGATCCAGCCCCTCCAGTTATCAAGACCACCTTATCGCACATTTCCTGCTGTATTTCCGGGTTATCCAGATCGATGGCCTTACGCCCCAACAAATCCTCTATGCGCAAGCTACGGATCTGCCGGGTAGCCACCTCACCGGCCATCAGACGCGCACTATCCGGTATTATCTTGACAATCAAAGGAATAGGCTCTGCCAATTTTACGACCCGCTGTAGGCGTTCCGGCACATTACGGTCTGTCGCGATGATCAGTTCATGCGCATTTCCATATTGCTGTACAAACTCCTTATTCAATTTAGAGACATCATGGATCTTAAATCCCTGCAACCGTTTGCCGATACGCGTTGGGTTATCGTCCATTATCGCTACGATACGGTATTTGTTCCGAGAGGTCGACTGGATAAAATTAAACGTTGTATTCCCCATATTGCCCGCCCCGAACAAGATCACCGGGATACGGTTGTCCTTACGGTTCCATAACAGTTCGTGGTATAGCGCCCGATAGAGCACCCGTGCAAACGACATACTAAAACCAGTGATAAACGCATGAAAGAGCAATTGCGTATCCGAAAAAGGCAGTATATACCGCATAAAAGGAAGAAACTCAATTTTCCAATGAATCAGATGCGTTACCACTTCGACCAGCGCTAATGCTGTAAATACCGTGATCGACACCTGTTGCAGGTCACGGATCCCCGTACGGCGTATCACCGAACGATAGGTCTGAAAACCCAGAAAGCACAGCAAGTAGATCATTCCCACGACAGCCAGCTGCCCCAGCATACGATCCAGCAGATTCACCAGATTATGCGTCGTTATTCCATTACGCTCTTTAAAGATCAACACATAACTCAGGACAAATGCTCCAGCCATTAACAGCAGGTCGATCAATAGGATCACCCAGCGCGGCTTGTTCATCCGCAGTCCTTCTCTCCAAATATCTATCATGTAGTATACAACAAACTAAGTTTCACCCAGTCCACTCCCACAGGAGTGCTGGTTACAGATATCTCCTTGATTAATTTTCAGTTATTCTGGATTAACACCATTTAACTAAACAAAAAAGATACCAAAAAACAGAAAACAAAATATAATTAAGTCCGAATAGTACGCAAGATATAAAAAACATTCAATCCGATTTGTATTATTTATCGTAACTTATCCATTATCCAATTAGATTCCATGGCGTATTAACAAAACCTATAGCCTCCTTTTTTGTTAATTTAATACCTTAAACAACACAGATATGCAACACACATTTTTCAAAACGATCCAAAACTCGGTAAAACACTGGTACATCCCCTTGATCATCGGGGTACTATTGATCCTATTGGGTTTTTACACCATCAGCACGCCCCTAGCTTCTTTTCTGGCGTTAACATTTCTTTTTTCCTGGTCCTTTATTATTTCCGGGGTACTTGAGATTATTTTCGCTGTACAAAACAAGCGGGAGATCGAAGGCTGGGGCTGGTACCTTACCGGAGGTATCCTGTACACGCTCTTCGGCATACTGCTTTTCAGCAATCCGCTGTTATCCGCTGCCACGTTGAGCTTTATTGTCGGCTTTTACGTGATGTTCCGATCGATACAGCTTATGTCCTTCTCTTTCGATCTGAAAAATTACGGCAGCAAGAATTGGGGCTGGATGACTGCCTGGGCCGTATTGGGACTGATTTTCAGCTTTATCCTGCTCTGGAACCCGGCCTTTGCAGGGCTTTCCTTGGTCATATGGACAGGACTCGCCATCACGGCGGTCGGATTCTCGGCCTGCTTATTAGCCTTCCAGCTGAAAAACCTAAAGAACAAATATTCCAACATGTCGGCAGCGTGGAAAGAAAAGTACCAAAGTCTAAAAGATGAGTTCCACAGACAGCATAAAGGAGGAGCCTAACGTTAAAAAACGGTAAAATTTCAGCACGGCGAGCGGGAGAACAAACCAAAATCCTTAGCTTGCCGTTTGATTTGTTAGACTATTTATTTAAAAAAAATAAAACTATGAAGTGTCCCAATTGCAACGAAACATTACTCATGACCGAGCGTCATCAGGTCGAGATCGATTACTGCCCGAGCTGCCGAGGCATCTGGCTGGACAAAGGCGAGCTCGACAAACTTATGGATTATGCCGCAGCACAGAGCCAAGCGCCAGCAGCAGCCGCACCACGCTATGAAGAGCGTCCGCGCGACAGCCACTACGACCGCTCCGATCGGCACCAGCACCGCGATCATCGCGACAGCAGAGACCATAAGGATAGCCGAGACTACAACCAGCAGTACCCTCGAAAAAAGAAATCCTTTCTTTCCGATTTCTTTGATTTTGATTAACAGGCGCAGCCGTTTCAAGATCTCACCCATGCCCCTTCGCAAGTAGCCGGGCGACAGCCCCCCTAGCGCTCTACGACGCCAATAAACAGTTCCATTTATACCTCCCTTACTTTGGCGTCGTAGAGCCCTTATTCCCCTATCCCGCTACACATAGTATATTAAGATACCAAATTCGTTTATTTAGTTTACTTTTTTACTAATATAAAATATTTTAGTATACTTGTATTCTAAATAAGGCTACTTATGCATTATAATATGATTAATAATATTATTGACCTCGTAAAAGATTTCGAATCTGCCAACGCAGAGTCCTCTTACGACGCTACGATACAGGGCTTTAAAAAATGGGTTTACGAAGACTATGCCTTATCTACCGGAACGACGGCCAGTGCCGATACCGATGATCTGGCAAAAGACAGGATAGAACTGTTGGTCTTAATAAAAAAGATAGCGGGTATTTATTCACGGGTCACCGTTTCAGACTCCGATTTTTCGAGTCAAAATGACTTTTTATACCTTTTACATATTAATTTATCCGGCAAGACTACCAAGACGGCGCTGATCAATACGTTGGGCCACGACAAGCCCGTCGGCATGTTGACGATCAACCGGCTTATCGCCAAGAACTGGGTGGCACAAGAGAATTCGGCTGCCGATAGGCGGAGCAAATTGATTTTCCTGACCGCAGCGGGTAGCAGCGTGCTGGATCAACACCTCGAAAAGATGCGCAAGCTGTCCAATATTATAGGCGGCGATCTTTCCGTTACCGAGCTTTCCGAGCTTACCCGGCTGCTGAACAAGCTCAACGATTTCCATATCCATTTAAATCAAAAATAGACAAAAGAACAATTTATAAACTAAAAACACATTTCAACAATGAAAACTATAATAAGTACATTTACATTACTGGTGGTATGCGCGTTAGCCTACGGCCAGTCAAAAAGCCACCAACTATCCAGCCATATACTCAACATAACTACGGGACAGCCTGCGGCCGATGTGGTCATTAAACTGGAAAAATTAAACGATAAAAATCAATGGGAGCCTGTCAGCGTCAAAAAGACCGACGCCAATGGCCGGGTCGGCGATTTCCTACCTTATGATGAGGCGAAAGACAACAAAGGGACGTACAAACTTATTTTTGAGACCTATCCCTACTTCACAAAACATGGCGGTGATAGTTTTTATCCCTTTGTAGCGGTTGTCTTTGCGATCAAAGACCAGGCGCATTACCATGTCCCAATTACGATCAGCCCTTATGGCTACGCCACCTACAAAGGCAACTAGACTGGATTATGAAGAAGAAAATAGCAATCATAGGTTCTGGGTTTTCCGGGCTGTCTGCAGCGGCATATGCCGCTCAGGCAGGCCATGAAGTCCATGTCTTCGAGCGGCATGACCAGCCGGGCGGGCGGGCGCGGCAGTTCCGTACGGACGAAGGATTTGTATTCGACATGGGCCCCAGTTGGTACTGGATGCCCGACATCATGGAGCGTTTTTTTAGTGATTTCGGCTACCAGGCTTCCGATTTTTTCGAGCTGGTACCCTTAGATCCACAGTTCGAAATGGTATTCCAGGATACGCCGCTGGCAGTGCCATCCCATATAGCCGAACTACGATCGCTGTTCGAACAGCTGGAACCGGGGGCTGGCGCCCAGTTTGAAAAATTCATGCAGTCTGCCCAGTTCAAGTACGAAGTAGGCATGCAAGACTTCGTCAACAAACCATCCCACAGCTGGCTGGAGTTTATATCGCCCAAGATTGCCAAAAGCGCCTTAAAGTTGGATCTACTCACCGATTTCAGGACCTATGTGGCCCGGTATTTCAAAAATCCCAAGCTCCGTACGCTGATGGAGTTTCCGGTAATATTCCTGGGTGCATCCCCCAAAAACATCCCGGCCCTTTACAGCCTGATGAACTATGGCGGCTATGGCCTCGGCACCCATTATCCCATGGGCGGCTTCTACCAGTTGGTATTAGCCATGCAAAAGGTAGCAGAGGCACAGGGTGCCCGTTTTCACTTTGGCCATACCGTCCAAAAGATAAATACCAGTAGCGACCGGGTGAGCTCTTTGACGATAAATGGCACAATACGTCGCTTCGATGCCGTTATTGCCTCATCCGACTACCACCATACGGAGACCCTGCTCGAGGATAGTCAAAAAAACTATACCGAGGCCTATTGGCAGCAGCGCACCTTCGCGCCATCCAGTCTGATCTACTACCTGGGCATCCATACAGCGATACCCCAGCTCAAGCATCATACCCTATTTTTTGAGCATGATCTCGATGCGCACATCGACAATATCTATGGCGCGCAAAAATGGCCGGAAAACCCGTTATTTTACGTCTGCTGTCCTTCAAGGACCGACCCATCGGTAGCACCCTCCGGTGCCGAGAACCTGTTTTTACTGATGCCCCTGGCCATCGGTATACAGGACGGGGAGTCGCTTCGCGAGCAGTACCTGGACAAGATGCTGGCCCGTATCGAGCGGCACGCGGGACTGACCGATCTACGTTCACAGATTGTCTACCAGCGTAGCTATTGCGTAAGCGACTTTATAGCCGACTACAGCGCCTACGGGGGCAATGCCTATGGCCTGGCCAATACGCTAAGCCAGACCGCCGTGTTAAAGCCCAAAATCCGCAACAAACAGCTCAAGAACCTTTTTTATACCGGCCAGCTCACGGTACCTGGCCCCGGTGTACCACCGTCCATCATATCCGGCAAGATAGTAGCCCATGAAGTCCATAAACTTAAAACCCAGGTATTATGAGATATCCATGTAGCAACTTGACGAGTACGATGCATACGAAGCCCCCTGCACAGCATTTGCAGCAGGGTATATCCGGATATTCCACAGGCCCATTAAAAAACAAACCAACCCGCTATGAAACAGCTATTTGACGATCTTTCGTACGCAGTAAGCAAGATCACCACGCAGAAATACAGCACCAGTTTTTCCCTGGGTATCTTAGCCCTCAAGCCCTCTATCCGCAGCGCCATTTACGCCATCTACGGCTACGTACGCCTGGCCGACGAGATTGTAGACAGTTTTCATGGCTACGACAAAGCGCGCCTGCTCAGCAGGCTGAAGGTAGAGACGGCAGTAGCCCTTGAAGAGGGCATATCGCTCAATCCCATCTTACAGTCCTTTCAGGAGACCGTACGCCGCTACCAGATCGACCATACCCTGATCGATCAGTTCCTGCACAGTATGGAGATGGACCTACAGCAGCTGGACTACAGCCCATCGCTGTACCAAGAGTACATCTTTGGATCGGCGGAGGTGGTCGGGCTGATGTGCCTTCAGGTGTTTACCAAGGGCGATACAGCGCAGTACCAGGAGCTCAGGCCCTATGCGATGAAGCTGGGATCGGCCTTCCAAAAAATAAATTTCCTACGTGACCTCAAAGAGGACTACCACATCCTGGGGCGCACCTATTTCCCCAATATCGATATGGCCGTATTTGACAATACGGTCAAGTGCCAGATCGAGCAAGAGATCGAAGCCGAGTTTCGCGAGGCCCTGGTCGGCATCAAGCGGCTACCGCACTGCGCTATGTTTGGGGTATACCTGGCCTACAAATACTACCTATCGCTGTTCCGTAAGATCAAGAAAAAGTCTTCGCAGGACATCCTGCACAGCCGGGTACGCATTCCGGATACACAAAAAGCATTCGTAGCCTTAAAAAGTTATTTACGTTACAAAACTGCCTATTTATAGCCATGAACATACTCATCACCCTTGCCACCTTTACGCTTATGGAAGGCGCCACCTGGCTGATCCACAAATACGTCATGCACGGCTTCCTATGGTTTTTGCACCGCGACCATCACGACCACAGTACCGAGGGCCCTTTAGAGAAAAACGACTATTTCTTTGTCATTTTTGCCCTACCTACGATAGCCCTGCTGTATGTAGGCACGATGGATGGCATCAGCTACCTTTTCTACATCGGCCTGGGCATCATGCTTTACGGCATGGCCTATTTCTTCGTGCACGATATTTTTATCCATCAGCGTCTCCAATATTTCACACGCACGCGCAACCCCTACTTTTTAGCCCTTCGACGTGCACACAAGCAGCACCACCGACACACCGGCAAATACCACGGCGAGTGCTTCGGCTTCCTGTACGTGCCCATCAAATATTTCAAGATGTATTTTAAAAACAGTCCCCGATGATGCATTATACCTACGCCCTCGTCTTATTTTTTACCGTTATCATCTGCTTTGTAGCCTCTTTTGATAAGCGTATTCCGTTCCATTTACACTTTGCTGCGTTCCTCAAGGCTTCGGCTCTTGTTGCCCTTCCGTTTATTGCCTGGGACATCTGGTTTACCGCTCAGGGGGTATGGTGGTTTGACAGCTCCTATACCCTGGGATTCCGCCTCGCGGGGCTCCCCATCGAAGAATGGCTCTTTTTCATTTTTATCCCGTTCTCCTGCATATTTACCTACTACTGCGTAGACAAGTATTACCAGCTGGCCTGGCTCCAGGGCTTCAACAATCTTATCGTATTTGTGAGCGTCATCATCTGCGCCGTCGTCGCTTTAGTATACCAGGATCGCATGTATACCCATCTGACAGCGGTGGTGACTATTTTAACGCTGGTCTACCTGCATTTCATTAAGCGGGCAGACTGGATCGGCAAAGCATCGTTCGTATTCAGCTGCCTTATGCTGGGCTTTTTCCCGGTCAACGGTGTGCTCACGGGCACAGGCCTTCCTTCGCCTATCGTAAATTACAACCCCGAGGAGTTTCTCGGTATCCGCATACTCAGTATACCGATCGAAGACGCCGTATACGGCTATAGCCAGTTCTTGCTGGTACTGTATTTCTTCAAAAGATTCAAAAAGTCCGACGTATAGTGCGGATCACCCTTTATTCCACAATAAAAAAAACAAAAACATTACCAATGGACAGAAACAAAGTTGTACTCGTAGACGAGCATGATCAGACAATAGGGGAGATGGACAAGCTACTTGCCCACGAGCAAGGCCTGCTGCACCGGGCCTTTTCTGTATTTATATTTAATGCGCAGGGCGAGCTTCTGCTGCAGCAACGTGCCGACTCCAAATACCACGGCGGCGGTCTATGGACCAATACCTGCTGTTCGCACCCCCAGCTGGACGAGGACATCCATTGCGCAGCACTCGAGCGCCTGGAGTACGAGATGGGCATACGCTGCGAGCTCCGCCACCTTTACTCTTTCGTCTATAACGAACCCGTAGAGAACTACCTGATAGAGCACGAGCTGGACCATATATTTATAGGCCATTCGAACCAGACCCCTACCCCCCATCCCCTCGAAGTGCAGGACTATAAGTGGATGCGCCCCGCCGCTATCATCATCGATCTGTTGGAGCATCCCCGCAGGTATACGGTATGGTTTAGGCAGGCCTTTTCCGAGCTGGTCCTCAAATCAGTCATCAAAATATAAAACGCTTCCAACAAAAAAAGGCTTAGCTCAATTCCCGAGCTAAGCCTTTTTCTATAGCTATTCACAGTAGAATCCTTTTTACCCAACTTCACTACTATCGTATTCCGGACTATCGGGGCTACTACAGCATCCTTATCCCCCACCCTATACCGCAACTCGTGCGTATTATTCGATATACGCTGGTTCAGCGTACGGCTGTGGGGCGAGAACCGGCAACTGTAGTCTACACCAAAATTGCCATGATTACCCTTTCAGCCGATACACCTTTACATAATCAAACAAGATGCTGTCCGGATAGTTAGCGTGAAGGTGATTCCCGCCAAACCCCGTCAGCTCCGTACTCAAGATAATATACTCCGCGATATTAGATAGCGCCTCCGAAGTGCGCCACGTTTCCACGCCATCAACAAAGAAGACATACTCTTTTTCCGTCCATAACAGACCAAAAGTATGATACCCTTTATCCACCCCTGGAGCGGGCAATGCCAGCCCCACATTTTTATGTCCTGCACCATATCCATTCCAGTGCAGGTTATGGTGCACTTTATCCGGAGTGTTTCTATGGTACTCAAAGATGTCTATTTCCGTTCCATTATTCCAAGGATCATTATTCTCTTTAGTCATCGTATTGGTCTGGAGCCAAAATGCTGAGTGCGTGCCCAAGTATTTATTCACCTGGGCACGGCATTCAAAATAACCAAATTTCTGCGCAAATATTCCATCAGTAGTCACCTGTCCCACGTAGTATTTACCGTCCTTTTTTAGGGTCTGTAAGATCAGATTTCCCTTTCCGTCCAGTGCTATAGTTTCTCTCGACACCGTTGCAAACCCTCTTTTCGATCCTTCTGCGCGATATTTCCATTTTATTGTGTCCAATACCTCCCCTTCAAAATCATCCCACCAGCACAACGCATACTGACCGATAAAATCGTCCACCTTCAGCCCTGGATTTTCTATTATGCTTCGGTCTTTGCGGCCCTCCATCTGGGACAGCCCACGCAGGGGCATACCCACCAGCAACACCATCGCTATTAGGCCTATCGCGGATAGCCTAATTGACCTGTATCGTGACATCCCGTTCTGTTTTGGCCATTTCCTTTCCATCCACATCTTTGCCCAGCACCGTCATTTTATACTGACCAGGGGTTTTATACCCCAGTCTATAACTCGTCATCATATTCTGAAACCTCGTTTTCACGATATGCGATGGTTTATCCGGGGCCACTTTTTTATCATCCAGCATCGTCCTATCTTTAAAGCGGTATTCATGGCCCACCGTACCATCATACACCAGTATACTATCCGCATATCCGCCAAATTGTAGTGTAAAAAACTCCGATTGCTTGATGGCAGATTTATCCACCTGAATGGTCAGATCCCCCGTCCCGGGCTTCCAGTCCTCGGAGTACTCCTGTTTGCTACAGCCCGCAAGCACACCTATCAAAAGGCCAACAAATAACATTTTTTTCATCTCTAAACAATTAAATTTAATACAATGGATTCTGAACCAACAGTTTACTATTCTGTATCTGCGTCAATGGGATCGGGTACAGGTACATCGCCTTCGTGAACACCCTGTCCTCCACTTTCGTCCTTTGGTAGAATCCCGCTTCATTCGCAAATACATTCATGCCATATATCGCGCCCCCCTGCTTATAACCATCTGTTTCGGCCAGCATCCAACGCCTCACGTCAAAGTAGCGCTGTCCTTCGGTAGCCAGTTCTACCCGCATTTCGCGTCGTATAGCCTCCCGTTGTGCGTCCTGATCACCTACGATACCCGCCTTTATCGTGCGGAGTGCCGGTACGCCAGCCCGCTCCCTCACCTTGTCCACGTATTCCAAGATACGGGGGTCGTTTGGATTCACTTCGTTGAGCGCCTCTGCATAGAGCAGATAAAACTCCGCTAGGCGGTGAATAATTGCCGGTCTATATTCCGAGGTAGGGTTAGGGCTCAGGTTGTACACCCTACGGCTCATGCGCTTGTACATCAGGTAGCCGGTACGTGCGTTGTCTATGCCCGACGAGTTGTCGCTATTCCCACCTCTGTGCCAGGCGACCACTTCATTGCCTACATGCCATTTACGCTTGTTATAGAACACCGTACGATAAAATCGCGGTTCCCTATTGGTCCACATGCGGTAGGTTCCCACATCGGTACGTCCGGTCGGGTCATCCCCCGCCACCGAAAATCCTGTTTCCTTATACAGCGGCGACTCCTCGATAGTCAGCCCATCCCGCATCAAAAAATCGTCTACCAGCTCCTGGGTTATCGCCATGTATCCAGTTGTTGTATTCCCATTTCGGACACCTCGGGGTACATTCCAGCCATCCAGTCCGGCCCTAGACGATATATTTCCAAAATTGCCATTCGTCCGCGCGAATATCACCTCCTTGTTCATACTCATAAACATCTGGTAGAGGCTTTCGTCTGGATTTATCGATCCATCGGTCTTCATCACTTTAAAGAGCTCATAGTGGCCCGTATTGGCATAGTCCATAAATTCCTGCATCGCTTTCAGTGCGGCATTCCACTTCGCATTATCCTTAGCCGGGAATAGCTGTTTACCATCGGGATTCCTGACCTGCAATGCTTCTGCATATCCCCCGTTGAATAGTGGGCTCGCGGCATACATCATCAAGCGGGCACGCACCGCCAGTGCGGTCCCCCTTGTTGGCACGCCCAAGCGATTTACATCTGTCAGATTCGGGTCCTTTAGTGCCCCCGCGCAAAAAGTCAACTCATCGTATACAAACTTGACCACCTCATCGACGCTGTTGCGAGCAAAGTCCAACTGGCTGCTGCTGTTCGGATCCACCAGATAATCCATAATCGGCACAGGCCCATACTGTTCGAAGAGCAGGTAGTGGTAGTAGGCTCTAAAAAAACGAGCTTCCACCTGTAAGCTAGCTAGCTCCTCATCCGACACGTAATCTGCATCGCCCTGTTTAGGTATTGCTTTAGCCCGCTCCAAGAATACGTTGGCCTGTCTTATCAGTTTATAATACAGATCCCACCGCCCATAGGCGGTGTGCGACGAATTGAACGCGACCATATTAAAGTCGGCCCCTTGCGCCCTTTCGATCTCATCTGTGAGCTGAGGCCAGGGCAAGTCAGTGCCCGTAAGCTCCCGCATAAATTCGGCAGTATTCGGTATACCGGTATACACTACGCGATGAAACCGGCGCAAATTATCCGGTTCACTGAACACCTTTTCGTAGTCCAGCTCCTCCGCCAGCTCGTCCGATACATCCAAGAACTTCTTACACGAAGTAAATGATGCGGCCAGCATGGCCGCTATTGCTATAGCTATTATTGTTCTGTTCATGATTTACGATTCTTAAAATTACACCGACCGGTTAAAACGACAATTCCAGTCCACCCGTCCACATCGATGGCAGCGGGTACTTGGTACCACCTGCACTATTTCCCAGCTCGGGGTCATACATCTTCACTTTATCCCACAGCGCCACATTCTGTCCCATAGCATACAG
Organism: Sphingobacterium sp. xlx-130; assembly: GCF_011007405.1. Taxonomy (NCBI): domain Bacteria; kingdom Pseudomonadati; phylum Bacteroidota; class Sphingobacteriia; order Sphingobacteriales; family Sphingobacteriaceae; genus Sphingobacterium; species Sphingobacterium sp. xlx-130. The sequence goes on from NZ_WFKN01000012.1 coordinate 61,400, forward strand.
GCGTATTGACTGTATACCTATGATATTCAACTTTTTGATATCAAAATTATACCCCAGTTCGACATTTTTCAGCCTTATGAACGAGGCATCTCTGATCCAGTATGTACTTCCGGTATTCGTATTGGTCATATTCACCGTCTGCAACCTCGGAAAGAATACATCCTGTCCCGGCTGCTGGACAGTCCACCTACTTTCCAGTACCTCGGCCCGCACATTACTCTCCAACAAGCCCCAGTGGAAAGGCAATGTCGCATTCGACTGGTTGTTCAGATTGGTCGATACATTGGCCGCCCCTTGAAAGAACAGGCTCAAAAAAGCCCCTTTGTACTTAAAGCTGGTTCCAAACCCATAAACAATCTCAGGGACGGTAGGCATTGCGGCATCTTTAATACGGTCAAAGGCGTTGACTATACCATCCCCATTCAGGTCTTTATACCTGATATCCCCCGGTTTCGGGTTGGCCATCTGCTCCGATGGCGCTATGCCCTGTTTCAGTTGATAAGCAATTTTACCATCTGCATCGGTGTATATATTAAAGTCGTCGTCCTTAAACAATCCATCCGCTACATAGACATCATTTATACCGTTGAGGCGTTTGCCCGTCAGCTCCATCCAAGGGTGGACCTGCTTTACCTCATCGTACTCTGTTATCTTATTACGCGCAAAGGTAAAGTTACCGCGTAGCTGCATGCTAAAGTCTGTTCCCAGCTTCTGGTTGTACGTCACCGATCCATCTACCCCCTTATTCTGCACCTTACCATAGTTCTGCCAAGGGTTGGACATGAATCCTGCGGCATTGACTATTGTTCTTCTGCGGAGCAAGATATTATAGCGGTCATTCTGAAAGTAGTCTGCCGTGATCTGCAGGTTGTTATTGAACAAACCCAGATCAATACCAAAGTTTCTTTTATTTTCGATTTCCCAGCCTATCATCGGTGCTTCAAATCGGGTTTCTGTCAGTCCATTTAGATTATCCAGGCTTCCTGTTGTCCCGATACCTATCGGATATGAAGAATAGGCTCCAAATTGGCCACGGTATATAAATCGGTTAGCCTCACTTCCGGTATCGTCATTACCTGTTCGTCCTACCGATGCCCGTAGCTTCAAGTTAGATAGGTAGCGTTTGAGGTGCTCTGGGAAGAAAGGCTCATTGGTCACGACATAGGCCAGCCCTACTGCCGGGAAGAATCCAAAGCGGTTGCCTTCGGCAAACTGCTCCGACCCGGTGATCCCAAAATTGGCTTCCATCGAGTATACCCGGTTATAGCTATAGGTTACCCGTCCTACATACGCCTGTTTACGGAACGATAGGGCCTGATTGTGCAATTGCCTTTCCTTCTGGTAGGTCAGTACCATAGCCGACACATCATGTCTATCGGCAAATACGCGGTCATAATTTAGCGAGGCCTCGAGGTATATTTTCTTCTCTGCCGAGTTCGATTCCGTGGGCTCACCCATCGCCGTCTTATTGGTTTTTCTTACAAATATCAGCTTTCCCTCATCATCCCTACCGGTAGCCACAAAGGTCTCCGGCGTGCGGGTCCTGGCCATCTGAAACTCCCCATAGGCATCGTAGCTCACGGTACCTTTAGCGCGTAGCCCCTGTGTCAGAAAGGGCAGCTTCTGCTCGATATCCACACGGCTCTGTATGGATGACCGCCATTCCTTTCTATAGCCGTACTCCAGCAGCTGGTTGTAAGGATTCACCTTATTATTATCCTGCGAAGGGTGTGCCGCCAGTGTTCCATCCGAATAGATCGCTGGGAATAGGTGCGGCGGTATCCGCGAGAAGCGATCGAATATTACGGTCTGATCGTAGTATGGCCTGTTCACCTGCCCATACTGCCCTGCCAGATCCACCCTTAGGGTCGTTGTATTGGTCACATCCATATCGATATTACTCCGCAGGTTGTAGCGTTTATAGTTCGAGTTGTTGTTATACTCTTTGGAGGACACAAACAGACCACTTTCGTTAAAGAAGCCTGCATTCACAAAAAAACGCATTCTGTCTCCACCACCTCTAAAGTTGAGGTTGTGTCTTGTATTGTAGGTATTGTCACGCAGCAGCAGGTCGTACCAGTTGCTGCTCGGGTATAGATCCGGATCGGCATTGGTCCGGAACTTGTCCAAGAGGTCGTCGCCAAATGCCGGTAGCAACCCATCATTTACCTGCGCTTCATTATACATACGGAGGTAGTCAAAGGAGTTGGCCATCCTGGGCACCCTGGTCGGTGTCGAGTAGGAGTATTCGCCGCGGTAGCCTATGGCTGTTTTTTGGATCTTTCCCCTTTTAGATGTGATCAGTATTACCCCGTTTGCTCCTTCTGCGCCGTATACGGCAGTCGCTGCGGCATCTTTCAACAAGGAGAACGTCTCTATTTCATCGGGATCAATATCATTCAGGCTTCGCGGTATCCCATCCACCAGCACTAGAGGCGATGTGCCGCCGGCAAAAGAGCTGGTGCCGCGTATCCAGAATTCGGCATCGTCGTAGCCCGGCATCCCCGATCGCTGTACGGCGATCAGTCCCGGTATCTGGCCGGCCAGGTTGTTGCTCAGACTGCGTGTGGGTGCGCGGAGGGTCTCCCCCGATACCGTCGCTATCGAGCTCACCACCGATTCTTTCTTCTGCTTGCCAAACCCCACAACGACGACCTCCTCCAGTCCCGCCGCATCCGGCAGGAGCACGATCTTATAGTCCTTGCCCTGGGTTACGACGAGCTCCTGGCCGGTAAATCCCATATAGCTGACCCACAGCACCGCATTAGGCGCTACCTCGATCACGAATCTACCGTTTCTATCGGTAGCCGTACCTATAGCCGGGTTCGATTTCAAAGCTACAGAAGCCCCCGTGATAGCAGATCCTGTGCTATCGGTTACCAGGCCTGTTACCTTAATTTTATCCTGTTTGCTGTTCGGTCTTTCGCTTTGCTGCAGCGTGATATTATTGTTGCGTCGCGTGTAGGTAATGCCCGACTCGCGAAATAGCCCCTGGAGCACCTGCTCTATCTCGACATCTTTCACATCAATACTCACAGGTTTCATCCTTAGCAATAGATCATCTTTGTAAAGGAAATGAATCTTATACCTTTCGGTAATCTGCTCCAGCACTTTTTCAATACGCTTGTTGCTCTGTTTGAGCGTGATCAGTTGGGCCGTTGCCTGTGCCCAAAAGCCAAATAAAAACATGGACAGCACCAGTAGACCATACTTTAGCACCATCCAGCTCTTATCTTTAATCTGGTTTTTCATCATAATTTAGACTGGTATCTTCTTTTTTAATATTACAGTTAGTTAATTCGCTGACATTTCGCAGCACTCGTCCTTGTTAATCCATAAGTTTCACTATTTGGTTATTTTCAATATTCTATTCTCAATCGTAAAGTGCAGCCCAGAGACATCCTTCAGTATGGACACCGCTTCCGCCAGGCTCGCCTTTTTATCTATTGTGCCCGATATATGCACCATTCTATCCGCTACCTCCGACTGTACCTCGATATCGTACCAGTCGGCCATCCTTTGCACCACCTCATTGAGGTTGTCCTGTTTAAAGTAGAAATACCCATCTTTCCAGGAGCTATACTTCTTTACGTCCACCTTCATCGCTACGAGTTCTCCATTGCGCCATCTACCTTGATAGCCCACCGGCAGATCCAGCATTTTTCTTTCCTGCCCCTGCATACGGACCTTGCCCTCGAGCAGGGTAGCAGCAGGATGCTTGCCATAGCTATTGACATTAAAAGAGGTACCGTATACCGCTACGGTATCCCTATCGGAGACGACCATAAATCGTCTTTCCGCATCTTTCGCCACCTCAAAAAAAGCTTCTCCCTTGAGGTACACCATCCTATTCCGTGTATTATATGCGCGATCGATTGTCAGCGTACTGGCCGCATTGAGCCATACCCGCGTATTATCAGGCAACCATAGTTCGATATTGCTCGCCTTCGGGGTAGTTATCGTCTTTATATTATCCATCTGCTGGGTAAAAAACCCCGAAGCAGCATCATTCCGCCCGCTATCTGCTCCTATTTTCAGGATCTTATCCTGCACCACGACCGTCTCTCCATTGGCCAGTTCCACCAGTGTCTGCATCTTACCGGGGCTGACGTCGTTTTTCTGGCCAAATACCCGATCCGGTATGACCTCGTTATAGTATACCCCCTGCCGCGCATCCCTACGTAAAAAGTATAGAGACAACGCTGCGGCCAACAATAGCGTAGCCGCTACAGCAGTATATTTATAATATATTTTCCACTTAGAGCGGGGCTTGGCGGTAGCTTGTAGATTCTTCCAGGCTTGTTGCTTTTTAGATTCAAAATAAACCAACAGCTCGTCCTGTACCTCGCGTCCTTTTTCAAAATCAGACAAGATTTTTTTGAGTTCAGACGGAGGCACCGCGGCCTCCAGTTCCTCCAATTCGTCGGATGAGATATTCTGATTGATATACTTAGCGATTAGCTGCGCCAATCGGATTGCGTGCTGTTCCATATCTCTATAATCCACTGGGAGCGGAAAAGGATGGAAAGAAAATTATTTTTTTTTAGAAATTTTTCAGAAACAGCAATATGGTCAGCAGATAGTGCAGCGACACCCGTTCCCGTAACAACATTAAGCCTCTATTTTTCTGGCTTTTTACCGTGTGTATCGAGATACAGAGCTTCTCTGCTATCTCCGCATTTTTGAGTCCTTCGACATAGCTCATTTTTAGGATGCGGCTACATCCTTCGGGCAGCTCCTCCAACAGTGCAGACAGGGCGACCGTCAGTTCAGCCTGGATAATCCTTTGATCATAGCCCTCTTCACTGATTTCGATCATCCCACTGGACAGGTATTTGGTATGGGTATTCTCTTTACGTATATTTTTCAGGCAACCATTTTTGACTGCACGATAGAGGTAGGGCAGTCCGATGCGCTGCACTTCGCTGGTCGCGTTGGCTACCATATTGAGGAATACCGCAGCCACCACATCTTCCGCAGCATGCGGATCGCCCAATAGGGCGGTCGCATAGACACATAGCCTCGCATAATACTGCTTAAAAAGTAATTCGGTGATCTCCGCTGTCATAATTCTAAGGTTCCCATTTCAGCTCCAGGCTGCAAATAGTGGCACTATTATAGTAAAAGTTAATAAAGGAGCGATACATTATCCATGCAAACGTTTCCGTTCGGTGCTATCTATTTGCGGGTATTTTTTCCATTCTCCATTCCGCCGGTTACCTTTTGGCCTAGCGCTCTGCTATCCCCTATTACCGGGGATAGCACGATATCCCTACCCTAGGGCTCTTTTTTCACCATTGTGTCTGGAACGCTGTGAAAAACACTAGAAAAAGTCAAGATCAGCTATTGCAGCCCATTTTCTTTTATTGACCTCTTCCAGCGCCACAAACTTCACGAACTTCCCTTCCCGGGGCTTTTCAAACTTCACCTGCTGCACCTGCGCCACGTTTTCAAAAGAACCACTTGCCACAGCCTCTCCCCAGCTCTTTCCATCCATACTGACAAATAGCTCATACTTCCCTACCCTTCCGTTTTCAGAGTCCTGCCGGGGCGTATAGGTACAGCCCTGGATCAGCTTAGACTGCGGCAGCTCTATTATTAAATAATGCGACTTGCTCGCCCTCCATTCCCCATTCCACTCACTGCTCCAAAAGGTAGCAGGATCGCCATCCAGCACATCCCTATAATCGTGCAGGGGCCATCGGCTCGATCCCTCCAGCACCCGGGTCACGGTCTTAGGATCCGGAATTAAGCTTTCCAGGGCCACGCTATCCATCTGCACTTTCGGGTCGAACGCATCACTTTGCATATACGCCAATAGGCTGTTTTTAAAATGTTGTATTTCCGGTCTCTTGGCTTCATCCGATACCAGGTCCAGTCCACACACCATCAATTTACCCTTCCCCACCCTGAGTTCGAACACCGCTGCCAGTTTGTTATTCCTATGGTAATCATCAATGATCTGCACCAATGGATCAATGTCTTTGTGATCGTTCAATATAAATGCATTTGCAAAATGGATCATATGCATCCATCTCGGATCCGCAAAGCTTCTGGTCTCAAATCCTTTAAACACCGGATGGTCAGGGTCGCACAGCATACCTGCCGTACCCGGGTATACCCTTCCCAGCGCACCTCTATTAAAAGACCAGAAATGAGGGGTGAATGACGTCTTCTGTACATTCTTTCCATGCCCCTCGAGCGGCCACTGCAAAAGCACCTTTCCGCCCGACTCCAGCACGGCAAAAACCTGTTCATCCAACACCTCAGCCACATGCACCCCTTTGGGATCCACCGGCTGCACCACAGGGTATACATAAAAGTCCCACGTATTCCGATAGGCTGTCCCTTCTAAGGCCAGCTCAAACATATAGCTGCCCGCTCTATCGAGCTTATCCAGCGGCAAGTTTAGACTGCCTACCGGTGTAGACTCCCCTTGCTTTATCTGCCCCGCTTCAAATTTACCCTTCATTAGCTTTTCCCCGTTCGGGCTGTACACCGCCCATGCCAGCCTCTTCCCCGTTATATCTGCCGGTCCAAAATTCCAGACCTCCGCCTTTATATCCAAAGACTCCCCGGTGGTATAGGTCCATTTCTTCATGCGTACCAGCGGCACCACCTCCGAACAGAAACTTCTAAACTCCTCCGGGCGCACATAGCCTTTACTATCCCAAAAAGGATCCAGAATCCCCACCATAGCTTCCGATTGACCGGGAAAATCCTGCAGCCCCAGATACTGGTACCCTGACACCCCACCAGTACGGTACATAGACTCCAGCACCTGCTTGATATGCCATACCCCGTGCCTGCCGGACGCCTTCGCCATTTCCCGATCTTTCTCCGCGAGACCATTGGCCAGCAGCCGATCATACATCGGCACAAAATTGTCTGGTTGTATCACGCCATCAAACTTTTTCATAAAATCAAAGCCCGGATACATCACCCATTGACCATTTTCATGTATCACGAGCGGCGGCTCATCCGGTCCCTTACCGGCAGCAAAGTCAAAATCATTACTTTCTATCAGCTCTTCCCTGGGTATATTACATATCTCTTCATTTTCCCAGGTTTTATTAAACCTTACCTCACTAGCCGTATGCATCTTATTGACATGTCCCGCCTGCGTGGCATACAATCTTCGGGGATCATATTTGCGGTATCCATCCACGATTCTATTCTTCATGGGCAGATCAGCATACGACAGCTCATTACTCAGCGCCATCAGTACAAATGAAGGATGGTTGCCATATTCATTGAGTACGCGGTAGCCTTCGTTGTAGAGGTATTCTGTCGCATAGTTTGTCGCTGTCGGCTCCGGCCCCCATAGCAATTCAGCCTGCAGATAGATCCCCATCTCGTCGGCCACATCAAAAGCTACCTTTGGCGGACATACCGAATGGTACCTGAGGTGATTCATTCCATATTCCTTGACCGTGCCCAGCACCTTTTCCCACGCGGCCCTATCCATCGGCATATACCCCGTTTTGGGATAAATCGCACAATCCAGGGTACCCCTCAGAAATACGGGCCTATCATTAACCAATATCTGGGTGCCATTGGTGGATATCTTCCTGAAAGCAAAGCGTTCTCTTTTCGTCTCCATAAAGGCGAGTCCCTCACCCTGCACCTCCAGTTCGAGTCTATACAGCTCAGGGGTAAATTCATCCCAGAGCACGATAGCCTTGTCGATAGGCAGCACAATCTCCTGTATCCTTTTACCTTGCTCTACCTTTCTGGCGTATATCTTTTGGGCGACCACCTTGCCGTCGCTGCCCCTTACCAGCACCTTGAACTGCGCTGGCAGCCTTCTCCCGGTATGGTTATCCAGCTCCACCTCCAGTCTTACGTTCTTGTCATGTATATCCGTAAATACACGCATGGATCGGATATGCAGCTCATTTATCTTACGCAGTTCCATTTTTCCGACCACACCATTCCAGTTGGTCTGGGTATGGTAGGTATAGCCATGCGCCATACCACCGATCAGATTCGTATTGTCCACACATATTGTGATCCGATGTTTTTTTCCGGCCTTCACAAACGGCGTCAAGTCAAATAGCCTGGGCGTGTAGAGGGCTACATCCTCTCCAACACGAACGCCATCCACCCATACGTTTATCTTAAACAAGCTTCTTTCGAGAAAGAGTTCGACCCCCTTTCCATTCCAGTCATTCGGAATATCTATTTCACGCTGGTACCAGGCCGGGCCTATATACTTATAGCGCTGTGAGGGGGCCGTATTCAGTTCATATATCCATTCGGGTTTTTCAAAATCCTCCGGAAAGGAGAACTTTCTCGTGATCGAATCATGTGGCCAGGGACTTGTTTTGTACCCTTTTTTATTGGTATCCGTGGTTCCGGGCAATACCACCTTATCCTCAAGTCCTTGTTTCAGAAACCAGGCATCCTTCATTCCGATTTTTTGCGGATCCAGCTGAAACTGCCATTCACCGGCCAGATCCAGTACTTCTTGCGTGTAAGCCACAGACCACAGCCCACAAAGCCCCAGTATCATCACCACTACCTTTCTCAGGCTACATTTCATATGTGTATAATTATTTCATGAGCTCGCAAGCTCGGTTTATTTTTTTTTAATGGTCATATGGAATATCCAAAGTACGTTATGCACGACTTTATTACTGTTGGCGTGCATGCTGCTCCGCGGCCATTGGTGCCTGTGCAGTTCTGCTACATGGATATTTCATAAGTTCAAACATTCCAAAAAGCCTTTAAATTTTTAATAAAATAGGTTTTGTAGGCGTATTTTACATCTCCAGTCTTATACATTGCCGCTCCCTCTTTTTTATTTTGGTTACCAATTGAAAGGCTATTATAGCTATAAGTTTATAAAGAGCAGGTACATTATCCATGCAAACGTTTCCGTAACTATCAGTAGCTTACAAAAGAAAACGGGAAATTTTATAAAAAAAAATTCATTTTCATTTTATTTTCATAATCCTGCTTTAGATTAGTATCTATAAATACTAATCCATGTAAAACGAGCTTACGCGCTCACCAAGTAATGATACACTTATGAAAAGTTTAGGATTATTCGTTGTAGCACTGTTGCTAGGCGCAACAGTTACAGCCCAAGAGACAACCACAAAAAGCAATACAGCTGTTGCAGCTGTAAAGAAAGCAGACAATGCCTCGCAGACGGGCAAGAAAACCGAAGGTGCTGTCCAATCTGAGACAGCCGTAGAAGCCAGTGCCGAGGGCCGTGCGCTGCGTGCGGCAAAATCGGCCGATCGCACTGAAAAGGCGGCACAGCACGCTTCAGACAAAGCGACGAAGCTGGCAGAGAAAACCTCCAATGGAGCCGTTGAAAACACCCAAAATGCACACGGAACACTCGTTAGCCAAACTGCTCATGGTATCGAAGGCGGACAGAAAGGGGCTATCGTGAGCGAGGCAGCTTCCGCCAAGGCCAAAAACGAAAACGAAGTAGAAGCAGCGTTGGCTACCGGTGTAGCAGCTGCAGAAGGAGATGCCAATGCACAGCAGGTCACGCATGGATCCGCAGTGAGCGCGGTCGCTCATGCCCAAGTTGAGTCCGGCACCAAGGGCGCCGTGGTCAGTGAGGTTGCCTCCGTGGTCGGGAAGACGCAGTCTACAGCCCATCGTGCCGTAAAAAGTGTAGACGTAGCGCCCCATGCTGCCGTACAGGCATCGCCTAAGGTACAGGCAAATGTCCGCGTATCGCCCCAGGTAAATACCCGTGTCCACACCAAAACCGACATCCGTACCACTCCGGTAAAAGTGCGTACCAATACAAGAATCCGTGGCGGCCTCAAGTAGGTCTTGGAATATTTTAGATGTTATGTTTAACTTTGAGGTGAGGGATCACCTCAAAGTAACTTTTTTTTAGGGATTATGGATTTTCGATCTCGTGTGTATGTATTCCTAGCCGTACTTTTGAGTCTGGGCAAACCCGACTCGGCCCTGGCTATGGATTGGGGCTCCAGACCGGTTTTAGCACGTGTCAGGGTCGTCATTGCCGATAGTATCCGTACCCCCCAACAAGAAGAAAAAGGCGCCAAAGCAAATCAGCGCCCAGACAAGCATGGCTCAAAAAAAAACACCGAAATAAAAAAAGAGATCCCCAAAATAGTCCCTAAAGCGCGCAACCAGCAAATCCCCCGTCCTGTAGCATTACCCAAAGTAAAGGGTACAGGCCCCCCTATTAAAGTTAAAACCAAGATCAATACGAAACTAAAAATTAAATTGTAACGATGATTCAGTCGAGTTTCTTTTGCAGTACATGTCTTTTCGTTGTACTGTTACTTTCGGGGCCTGTATCAAAGGCCCAGACCTCCGATAGTACAGCCCAAAAAACAACGTTCACGTGGACCAACCTGTGGAGCAGTAATGCAAATTATTACGGGCAGACCGCCGGCGAATCGCTGCCCTTTGTTTACACCGATTTAACCCTGCGTACCCCCATCGGATGGTACGTGTCGGCCGGCGGATACCAGCTGTTAAAAGAGGGCAATTTTCCATCCGAACTGCATGTGGGCACCGGGTTTGAATTTGCTCTTGGCTCCAAGGGGACACTTAATGTCGGCTATAACCGTTCTTTTTACAGTAAAGACTCTCCGTTGTTACAGGCCTCCAATCCCAACAGTGCTACCGTCGAGCTAGGGCTCACACACCTCTTCCAGACCGATCTTGGCGCCGATTATAACTTTGGTCAAGAAGACGATTTCTTTGTCACATTAACCAACAGCAAGATTGTGCCGCTGCACTCCTTCACCGCCAAAGACATTTTATATATCAAGCCCAATATCTCGGTCACGGCGGGTACCCAACGCTTCTACACCAGTTATATAGAAGAGACGCAAAAACACCCCGGACTAGGTAGTATCCTAAATGGTAAAAATCCAACGCAACAGGAAGTCACCTACACCGAGACCACCGTGATCTCTACCGATTTTACGCTGTTATCCTACAATTTTCAACTTCCCGTTATCTGGCAATATGGCAACGGTTCATTTCTGGCATCCTATCAACTTTCATTATTGGGCAAAGAGGTACAAAGTGAGGCCCGTAAAAATTCATTTTTTAATGTAGGATATTTTTATCAATTTTAATAGTAACGATTAAAAACCATTATGATGAACGTGCTTCTAGTTGAAGACGAAAAAGAACTTGCCCAAGAAGTATCGGTATACCTGCAGGGACTACGTTATGACTGTACAGTTGCGGGCAGCCAGCGCGAGGCATTGCACTATCTTTCGCAGAAGCCCTATGCTATTATCGTATTAGACCTGGGTTTACCCGACGGCAGCGGATTTGAGCTGTTGCGCGCTATCAAGAGAGATCATCCGGAGAGCTTCGTGCTGATTGCTTCTGCACGTGGGGCAGTAGCGGATCGCGTACTTGGACTGCAGGACGGGGCAGACGACTACCTGCCCAAGCCCTTTGCGCTGGTCGAGTTACATGCCCGTCTACAGGCATTATGGCGGCGGCGCTACGGAAACCTACAGGAAACCATCTCCTTAGGCGGTTTTGTAATAGACCTGGAGCAGCGCTGTGTACGATTTCAGCAACAGGAGATACAGCTGTACAAAAAAGAATTCGATATTCTGAGTTTCTTATTGCTGCACCGCAATCGGCCATTGAGCCGTTCGCAGCTGTACGAACACGTCTGGGGCGATTACAGCCTCCCCAATGGAGACTCCAACTATATCGATGTACACATCAAGAACATACGCAAAAAACTATCGGTATATGCAACAGTCGATTGGCTACAATCGGTACGGGGCATAGGTTATAAAATTGTATTGCCGTGAAGCTAAACAGCAAATTCACCTTATATTTTGCCCTATCGAAACTACTTATTTTCGGGTTATTCCTATTGATCCTTCCCTGGCTATTCAGCTTTTATGCACGGTATTCGATAGACGGGGTGTTAAAGAAGCAACAGCATGCCGTCTTTGACAATATACGGCACTACGGTCTACAACACTATCTACAAGGCGACAGCAGTTTTGGGAGCTATACGATGCTCAAGGAAGATTACATCGCCCTACAACAAGTACAAGCCGACAGTAGCCTTCCAGGATCATTCAGCATAGCCAATGAAGCACGTATTATTGATCGAGATACGATCGAATACCGCATTCTACATCGCTATTTTGAGGCCGACGGCACTACCTACCTCCTCGAAATCGGACGTTCGGAGACCAGCATACGCCTATACGCCGCCCTCTTACAAAAGGTAGCCTTGGGCATTCTCGGTCTTTTGCTCATTACCACAGTCACTATCGATTATTTCTACGGGACCCATATCCTTAGGCCTTTACGCGATATCGTACGGCTGCGGTTGCAGCACCAATCTTTTCCCTTCACGGCCGCATCCCAACCCATTTCTACCTCTACCTTAGATTTCCAGTTATTGGATCAGCGATTACGGGAGCTCATGGCTCAGGCTACCGCTGCATACACCCGTGAAAAAGAGTTCACCGCCAATGCATCCCATGAGCTATTGACCCCCATCGCCGTGTTACGCAGCAAGCTCGAGAACCTTCTGGATACCCCATCGCTTTCCGACGCCGTGATCGACAAACTACAGTCCAGCCTCCATACGCTAGACCGGCTTCAGGGACTGGTACGCACGCTGCTCTTTTTAGCACGGGTAGATAGTGGCGAGTATTCGCGAACAGAAACCGTCCACTTACACCCCCTCTTGCAGGATATCATTTCCGAATTACAGCTCTTTATGGATGCCAAGTCCCTCTCCTTGAACATGACGGTAGACCCACAGCTCCGGATAAGCCATCAACATAGGCAGCTGCTGTTTCAATTGCTCTATAACCTGATTCACAATGCCATCCAGTATAATGTACAGGGCGGAAGGGTAGACATCCGGGGTAGCTTTTCAGCCGATAAGTTCAAGCTGTGCATCCAGGATACCGGCATCGGCATGGACGCGACGCAAACGGAAAAATTATTCCAGCGATTTCACCGTCTTGCCGTAGGTAATGGATTAGGCCTGTCCATCGCCAAAAGCATTGCCGATTTTCTAGCGATCGACATACAGGTCCATTCCGAAAAGCAACGAGGTACCACTATCTATTTATTGTTCGAGGCCCAAGATTGCCAAGCGTATGAGCCCCAATAGTCTATTATTCCAATTGATCTGTTGATAAACATAACGCCCCAAGTCCATATCGACCTCAGTAACCAATCTATTCGAGCAAGCAAAAAAAAAAGGCTTAGCTCGGTAGTCGAGCTAAGCCTTCTTGCTATAGTTATATTAACAGCGATTAGCCTACCGCTATTGTATTATCATTCTGCAAGTGATCCAACAAGGTTGGGTTTTTGATCGGGCAGGTCTTCAACAGGTCCCTGACCGGATATTTGGCCACCACCTCCTGCAGCGCGGCGAGGTGTTTTTCGTGGTGCGTATCGGTACCTACAAAATCATACATTCCCGATTTGATCATGGTCAGTGCAGCCACTTTCACCTCCGTACCGTAGTAGCGGCTTATCGAGAGCAGGTTGAGCTGCAATAGGCAGCCTGCATCTTTGATCTGCTTGTACATATCGAAGTTGTAGTGGTAGTAGTTGTAGCGTTCCGGATGCGCCAGGATAGGCTTATAGCCCAGGTTCTGTATATCCAGTATCGTCTGGAATAGCGCTTTGGACTCCGCTAGGTAGGACATCTCAATGAGCACGTAGCCTCCCGGCATCACGCAGAGGTTGTCCTTCTTGATGATAGCCTCCAGCCCTTCATCGATCATATGCTCCGCCGCCGCAAATATACGTACCTTGGGGTCTGCAGTACACAGCTCCTTACTTAGCTTGTCGTGTGCCGCAGCGATAGTCGATTTGGTATTGGGGTGGACGTCGGCCATGATGTGTGGCGTACAGATAAATTTTTCAAAGCCCATGGCATGCAGACCTTTGATGAGCGCGACAGACTGCGCCGTAGATTGGCTACCGTCATCGATACCGGGCAACAGGTGGTTGTGCATATCCACTTCCAGAAAAGCCAGTTTGCCCATTGTCATCACCTTGGTTTCGCTCTGTCCTTTACCAAATAGCTTCGAAAAAAATCCCATTATATCTAATAAAAAAAGTCTATATATACTCTATAAACGTAATAACTCGCTCTTCGCTACACCGACAGCCTGGCAAAATATCGTTTTATCAAAATTTCACCTTTTACAGGAGCAAAACTTATGCCACAGTCCGTCTCCCGCCGAGCAATACAATCTAATATTGTGTGCAAGATACGTAATATTAACTTAATATTCAATCTAGATTGTATAAAATTTATTACAAACCGTGGCTTTTAGCGCTATCTAAGGGCCAGTTTGGTGCCACGGCAAAAAAAAAGCTTCTGCAATGGAACAGAAGCTTTTTTTATTTTATTTTCATATATCCGGCTTCATAGTCAGGAGCCGAACATACACATCAATTTCTATTTCTTTCCGAAGAGGCCTTTCAGTTTAGCCATCAGCCTTTCCCGCAGGGATTTATTGCCCATATCGCCATAACCGTAGCCGTAGCCGTAGCCATAACCGTAGCCCTTGGCAAAGTCCACATCATTCACCACGACCGACATATTCTTCAGCTTACCATCCGCATAGAGCTCTTTCGGCACATTGAGCAAGCGCTTGTCCAGGTAGTTGGCACGCGACACGTATACCGTCAGATCCGCATTGTGCGCGATCAGTAACGTATCCGTTACTAAGCTCACCGGTGCCGTATCTACGAGTACATAGTCGTAGTGTTCCTGCGCGTATTTAATGATATCGTCAAAGTGACCGTTCATCAGCAACTCTGCCGGATTGGGTGCGATGTAGCCCGAGTAGATAATATCGAAGCGGTAATTGTCCGGCTTCTTGATAATGATATTATCGATATCCATATCCGGATTGATCAGGTACTGTGTGATCCCTACATTGGTATGCTGCAGGTGCGATAGGCCGAGGTAGTCCAATACCTTCGGCGAGCGAATATCAGCTCCCATAAGCAAGACCTTCTTGCCCGACATGGATAGAATACGTGCCAGGTTGGTGGACACAAAGGATTTACCTTCGCCCGAGGTCGTAGACGTCACAAAGATCACGGCTGAATCTTTCTTCGCCCCCAACATAAAAGAAATATTGGTCCGCATGATACGGAAGGCTTCCGCCAACGAAGAGCGATCGTTATCGTGTACAATAGGATCTGATGAAGTAGGCACCTCACCCAATATCGGCGCTGCCAGTACCGCTTCGATATCCTTGCGCGACTGCACCTTATTATCCAGTAAGAATTTCATGTACAAGGCTGCAAATGGCAGCAATATCCCAGCGATAAGCGCTCCCAACAGGATAATCATCTTCTTCGGTGCTACAGGGATATCCGACCCGTAAGCCTCATCAATTATTTTGAGGATATCCGGTCGAGCTGCTGCTTTGATTTCATTCTCTTCGCGTTTCTGCAAGAGAAACAGGTAGATCGACTCGACAATTTGTTGCTGACGGGAGATATCCTTAAATCCCAACTCCTGCCGAGGCACCGCCGAGATCCGGCCTTGCAGCTGGTTCTTTTTCGCCTGTGCATTATTCAGCGACAATTTTAGGACCGACTGGTAGTTGTCCAGCGAGGTCATCAGGTTTCGGTTCAGCGCGCGGATATTCTCGGTGAGGTTTTTCACCACCGGGTTATCTACGGTCGAGCTTTTTAGCAGGTCTTCTCTTTCCAGTACGAGCTTATTATATTCCACGAGCGATTTCTCGATGGACAGATCCTGTAGGCCTATATTCGAGGGTAGCAGTTGCAGATCCGAATTCGATTGGATCGACTCCTTCATATAATCTGCCAACTGCAGCTGCGTGCGTTTCTCGAGTACATCCTTATCCGCTTCCGACATGGTTTTCAGGTTCAGCTCCGCTTCGGCCATCAGGTCCGTCAGGTTATTGCTGGACTTAAAGTCCCGCACCTTTTGATCCGCCGAGTCCAGGTCCCGAGAGATCAAGTCCAACCGTGCCGAGATAAACTTGGAGGTCGCGGCTGTGACTTTATTCTTATCGTCTGATACATCGGCATTATACTGTTCGATCAGGCTGTTGATAATCAGTTGGGACTTTTCTTTGATCGGCCCCGTCATCGAGAAAGAGACGATGTAGGACTGCTTTTCCGAACTGGGACTGATCTGTACCGCTTTTTGCAGATCGTCGATCGTCTTATCGATAGATCTTAAGTTAACAACAATAGTTTGTCCGATAGCTTTTGCAAAGTCCTTATTTGGCGTAAACACCAAGCTTCCAAAATTCGTAGCTACCGACTTCCCAAACTGGAGATTATCTTGCTCTGCACCGTTCTTTTCGACCAAGGAGAACCGGGTATTATCGATGATCTTTAGTGTAAAAGAGGCTTCCTTCTGCAGATCTTTGGCCTGCCCGGTCGTCACCTTAATTGGCGATTGCGATTGCATCACCTCGGTCTCTTTAATCTTCCCCTTTACAAAATAGCTGTGCTGCAGGTTATGCTGCTCGATCACCTTGCGCAGTATACGGCGCGATTTGACAATCTCGATCTGGTCAATGACAAAAGCCGATTGCCCACCGCCCCCGGTGAGGCTGCTCAATTCGGCCAGCCCGGCCATCTCCCCCGAGGCCTTGTCCTCCTTCTGCAACAGAATCTTCGCATCTACTTTATATTGGGGTGTGCTGTACCTGAGGTATAGAAACGCAGCCAGTACAGCCAGTACTATCGAAAACAAAAACCATTTCCAATAGTAAGCATACTGCTCGACCAGTTGTTTCAAGTCGATTTCCTGCTCTTCGCTTTCTGTCTTTGTCGTATTATTGATTGTAGGCTGGTTCATGCTTATTTATTCGCGTTGGTCACAATGAGTGCCGTTATCGTAATGATTAATGAAGTAATGGATATCCACACATTGGTATTCTGCCCCAGGCTGGAGTTACGCACCTGCGATCCGTTGGGCTCCACATAGAGCACATCGTTCTGTGCCAGGTAATAATAGGGCGAGTTCAGTAGCGAATCGGAAAGTAGGTTCAAACGCTCCATTTGCTTTTTGCCGTCCTTCTCCCGGATCAATAATACATTATTCCGCACGCCTTTTATGGTCATATCCCCGGCTAAGCCTAGGGCTTCCAATACGGTGACTCTTTCCTGCGGGAGGTTATAGGTCCCCGGCTTATTCACTTCGCCCAATACCGTGATCTTAAAGTTCGTAAAGCTGATATTCACCCCAGGATCCACAATATATTGTTTCAACCGATTCCGCAATAGGTCTGTCGCTTCCAACCGGCTCAATCCACCCACTTTGACCTTGCCCAATACCGGAAAATCAATCTCGCCGTTGGCATCCACCAAATAGGTCGGTTTAAACGCCATGTCCGTAGCAGATCCAGCTGCAGCCTGATAAATATTCTGTTGATTAAATGGTAGCGTCGCCTTTACATCCGCAGCCGATACGGTAATCGTCAACAAATCCTCTTGTTGTATCTTCGGCGCATATTTGGTCTGCATATTCTCCAACTCCAACTGCGAAGGTTGCAGATACACAATATTCTTGCGTGAAGCACAAGAAGCAAAGGTCAAAAGTACTAAAAGAGCGAGGTAAATTTTATTCATTCAATATAATTTAAAGCCTACAAGCAATAATCAATCCAGTTCTTATGAACCAACCACAAAAGTAAAATATTAATAGTAATATTAAAATAACATTTTCATTTTCACTCCTTCACTCTCCTAACTTGATCACTCTCCGCTTGTCACTCACAATCTTTGGCAAGGAAATTGCTAGCATTTTACCTACTACCTATTTAAGACGCTATGAATCGATTTACGCTACTTTTTAGAACATTGCATAATGATGCCCGTACATTCCTTGTCGCGATCAGCCTGTTCCTGATCGCTACCATACTCTTCGCATCACTTTTATACTTGGGTTACTAGCCTATTCATCAAGCAAGCCCTCCTTTACTTGTGCTTGCTTGTACTGATATTATCGGTATCCCGTCATTGCGAACAGCGTGAAGCAATCTCCAATTATAGCGATTTCCTATTTACAAAGAAATCTACCGGCCAGGTATAATCGTCCTTCGCGGCATGTTCAATTCCATAATCGGCAAACACCGTCAATTCTGACCCCTCTTCCAAAGCCTGAAAAGCAGTTCCGTAGCCTACCGGCACATGTACCACCTGCATATCGGATGCATTAATGATCCGTCGTTGCACCGGCAGGTCTGGAGAAGGATTCGCCCAATCATCGATCTTCACCAAATCCAGCGTAAACGACCCCGACTGCACATAAAACCAGCGCTGCTCAATACGGTGCGCACGCCAGCCCCTTACCAACTCCGTATCGCCATTCTTAATAATATAAAAGCGCTTCACCTGCGACATATCAAAATCATTGACAAACCGAATCTGCCCGCGGTGATCCTTTGCTATCCCACCTTTTATCAAATCAATCGTAACTAGACTCTTTAAAGATTATAATCTTTAATGCTTTACTTGTCTATACCTATTTCTACGAATTGCTCTCGCACAACGTTCCTTATCCGCTCTCTATCTTGATCTGTCAGGTTAGAACCAGACGGTAAACACAATCCATTATCAAACAATGTTTCTGCTACTTTATCACCATAATAAGGAGATTCCGCAAAGATAGGCTGCATGTGCATAGGCTTCCATAATGGGCGAGATTCGATATCATCTTCCAAAAATGCTAAATGCAGATCTTGTCTAGTTTTACCAGCTAAAGAGGGGTCAATTGTAATAGCAGACAACCAATGGTTCGAATAGAAATCCCCACTCGGCTCTGTAAAAACAGTAACACCATCGATACCTCTAAATAACTCTACATAGAAATCATGCATTGCACGACGCGCTTGTACACGAGAACTAAGTACTTCCATCTGTCCACGGCCTATTCCTGCACTAATATTTGACATGCGGTAATTATAGCCAATATGTGAATGCTGATAGTGTGCCGCTTGATCCCGCGCTTGGGTAGATAAGAACACCGCCTTATCTTTATCTTGTTGAGTATGACATACCAAAGCCCCCCCTCCCGAAGTCGTGATAATCTTATTTCCGTTAAAGGAAAGTACACCAAATCGTCCAAAAGTACCACA
Organism: Sphingobacterium sp. xlx-130; assembly: GCF_011007405.1. NCBI lineage: Bacteria > Pseudomonadati > Bacteroidota > Sphingobacteriia > Sphingobacteriales > Sphingobacteriaceae > Sphingobacterium > Sphingobacterium sp. xlx-130. The sequence continues at coordinate 80,506 of NZ_WFKN01000012.1, forward strand.
GGATTTCCCTTTGTAGGTAGATCCTAGTGCCTCTGCGGCATCTTCGATAACCGGTATATCATACTCTTGTGCTATCGTTAAGATTTCATCCATCTTGGCTGGCATTCCGTACAGATGGACCACAATTATAGCTTTTGGCTTTTTACCTTTAGCCAATCGATCCTTAATAGCCTCTTTAAGCGCAATGGGACACATATTCCAAGTCTCTTTCTCTGAATCTATAAATATAGGGAGGGCTCCTTGATAGGCTATTGGATTTGCTGACGCAGAAAATGTCATTGACTGGCAGATTACTTCATCACCATAACCAACCCCACATTCAATTAAAGCCAAATGGAGCGCTGCTGTACCTGCAGACAAAGCAGCAACCTTAACATCAGCATCTAAAAAAATTTTCAAATCCTTTTCAAAACCATTTACATTAGGGCCTAAAGGCGCAATCCAATTCGCATCAAATGCTTCATGTATATACTTCAATTCATTTCCTCCCATATGTGGAGAAGAAAGCCATATTTTATCTGACATTTTTATATTTGCTTTTATTGTGCGCTATAACCGCCATCAATTAATAAATCTATACCTGTTATCCACTTAGATTTATCTGAAACTAAAAACTGAATTCCATCCACCACATCCTGCACTTCTCCAATACCCAAAGGATGCATTCTCTTAATCTCATTGGCGTTCTCTTCGCTTACAGAAGCTAAAATTTTGGACGACATATCTGTCATCACCATCCCTGGAGATATAGAATTTACTCGAATTTTCTTTGAAGCTAATTCCACAGCTAGTGCTTTTGATGCGGCTAAAAGCCCTCCTTTAGACATACAATAAGCTGCCTTAGCAGGTTGTCCTAAGCTTCCCATTACCGAGCTTATAAAAACTATAGAACCTCCAACTGAAGAAAAGTTACCCTTTTTCATTAAAGATTTAGTAATAAGTAATGCAGGAATTGTGTTTACTTGAACAATATCTGTTAAGAACTCAGATTTAGCGAATTTTAAAGGTACAGTGCCCTCTTGCCCTGCAGAGTACACAAAAGCTGTAAAAGCCCCTCCCTCTCCTTTTGCAGAAGCAGTAATAGCCTCATCTAAAGACTTTTCATCTTTTACATCAATAGCAAAATAGGTGTGTCCTTCACCTTCACAAGAAGCAATAACTTCTTTCAATTTATTTTCGGTACGAGCAACTAAAACTAACCTCGCACCGGCTTTAGAAAGCCCTATAGCAGTTGATCTTCCAATTCCAGAGGATGCTCCAACGATTAAAATCTTTTGATTATCTAGATTCATCTCAACTTTTACTTTTCAATAAAGGCAATAATACTATCTATAGAGACCATTTCTGATATTTCTTCAGGTTCAAAAGACTTATCAAAAGCATCTTCCAACTCAACAATCAAATTCAAATGTCTTAAGGAATCCCAGTTTTCAATATTCTCTTGCGTTATATCAATGGGGAATTCATCAATTGGCAACTCAAAAACTTCGGACATTATCTCTACAATTTTCTCTTTCATTTTAATCTATATTTATTGTATAATAATCTTTAATATTAATTTTTTGTTCAGCATCAAATATATAACTTTTCACTCCTTCCAGATCTTCTGACTCTAACCGAAACCCTACCTTTTCAAGGAAATCCCTAGTCATCCCATTCTTCTTAGAAGGAATATACTCTGCTTTCATTGATTTACCCGTATTTCGCATTAACTTCTTAATAATACTTAACAATGTTATTATTTCAATCTCACGACCAAGGATACGACAGCTCAGTAAATAGGAATCTAAAAACAGGACGTCATCCCTTTCTTCGACGATACATTCAATAGTAATGCCATTATCTCCAAATTTATCCTTTACGTTTGCACAAAAAATATGATTACCTTGATTTATTTTCCACTTTAGCTCCTCTTCCGTGTAACGTTTACTTCTCAAATTAAATTGATTTGTCTTTTGTGTCATTTGCGCCAGGCGATTAATATTACTCTCATCTGCAGGAATCACATCGACTATTATTTCGAGACTACTCAGATAATCATCCATATTTTCGAAAACTTTTTTACTTTCATTCCGAAAAAAATTCTCTTTATACTGTTCTGTTTTCTCGAAGTCCTCTTTTGAAAGTTCAAATGTTGCAAAGAACTCATTATAAACTTTCCAAAAAAAACTTACTAATTCATAGGCCTTCGCAGGAAAATCCGGCACTTCCACCTCAGGTAAAAATTCCTTCACAAGTCCCCGCTCAATAGGATTATCATCAATAAAGACGAAACTATCTGTCGCTATATTTAACTCCTCTGCTATAGACTTAATATTCTCAGCTTTATTCTGCCAATTGATTCGATAAGCTGAAAGTACTTTATCATTAATTAAATTATTAGTATTATCACGCCATAATTCCTGAACATCTTCTAAATTATTTTTACTACAAACCGCAAGAATTACTCCTTTGTGAGATAACATTAAAAGAAGTTCTTGAAAAGCTCTAAAGGTATTGCCAGGATAGTCTTGACCTAATTTAACTCCATGAGCTCCGTCCTCACCTACAACACCACCCCATAATGTATTATCACAGTCTAAGACAATACACTTCTTGCGTTTCAGACTTAGGAAATCCAGTTGCCTTGACATCCACTTTTTAAAAGGCTTTCCTAATTTGGGATTTATAATCATCTGAGAAGTAAAGAGAAAACGCCAATCAATCTTTTCAAGTGTTTCTTCCTGAAAAAAATGGTTTATTTCAACTACTTTTACATTTGATTTTTCATTTGAAACCTCCTTAAGAAACACTTCATTAAAACCTAAAAGAGCAGTGCTTAATTCTGCGTGTTTTATCTGCCAATTATTAGCATAATTTAGTGAAAGTGTTAAAATAACAATTCTTTTATCAGAGATCAAATTTGTTATCAAACTAATTTTCGACTTAATTTCCTCAATTTCTTCAATCTGGCCTTCTGGAGTCTTGCTAGGATCCACCTGATAAAACAATATAATATTTTCAAAATCTTCGGCTGGCAACGAAACATCTCCATACCCACTAAAAGCTGTAGTATTATCGAAAAGATATTCTACTGTATAATTTCTATAAACGAAGTTTTTCATCATTTCTCTAATAGCTCAATTAATCCCAAAGTCGAATTATATAAAAAGCAAATCTTCCGACCATCAAACGCTATTGCAGGAGTTGGAGGAAGTATTAAAATAAATCGTTGTTTTTTTAACTCTTCAATTTTATCTTCAAGATTCTCTATCTCATAACAAATATGGTAGAGTGAAGATCCAGATTTAGATAAAATCTTTGATACCGGATTATCTTCTTGAGCAGGCTCTACCAATTCAATTAAGTGGTCATTTACGTTCTTTAAGAACAACAAATTGACACCCTGTAAAGGATCAAACACTACTTTCGAACAGACCTCATAACCTAACGATAAAAATACCTTTACGGACTTTTCGATAGATTTTGTGGCTACCCCATAATGATGTACTTTCATTAATATTCAATTAATTCACAAATATGAGTATTGGCTAAATCTAATGATGCCGTAGCCCATGAAAGTCCCGCCCCAAACCCACTAACTATAATCTTTTTATTAGCTGAACACCAATTCTTCAATTCGCTAACAATTGTCAAAGGAATCGTAGCAGAACTTGTATTCCCAAATTTGTGTAAGCTTATTGGAACATTTTTCATATCGTATTTAAGCTTCTTTGCGAAAAACTCGATCATAAATTTATTCGCTTGGTGAAACACAATAGAGCCATAATCCGATATTTCTGTCCCTGTTTTTTCCAACAGCTCCTTTATGCTTTTAGGAACAACTCGAAGTGTGAAATTAAAGACATCGATACCATTCATATAAACTTCTAGCTCATTTCCTAAACTACCGTCATAACGTTCCTTTTCTTCTAAGCTTTTTTCACTAAAAGGATTACGACATCCTCCTCCAGGAACACAAACAGCATCAAATCCTTCACCATCCGTATGTAAGACTGCCGCAAAATTTTGGTTATGACTTTTCTCCAAGAGAGTTGCCGTTCCTGCATCTCCATAAAGCAATGCATTCGTCTTATCTTTCGGATTTACAATCTTAGAAAACGTTTCGCCATCTAACAACAAGACGCGGTTAACATTTGGCAAGTTTAAATATGTGAAAGCCGTTGTTAAAGCATAAACATATCCACTACAAGCTAAAGTCATATCAAAACAAATTGAATCCTTACTCAACCCTAATCTATGTTGCAAGATTGGTGCTGTAGCAGGAATCTTAAAATCAGCTGTTTGTGACATGAAAATCAGAACATCGATAGAATTTCTGTCAATATTCATTTCATTTAACAATTTTTCAGCAGCCTTGAAGCATAGGTCAGAAGCACAAACCTCTGGATCTACGATACGTCGCTCAATGATTCCCACTGAATCAATTGTCTTTTTTAAATCTTCCTCAGGAAAAACATTACTTAACTTTTCATTTCTAACAATTTTTTTAGGGACACATGCTGATATACCCTTGATCGTGACTTTTGGAATTTCAAGAAATGCCATAACTACCCCTTAACAATATTAAAAATATCTCGAATTGTTGTCGATTTTTCAATATCCCGACTAGAAAGCTCTGCATCATACTCCTCCTCCATAACTGCTAGTAATCCCAATGCTGTTAAGGAACTCCATTCATCCAAAGTTTTGAATTCAGTTTCCATACTCAACTCAGATACATCAACATCATCAAAAATCGAAGTAAAATCCTCTATAAATTTATTTTCATCCATGACATATATTTAATTTAAAATTTCATTCTTACTGCTGGTACTCCAATATAAGTACCAGCATCTTTTACGGATCGTAGCAATATTGCACCCGCTCCAATTGTATTAAATTCACCGACTTGCTTTCCTTGCAAAATCCCGGAGTTAAAGCCCCAAAAATTATCATTACCAATAACAACGCTACCTGATATCTGTACGTTTGGACTAAACACATTAAAATCACCAACGACATCATCATGTCCTAATGTTGTTCTAGTATTAAAAATATTAAAATCCCCAACTTGACAGTTACAACTAAATATGACATCCAAAGACAATATATTCCCCTCGCCTAACACAGTAGTTTCAGAATCTAGAAACTGAACCGATGGATGAATGATATTCGGGAACTTAATATTCAGGTTATTGATTCTATTTCTAACCGAATGTAATATTTTTGGAGAACCAATTCCAATTGCCACATCCAAAGGATAATCTACTGAATTCAACGAATCTATCCCCCCAACAACCTCGCCAAAATTATTCCCGGTTAAAGAACCATTATCATCAAAGAAGCCTACAAACTCAAAAGAAACTTGCTCATAATTTAACATATCCCGCCAAATACAATACACTTCTTGACCAAAACCACCTGCACCTACAATTGCTATTCTTTTCATATATTCATATTAATTACTCCCATTAAATGCCTCCATTGTTGCTTGACCGTCAGCCGAAATTCCTTCACGCAGCAAAATCTTCTTGAAGGTTAAAAAGAATATTTTAAAATCTAAAATAAAGGATAAATTATCCACGTACCAAACATCCAATTCAAACTTACGAGTCCAAGAAATAGCATTTCTCCCATTTACTTGAGCCCAGCCTGTTATTCCGGGTCTAACTTTATGTCTGCGCATTTGATCTATATTATATAGAGGCAAATATTGTGGCAATAATGGGCGAGGTCCGATAATCGCCATATCGCCTTTCAAAACATTAAGTAACTGAGGAATTTCATCCAGAGAAGTTTTACGTACAAAAGCTCCGATAGGAGTTAAACGCTCTGCATCTGATAACAGGTTTCCATTTTCATCTTTTTTATCATTCATAGTTTTAAACTTAATGATTTTAAAAATCTTTTCATCCAATCCTGGACGAGCCTGAAAGAAAAATGGTTTTCCTTGATTAGCCAAATAAAGTCCTATCATAACACCTAAGAATATAGGAGAGAGAATAACAAGTCCAATTACGGCTATAAAAAAATCAAAAAGACGTTTGATATATTTTTTGTACATATTTTATTTAAATTTCAATAAATTCAAGATAGCAAAAATGAGGAACTTTTTACTATCTCTCATTAATTCAGTATTATACTTTAAAATAATAGCATTTCTTGAAAAATAACCTTTTAGAAATTTCTTACAAATTGAATATTCTTCTGAGTCTTTATTTAAATATTTTATATAGTTTTTTATATGTTTTTGATAATATCCGTCAAAGACTTGTGATGATTTTTCTTTTAAAGTATTCCAAGATAATTTATTGAGGTGTCCATGCACATTTTCTTGATGTAAACGGTAATGAATGTAAGAATTACTATCTATCACAACTTTAAATTTTCTTGATCGAGCGAAAAAATAAACTAACCAGTCGTGCGAAAAATTTTTCCAATTTGCACAATCAACATCTTTTATAAAGGCCTGTAATTTTTTTGCAAATTCTTTTGTAAAAACATAAGTACACCCTGCACTTCCTCCTTCAAATATATAATCAAATTTTTTTTGGGGAAAATCTTTTTTCAGTATGCTAAACCTGTTTGTAGCTGTATCCCATTTAGTCAAATTTGAACAATATAGTTCGGACTCACTCGACAATATCAAGTTTATCCCAACACTCACTTTCTCAGGCAACCATATGTCATCTTGATCAGAAAAGGCTACATAGTCAAAACATTCATCAAAATTTAGTTTAGAAACCATTTTAATGAAATTTTTACCTGCAGATCCTGTTCCGGGAGAATTAACACTTACATTGATTTCAGGAAAATGTTTTGAAAGTACCTTTTTTGTACTATCAGTGCTATTATCGTCACTTATAAATATATCTACAATTACGTCTTTTTGACATAAGATAGATCGTATTTGTTCTTCAATGAATTTTTCACCGTTAAAAGTGGCTAACAATATCTTTACCCTACTTCCTATCATCTTAATAAATTTATTAAATCGATTACTTTATCAGAAACAAGTAGTTTGCTTTCGGGGAGGACTTCTCTAAACGCATCCGAAATAGCTTTCTCAATAGAATCAATATCTCTAGGATTAAAAACTTTAGAAGGTTCGCAAACAGCAAAAGTATAGTCTAAGTCCGAAGCAATCACTTTACACCGAAATTCTATTCCTTCTACAATTCCTAAACCAAAGCTCTCTGATAATGACGGATAAATAACAAATTCACTTTTTTCGTAAACAGCTTTTAAGTCTTCCCTTTTAACAAAGCCCAAATTATCGATAGGATATCCTCTCATTTGGCTTTCTTGAATATCTCTTATAATATCTTTGAAGTTCTCATTTACTGTTACAATTAATCGCCCTCTATTCATCTTATCATAAGATTTTCTAAAAGCTTCCAACAATCTAAAGTGATTTTTATTTGGTTGGGCATTACTAACATAAAGAAAAGTGTCCTTAATTTTCTCTTGATGCATTTCATTACTATAGCTGGGATAAAAAGGCATTACCAACACATCTGTCTTATTTCCAAAATCTGTTCTAAGTCTATCTCTAACTGATTCAGTCTGAACTAACCAAATATCAGTATTTCTCTTATACCATTTGATGATAAATATTTTAAAAAAATATCGGATCTTTTCAATGAGAGAAAACTCTTTGGGAATACCTAAATAAATAGTATTATGAAAATAGGTAAAGACTTTCGCATTCAATCTAACTAATGGCGGAACATTTCCAAGAATAAGAACCTTACTAAAAAGGGAACCTTTCTTCCTATAAAACAAATTTCTTTTTAACAAATCTGCATCAAGATATTCTATCAAATTCGTCTTTTTCACACTGTAAGAACTACTTAATCTTGAATCAATTAGGTAATAAACCTCCAAATTAGTCTTCTCTAATTCACCCACTAAATAGTCAAGCAGTATCTTACCTCCTCCATTATTTACGAAAATTCCATCTATTAAAATCATCTTAAAAAGTTTTTACGGGGAGTTCCTTATTAAATATCCATTTGTATGGTATATACAACTCTTCATAACCAGTTACAACCCCTATAAATCTGACAAAAGATATTAAAACCAAAAAAATCAATATTAGCTCTCCCTTTTTATTTCCTTTAAATTGTGCCATCAATAGTGGTACCAAAATTATATGAGCAATATCAAAGTAGGACGACAACCTTATCATAGCAGTAGATATTGGAACTAAAAGTATGAAAATAACTGCTCCCCAAAAATACAGATTAAAAAGAATTAGTAGGACCCGATTTTTCAAAATATCCTGATAGAAATAAGCAATAAAAATCAGCAAATAAAACACTCTATATATACTACCTCGTACCATCGTTTCAAAAGGACTAAACTTAGACCCAAAACTAGATAATTGACTCTGATCCAAATAATCATCTAGCCTACTTGAAATTGCAGCATTGCCTATAAAACTCAAAGTCGAAAACAAACCTTTTGCCAATGAGGAAGCCCCAAAGGACAAAATCAAAATAATTAACAATTGCTTCCGAGATAGTTCAAGCGTAGATATGTAATAAAATGGAAGAATTATTAAAGCAGATCTATGAAAAAGACTAGCTAATATTACAAAAACACAAAAAAAGAAAATTCTTCTTTCCATTAAATACCGAAAAGAATAAAAAACCAATGCTATAGCAATCGTCTGTCTAACGAAAAATAATCCCGCAAAAGAAAAGGAAAACCAAAGAAGGAGACTAATTAAAGGATAATTAGAATACTTCCTTAAGGAGTTAGTCATACACCAATAAATTATAATTGCCTGAAGCAACATAAATAATGTGTAGTCATCATGTATTAACTTAGACAATTCTGTTAATTTAATGAATCCCCATTCAAGCCCAGTTTCCTTTGCAGCATTTACATAGTTAAAAAAAAGCAAATAGTTATTCCAATCTGTACCTCGTTCCCATCTTAGCCAAGACATAAAGAACAATACCAAGGAGCACAGAAAAAAGATAGCATTTACTTTTTCTCTACTATTAGCCTTAATGTCGTAAAAAGACATAACTGATATCAAAAAGAATATTAGATACAAATACATTAACTTGGTAAACTAAAATTATCGGACGAGGTATTTTCTCTCCATATGCTCATATTTTCATGAAAAATCTTAATATCAATTTTTTTACAAACTATATTATTTAAAGCTTGAATCATCTCATCAACAGAATTACATAAGACTCCTATTGGCCCATATTTGTTAAACATATAGTCAAAATAATCGTTTCGTAACGAAATCACAATTTTATTATGATTAACAGCATCGAATAGAGCTCCGCTACATGTCAGTTTATAGGATTCCATATTATAAAAAAACAATATAACATCCAACTTAGCAACTTCAATATTAAACTCACTATGTGTAGCGAAATACCCTCTCTTAAAAGCAAATTCAATATTTGTATAGTCACAAACATTATAATTATGCCGTCCGATACCTACGACGCTTATTTTTGATACAAAAGGGTTCAGTCTCAACTTATAAGAAAAGTCTACAAAATCCAAGAAGCCTTTACTATTTGATATAGCACCAACAATTCCTACTTTTCTTATTTCCAAACACTCCTCGTTACTAATATCTTTATGTTCGTAGAAATAAGGATGATCGATAGATATAACTTTGCATAAGTGAATGTCTTTAAAATAGTGTTGGAGATTCGCTTTTATAGAATCTCCAAGAACAATAATTTGACACCCCATAAAATTGATCCCTTTTAAAAACCTATTAATTAACAAGGAATATAGAAAAAGTGGCTTTGTTATTGGAGACTTTGAGATTGAAAATTCAAGCTCCCCATGGCAAATTATCAATATTCTAGAATTAAACTTAATATTAAATTTGAAAAAAAAAGCCAAAAACGGATTGAGTTGTGAAAAAATAATAGTATGATTCTTGCTAAATTTGAATAAAATACCAAGCCCAAAGAAGAAACCAACTAAATGGCGCAGAAAAATATACAATGAGTTAGTACCATGAGGTAACTTAATTTCATTGAATTCGATTTTCGGAGTTTCTTCCAAATAGCCTTTCGTTTTTAAGAATTCATAAGAATTGACAAAAGAACTCTTAGTTGCAAATATTGATATATTAGCACCATTTTCATTTGCCTTTTTCACCAAGCTAAGTAAAACCGAGGCATTGAATTTCTCATGAAAATTTTTTACCGAGAATAAATCGACGTATACGATATTGTTATTCATCAACCCCTATTAAATCAATCCAAGAATTCACCACATCTTCATTATTAAAAGAACTTAACACCTTTGCATTGTTATTTGATAAAATATTCAAATCAATATCTCTGTTTAAAATCATCTTAAGAGTACTTTGTAATTCAACCTCATTATTAACAACAAAACCGTTTGATCTATGCTTTACCAGGTCAGAGGCTCCCCCGTAAGAATTATACGACACCAAAACATTTCCCATTAAAGCGGCTTCATACAATATTGTTGGCAATCCTTCCACGACAGAATACAATAAACAAATTTTCGATCTCGATAAAACGTCCAACATCCCATTACTCACTCCCATTAAATGAATATTTGTCAATCCCGATTTTGCTATTTGCCTTTTCAATTCTTCTAATTCGCTTCCATCTCCATAAATCTCAAACCTCCATTGTCCATGATATCTCTTGAGTTCAATCCAATTTTTAACCAACAAATCAACTCTTTTATCTTTTGAAAGCCTTCCACCATAAACGATTAAATTTTCTTTTTTAACAAAATCAACTTTCTCCGAATCCGTATACAAGATATTATATATTAATATTACCTTATCCTCTAAAAAATCAGAAGAAAATATCATATACATTTCTTTCATAGCCCCCTCACTAATACAAATAAATTTTGTTGAAATTCTCACAATTTTTTTTAGCAAAAAAAAATTTAACGGCTTCCAATACAGAGAAAACTTCATTCTTTTTGCAACACCTAATAAAGAGACAGCACCAAAACTCTCCAAAAATTTTAAATATGCATTTGGAGAAGAATGTAAGACACTAAAAACTTTAATGCCGAGGTCCCTTTGAACCTTTTTTACAATTCTGTAACACTTGCTTAAATTTTGAATTTGTACAATCAATGACTTGATTTTATGCTGCTTTAAGACCTCAGATAAAACATCCAAAGACTTCCCTTTAAAAGAGTCCAACACAATCACTTTGTCAGAATAATCAAACACAGGAGAAATGGCACTTTTCGTCCTACTTATTATTGTGACACTATAGTATACCGATAAAGCATTCGCCAAATCGAGGGTAACTTTTTCCACACCACCTAAACCAGAGTAATCATCTAAGTAAATAGCAATCTCCATATCTCAAAAAAGCTCTTCGGCAAAAGATGTAAATCTATTAAAATAATGACTATCTGTTAAGTCAGAATTATATAACTCAAAGTTTTTCTTATTTTTCCTGTCCCTTTTTTTTAAAGGACCTCGAAGAATATTATTAAGTTCGCCTGAATTAACGTCGCTAAATGTTGTAATAGTATCTGATTTATTTATATAATATTCATGACCAAAATTTGATGACATAATTATTGGTACTCCTGTAGTCAAAGCTTCAATAATAGATAAATCAAAATAACTCTTCCTATTTGCATTTAGAAGATAATCCACACTATTATACCAATACATAGGATCATTGGAAAAGCCCACGTCAAATATCCCAGGGCCATCTAAATTGTCCCCCTTTCCTACAATAAAGAGATTGAGATCGTCTCGCTCTTTTGCTACTTCCTTAAACGTCTCATAAACAATATCAAAACCTTTTATACTGTTTCTTCTTCCAATATACATCAAATTAATTTTTTCCTCTTTTAAGACTTCCTTTTCAGCCTCTCGACCAGCAAAAGTGTTTTTTGCCCCACTCAAAATATACTTTACATCACAATTTTTTGTCAACAAACTGGAATAGATTTTTTGACAGCCCTCATTCGGGAAAACAATGATATCTGCTCTTTGAAATGAACTCTCCTCTGCCTTTTTATTCAGGCTATATCTCTCTACATCGCTTGGATTAATAGATTTTATTTCCTCAGAAGGAAGTTCCGGAGAGTGAGATTGCAATATAACAACCTGATTATTGGGAATCAAATTTTTACAGTGATAAAAAGATAAACAATCATGAAAGTATATATATTTATACTTCTGAGCATTTAACGTCTTATAATAAAAGGAAAAAAAGTCCTTCTTATGTGCTGCAAAATAAAATTTCCTTTTTAGCTTGGAAAGAAAAGACTCTGCATTAAAGAAATCGCCCGATATGTCAAAAAAATCCCGAGGCTTGTCTATCAAATTATGGGCTAAAAATCCCGAGGGGCCACCATTGTTAATCCCATATGGATAAGGTGCGAAAATTAGTATTCTATCGTTTATCATTTTTTACTTTTTTTGAAGCCTCAAGCGCCTCTTTTATTACATGATGCATATCCATATATCTATATGTCGCAAGCCTCCCCACAAATGTTACATTGTTTAGCACTGACGCCTCTTGTAAATATTTCTCCAAAATTAACATATCCTCACTTAATCTTTTAGGGTAGTAAGGTATGTCTTTCTCTTCAGTTTCCTTACTATACTCTTTAAAATAAGTTGTTTTGTCATGGCTTTCCCACGGAGTAAAATGCTTGTGCTCATGTATACGAGTAAACGGAATATTGGAATCTGCATAATTAATAACTGGATTTCCTTGATAATCTCCCTCTTCTATGAACCGTTCAAAGAAAACGGTTCTGTAAGATAATCTGCCATGTTTGAACGTAAAGAAAGCATCTATAGGTCCAGTATAAAATACATGATCATACCCTGAGACATCCCATGATGAATCAAAATGAGTATTCAATTTAACATCTATATTAGGAGCACTTAACATTTTTTCAAAAATTGCAGTATATCCATCTCTAGGGATCCCTTGAAAAGGATTAGCATAATAATTATCATCGTATGTAAATCGCACTGGCAACCTCTTCAAAATACTAGCCGGTAGTTTAGTTGGTTCACACCCCCATTGTTTTTTGGTATATCCATAAAAAAAAGCTTCATATAAATCCTTACCTATAAATTTTAAAGCCTGTTCTTCAAAATTCTTAGGATCATTTATCGAATTATCTGCGATAGATGATATAAAACCTTTAGCTTCCTCAGGTCCAAAAGTCTTTCCAAAAAACTGGTTTATTGTGTGTAAATTTATAGGCAATGAATACACTTGATTATTGTATATGGATTTCACACGATTCACGAAAGGCACCATTTCACAAAACTGTTGAATATAATCCCAAACCTCTTTATTATCCGTATTAAAAATATGTGGTCCATATTTGTGAATCATTACATTGGTTTCAGGATCCCTCTCTGTATAACAATTCCCCCCAATATGAGCCCTTTCATCTACAAGCAAAATAGAATTTTTAACATCCCGCGATAATTGTTCCGCAATCACCGCTCCAGAAAAACCAGAGCCTATTATTAAATACTTACCCATTATTATTTTTTTAAATACCGTTTAAAACTAAAAATCAAAAATTTAGGTTTGAAATACGCACCATAAACTACCTCAACACCTTGAGACCTTAAGGTCAGATACATCATAGATGTAACAAAAGCTTCTACAATCAGACAGCTCCACGCTGTTCCAATATATCCAAAATTTTTGCTCATAAAAATATTAAATACGACTCCAATAACACATGCAATCAATGTTGTTTTAAGAAAAACATTATCCAGTTTTAAATTTAACATTACTTGTATCCCGAAAATATTAGATAAACAAATAATAAATGGTAAAAATGCGGTTATTCGTAAAGCAGCTATTGATGGTTCAAATTCATTCCCATATATTATCCTTATACACCAAGGTGCTAATAGTAAAAGAAATAGCGACGCAATTAAAGTACCATAAAAAACAATTGGTAAAATCTTACGTACCACATCTAGTCCCTCTTCGCGACTTTCTCCGAACGCCCTCCCGATGTACGGAAATAAAGCCGTTGTTAAAGGTATAGTGATAACCGTACTGACTATATTTAAGAAACTCTGGCTAGTGGTATAATAACCCACTTGGGATACATCAGCAAAAAAACCAAGGATAACGATATTTGTTGTTGTATATAGACTAATAACGACTGTTGAAAAAAAAATTATTCTTTCATTTATAATCAACTTTAGAGATTGTCTTAGGGGAACAAAACTATATTTTATCTTAAACCTATTGATACTAAAAATCACTAAAAACACGTTAATGGCAATATTGAAACATACGGTCAAGACAGGCAACCAATAATAATCATTATAATCTCGAACTAATAGAAAAACCAAAATAACATTTAACACCCCTCTAAATAAATTTAATTTAGCAAAAATACTTAACTCCTGTAAGCCTTGAAAAAGAAACTGTGGACTAATAACATTTGCGATACAACCGACAAAGAGAATCCAAGTAACTTTTAAATCAGTTTGAGATGGTAAAAAAAAATGAACACTAAATAAAAAAAGTGCTATTGAAATGAAACATAACAAGATCCTCGCTAATAAAATCTCAGAAACAGTCTGACTTATAGTCTTCATATCTGAAGAATTATTCGCTATTTTTCTAGTCCCAGTCAAATCAAAACCATAACCTATAAATAGTGAAAAATAAGCAACAAAAGCTGTCGCATAATTTATTGCACCATAACCATCTGGTCCAATTACTCTCGAAACATAAGGTACTGTTATCAATGGAAATACATAGTTAACCATTTGCACCACGCTCAAAGAAGCTATATTTTCTAGCAACTTTCTTTTCTTAACCATTTCAACTATATACAGACCCTTATCAAATATTCTCCATACCCAGATTTACGCAGAGGTTCAGCTATTTTTCTCAACTTTTCTCTACTAACATATCCCATACGATAAGCAACCTCTTCAATTGCACCAATTTTCAGCCCCTGACGTTCCTCTATTACCTGTACAAATTGCCCTGCTTGCATTAGGGACTGAATAGTTCCAGTATCCAGCCAAGCGGTTCCACGATCAAATACACCTACTTTCAGTTTTCCTCTTTTCAGATATTCTTTATTCACATCCGTGATCTCTAGTTCGCCACGCTGTGATGGTTTTATATTCTTAGCAATCTCCACTACATCATTGTCGTAAAAGTATAGACCTGGGACTGCATAATTGGATTTAGGCTCAGTAGGTTTCTCTTCAATGGAGACCACTTCATTGTTTTCATTAAATTCAACAACCCCATAACGCTCTGGGTCAGAAACCTGATAAGCGAAAACTACTCCTCCATCTGGGTTCGCTGAACCTTGCAATAACTTGGACATACCCGATGCATAAAAAATATTATCGCCTAAGATCAAAGCTACCTTATCATCTCCAATGAACTCTTCACCCAAGATAAAAGCCTGTGCGAGACCGTCCGGACTTGGTTGTTCTTTATACGAAAACTTACAACCCAAATGTGAGCCATCTCCCAACAACTTTTCAAAATTTGGTAAGTCTTGCGGTGTAGAAATAATCAATATCTCATTAATCCCTGCCAACATTAGTGTAGACAAGGGGTAATATATCATGGGCTTATCGTATACCGGCATCAACTGCTTGGATACAGCCAATGTTAAAGGGTGTAATCGTGTGCCGGAGCCGCCGGCGAGTATTATTCCTTTCATGCGTTTTTAGCTTATGGCTATTGGCTTATAGCTTATAGCGATTTGCTATCTACCACCAGCTCATTGTTTTAGTTTCTTAATAAATATTACTGATCTCTATGGAACCAAACACTTCTTTAAAAGAAGGTGCTTCTTTGTCTTTATCCGACAGCAGCATTTCCTCTACCGGGATTTGCCAGTCTACTGCCAGATCTGCATCTAGTGGATACACGCCACATTCGGATTCTTTATTATAGTAATTATCACATTTGTAAAAAAACGTTGCTGTTTCGCTCAACACGACGAATCCATGCAGGAAGCCACGTGGAACGAACAATTGCAGGTTGTTTTCTGCTGTTAGTCTAACGGCTTCATATTGACCGAAAGTTGGCGAATCTGGCCTTGCGTCAACCGCCACATCCAACACCTCGCCATCCAACACACGAACGAGCTTGGCTTGCGCATGCTCGCCCGACTGCCCATGTAATCCACGAAGCACGCCTTTCGTGGAAAATGATTGATTGTCCTGCACGAAATGTGTGTTCGTACCAGTCACCTCATTGAAAGCTCTTTCATTAAAGCCTTCCATAAAATACCCTCGGCTATCCCCGAATTTTGCAGGCTCTAATATATAACAGCCTCTTAGACTGGTTTCTGTGATTTTCATTTGTTTGTTGTTTATACAGTTGATAGGGTTAACCTTCTTAACTCTATTAACCTTCTTAACTCTATTTATACTGCTCGTTATAATACTTTTGATATTCCCCTGAGGTTACGTTGTCTAGCCATTCTTGATTCGATAAAAACCAATCTATCGTAATGGATAATCCTTGTTCGAAGGTGACCGATGGTTGATAACCAAGTTCCTGATTGATCTTTGTCGCGTCGATGGCGTAGCGTAAGTCGTGTCCTGGTCTGTCTTTTACAAAGGTGATCAGCTGTGCGGCTGTGCCTGCCGGTCTTCCCAACTTCTCATCCATCTGCTTACACAATTCTTTCACCAGATCAATATTTTGCCATTCGTTGAAGCCCCCGACATTGTAGGCGCCACCTGTTTTGCCTTGGTGGAATACCAGATCAATGGCTTTTGCGTGGTCGATCACGAACAACCAATCGCGGGTAAACTTGCCATCACCGTAGATAGGCAACGGCTTATTGTTTAAGATATTGTGGATACACAATGGGATTAATTTCTCAGGAAAGTGATTCGGCCCATAGTTATTCGAACAGTTCGTCAATACCACCGGCAAACCGTAGGTGTCGTGGTAAGCCCGGACAAAATGATCGGAAGAAGCTTTTGACGCCGAGTACGGCGAATGCGGGTCGTAGGCCGTTTCTTCGGTGAACAACCCCGTCTCACCCAGTGTACCGTATACTTCGTCAGTAGAGACGTGGTGGAAGCGTTTGCCTTCATAATTATCTTTCCAGATCTCACGAGCTGCATTCAAAAGATTTACCGTACCGATCACATTGGTCATGACAAATGCTAGCGGATCCGATATCGAACGGTCCACATGCGATTCGGCTGCCAGGTGGATTACGCCATCGGGCTGATATTCTTGAAACACCTCTAAAATATGTTTCGCATCCGTAATATCAGCTTTGACAAAGGTATAGTTCGCTTTTTCCTCTATATCCTTCAGGTTCTCCAAATTACCGGCATAGGTCAGCGCATCCAGATTGACAATGCGATATTCCGGGTATTTATTTACGAATTCTCGCACGACATGGGAGCCTATAAAGCCTGCACCACCTGTGATTAGTATAGTTTTATTCATCCCTATTAATCCAATAACTTAGACTGATGCTTCTCCAGCATATTATATATCTTCTTAACGTCCTGTGATTTTTCTTTCTGAACCATTAAAAAGGCATCTTTTGTATGAACGAAGATGGTATTTTTAAGCCCAACAAAACCAGCAAATTTATCGGTACCAATTACAATATTCCCATTTTCATCTTTGGGATAACCGCTAGCAACTAAGTAATCATACAAGGCTTCAAAGGAACCTAAATCCGACCATTCAAATTCGGTAGGTACTACACGTATTTTCTTGGATCGTTCCATCACTGCATAATCCACCGATATAGACGGAATTTGTAAAGAAAGTTCTGTGTTTAGTTTACCTTCCTCAGCACTTTCCCAAGCTAATTTAGCTGCATCATAAACGGAAGGTTCATATTTTTTCAGTTCTTCCAAAAACACGGACGCCTGAAAACAGAACATACCCGAATTCCACAGAAATGTACCTCGTTCAATAAAATCTTCGGCCGTATCTTGATTTGGTTTCTCACGAAATGACTTCACCTTATCGCCATCAAATTCGATGTAACCGTATCCTGTTTCTGGACGTGTAGGCTGTATTCCGAAAGTAACAATAAAACCTTCCTTCGCTTTTGCAACACCTGCTTTCATCGCTGATTCATAAGCTTCATCGCCTGAAATCATGTGATCAGATGGGGTTACAATCAATATATCCTCTGTATTTACAGCAAAGGCCGCAAAAGCAATAGCGGCAGCCGTATTTCTTGGCGTTGCTTCCACAATACTGCGGTAGGGCAGTCCACCATGAATCATTGCTTTCTCACTAAGATGTGCATTATCCTTATTTCCGACGACAATTATTTCATCTGCAATTTTTGCATTCCGTTGTACCGTCAAGCCAAATAAAGATTGGCCATTAAATAAATCTAAATACTGCTTTGGCTGTTGTTTTCTGGACAAAGGCCATAATCGGCTACCTATTCCTCCTGATAATAATACGTGTACTACGCTCACTATATATTTTTGTTTTTAATGTCTATTGCTTAATTGCAGGGTTTTCTCCAAATAGATTGCCACGCATCGACAAAAATCGAGCTCGAAATGACGAATAGGGCTTTACCCCTTCCCGTTTCTCTGATTCTCCTTATCTGCTACAATCTTACGTAAACCCGAACTGGAAAAACGGTGATCTCTACTGTTATAATAAAGTTCAATGCCCTTATCTATACAATACTGCTTTCCGGTAAAATCACGATCCGCATACTCATCGCCTACAATACGGACATCCAATTTGAAAGAACGCAAGATATCTTCGAGATCCTGCTCGGTCGAATAAGGGACGATCTCATCCACGTATTGACAGCCACGAAGCTGTATATAACGCTCGACTACGGTTTGTGTAGGCGCATTTTTCTCCGGTCGATCCAACGTAGGATCCATCTGCAGGCCACAGATCAAATAATCACATTGACGCTTTGCCTCGGCCAACATCATGATGTGACCGGCATGCAACAAATCAAAGGTCGAGAAAGTAATACCTACCCTTGGCCCTGGATTGTAATCTTGGCGTTTTGATGCTGATTCGCTTATTCGCTGATTTGTTGATTCGTTGTTTTGCATATTCGTTTATTTGCTTATTTGCCTATTCGCGGATTTGCTTATCTGCTTATTTACTATACAATATTATTTTTGATCGCACCTGTTCTGGTGTCTCTAAATATAAACTCACTTTTTTATCTAACAGTTTTTCGGCTTTCTCTGCTGCCTGCAATAAATATGCCGAATCTATATTTTGCCCTGTGACCAATACCTCTATATGACCTGAATCTATCCCCTGGGCATAGTCGCCCAATAGCGCCACCTGCTCGACATCTCCGGCACGAGCCAGTACCTGATCGACAATCTGGTCGATACCCAAAAAATGATGAATCAAGCCCTGTAGAGAACCGAATAGTGTATGTTTGGAATTGGCCCGGTAGAATACCCGCTTCTCCCCTTCTTCGCGAATAAGGTAGCCTGCCTCGGTCAATTGGTTGAGTTCCTTACGGATCGCATTGGTCGATTCATTAAATTCTTCGGCAATACCTCTTAGGTACCCGCGATTGCTCGCAGAAACAAAAAATTTGATTAATAGCTTAAGTCTTGTCTTAGACGTGATCAATGAATCCAACATTGGCTAATAGCGTTGAGTCACAAAAGTACTCGTAATAAATTAAAAATTCAAAATATAAAAGAAAAAAAGTGATGAGGAACCAGGGATGGGTATATCCCATCAAAATGGCTATAAAAAGAAAAGAGACACCCTTTCGAGCGTCTCCTTCAAGAAGATATGACTTTCTTTCTATTTAGTAAGCTACGCGAACGTTAGTTGCGTTAACTCCTTTTTGTCCGTTTTCTACTTCGAATGTTACGCTATCGTTTTCACGGATATTGTTGATCAAACCTGTTGAATGTACGAATACGTCTTGTCCACCGTTTTTTGGTGTAATAAAACCAAATCCTTTTGTCTCGTTAAAGAATTTTACTGTTCCTTCTTGCATTGTATTAATTATTTATTAAAAAATTTTGTTACATCAGGCCGCACCATTAAGCTGTCATCGGACAACTTATATAACACTGTTTGCTGGCAAGAAAAAGATAGTGGTAATTTTAAGGTTCTTGAAAATATCCAAGTTTCGAAAACGTACGTATCATCAATTGATAACAAAAATAGCAGCTGGATATGCAAGGGATGAGAGAAGAGAAGAGTAAACTTAACAAGCTCAAAAATTGCTTAGGCAGAGCCTGATTATAAAACAAATGTACACTTAATATTTTAATAAGCAAGGAATTATTGCTTTTATTTTTGATACATCGGCTGAGGCATCTGCTTTATCAGTTGCGCCACTTGATGTATCTTACGTATCATTTGATGTATCGTGCGGCCTATTTGATGAAACGCACGGGCTGTTTGATACATCGGCCAGCACATTTGATGCATCGGCCAGTCCACTTGATGTATGTTATGTATCATTTGATGTATCGTGCGACCTATTTGATGAAACGCCCGGGTTTTTTGATACATCGGCCAGCCCACTTGATGTATCTTATGTATCATTTGATGCATCGTGCGACCTATTTGATGAAACGCCCAGGTTATTTGATACATCGGTCAAGGCATTTGATGCATTGGCCAGCCCACTTGATTTATCTTATGTATCATTTGATGCATCGTGCGGCTTATTTGATGAATCGTGCAGGTGATTTGATAAATCGGCCAGCGCATTTGATGCATCAGCCAGCCCACTTGATGTAACGGCTGGCGCAAAAAGGAATCCTAAAACGAGATCTATATACCCAAAGTGGAGAATCTAACCACTACCTGTACAGCGTGTGTACAACGCCTGTACAATCTTGTACAATCTTGTCCAAAAAATCGACTAGCCCTGCTATTAAGCTCAAATTCGTAGTATGAACAGAACGAAAAAGCAGATCAGAGCACCGCCTTAATTAGTGACTAGTGATGAGTGATTAGTAATAAGTGACAGAGTGACTAGTGATGGGGTAAATAAGTAAACCAAGGACAACAAGTTAAACAGCCTAGGGCTTAATACATACAGCCTACGGCTTAAAAATTAAAATCATGAGAAGAGATAAAGTAAGAACAGATTATACAAATGTAAAGGATAGCGAGCTGGCTATCCTGGCGGGCAAGATTGCCGGATTTATGGAAGGCAATACAAATTTCAGTGCAGACATCAAACCGACGGCGGCGGAGCTTCTGGCGGCAGCCGAGGACTACCGTATCAAGCATGAGGTAGCGATAAATGGGGGCTCCTCGCACGAGAAAGAGCTCAAGAAAGCAGCTAAGCTGAAGCTTCGGGGCATGCTTACGCACCTCGCCCATATGGTCAATATAGAAGCCCAAGGGAATACGGTGGCGCTGAGCAGCACCGGCCTGATGTTTAACAAGCAGCCCACTGCGCTGCAGGAACCGGGGATCACGGACCGGATCATACTGAGGGATGGCCGCCTGACCGGACAGATGCGCGTGGATTTTGACAAAATATACAATGCTTACGAATATGAGGTACAGGTGGGCGAGATGGATAGTATCTCGGAGAAGATTGTATGGGACAAAACACACCTCACACCATCCAGCAGCAATACTATTATCGCTCCGCTGACACCTGGCACACGCTATTACGTACGTGTACGCGGCCGCAATAAGATAGGCACAGGCGATTGGTCAGATCCCGTATCGATGATCGTTCGTTAGCTCAAACTGAGTGACTCAGTAACGAAGTAACAAGGATTAATAATTAGGCGGATTTGCAGATCCGCCTACCTTATAAACTTTATCAACCTTATAAACAACATATCATGCAAACAATAACAAATAACGCTTCATGGCTGCTTCAAGGCACTATATCGTCATCCCGCCGTGTCCCGATGTTTTATCGGGGACCGCAGTGGAGGGATCTAAACACTATACAGAAATTAATGTTCGGCTCCCTCTTCCTAATCATCGGCTGGATCATGTTATCTACCGTATTGCAGCTGCTCGATCCCACCATCGGGGTACTCGATTTTGGCACCTTGACTATGCTGATCTTTGGGTTACTGGTCGGTTGGCTGGCGGTATATATCAGCATATGGCTGCAGGAGCTGCTATGGCATCCTTTTCAATCGTTTCGTAAACAGTTTGATCATCACTTTAATAAACTCTCATCATGGCAACAATGTATTCTTTATTTTTCGGTATTCTTTTTACTGTTGTATGCAGTATTGAAGGCGATAGAAGTGGTATTTTAGACTTTTTATTCTCGCTCAAGCCGCGAGGGGCTCATCTTTATTCCTTGATGAATAAAGATGCAAACAAATCAAGAACTTGGACACTTGGCCGATACCAAGTGCCCCGCCTGTCCGGTACAGAGGACAATAACAAGAATCAAACACTTCGTCCATCAATAATAGCTATTGCTTCTGCTGAGATAGGCGTAAAAGAAGCTACTGGCAACAACGACGGAAAGCGCGTGGAAGAATACCTCCGCTACACCGACCTGGGCAAAGGCTACGACTGGTGCGCAAGTTTCGTATCATGGTGTTATGGACAAGCGGGGTTAAAAGAGCCCTGCAATCCTTGGAGCCCGGCACTATTCCCGAAAGCTAGGGTGTACTGGAAACAAGGAAAGTTGCTTACAACCGATAGATCATCGCGTCGCCGCCAACTGACGGGTCCTCTCCGAAGTGAATTCCCGATTCTCGGGACAGGCGGAACACAGCATGATGAAGACAGAGTAGCAGCGAATGTCTTCGGTATATATGGTGCCAAGGCTAAACGTATCAACCACGTAGGATTGGTCAAGCAGGCATCAGGAGATTACCTAGTGAGCATCGAAGGTAACAGCAACAACCGGGTAGAATCCCGACGCAGACATCTCCGCACGGTACATGCATTAGCGGATTGGGTTGATGAGTGACGAGTGGCAAGTAACCCTGTACTTTATAAACTTTATTAACTATCTAACCATGAAAAACACCACCCTCGTTACCCTTCTCGTTCTCCTCACCTTCTCTTGCCGTACGAGCAAGCACAGACTGGAGGAGCAAAAAGCTATAAAGCAGGTAAGCCGTTCTGAATTTCAAAAATGGCAATACTACCTACAGCAGGATAGCAACTGGCGGTACTGGCACTTTGCGAGCGATTCCATTTTTTACTTTCATCCCGATAGCGGCCTTTGGGCAAAGAGCGGATGGCTATATGCCGAGGAACAGTGGGTACATAAAAGCGAGCAGCAATCCAATGTAAGCAACAGAGATAGCGCGGCCATCGAACAATACTCGTCCAAAACAGAGCAAAAAAGGATCCGAAAACAGCAACTCCCCTGGTACATTTATGTAATTGCCCTACTCGGAATAGGATCTTTAGGGTATTTTTACTTCTGGCGAAAACGTATCTAAACGAAATGAAGCTGTCTTAAAAAGGTTGAAAAACCTAAAAACGCGTCATTGCGAATGAAATGAAGCAACCCCGAAGGGCTCATCGTAGATAATCTCATTGTTAATAGGGGGATTGCTTCGTACCTCGCAAAGACGATACAGTTTACAAACCGAGCTTGCGAGATCACCGTAGGTATCTGTCATTGGTAAAATAGGGTGCCTGTCCCGAATTTACTTCGCGAAAGTAATCTGCATTTTTGATCCTGATAAATCGGGACTTCGTTGTAATCAGATTGCTTTGTCGTCATTCTTCCTCCGCGCAATGACGTTGAGAAAAGGCTTCCAATCGAAATACGCCTGAAGCAAATCCCTTCAGGCGTATTTTTTATATAAATCAGGATAATCTACTAGCTCAAACCGCTATTATAAACTTCATGATACAGACAACTTAATCGCCATTAACTTAACCACCATTAAGTTAATGACCATTACAAAAACAACAATTAACTCCGCATACAACTAATCTACAAACACTTAACCATCCAAAAAAAAATAATCTTACTTTTTCCTTTAGAGGACCTCTCCACATATCTACCAAAGATATTCTTGCGAAGAGTATCGGCTGGTGATGACTTTGCAAATCTTGCATAAAATATTTACCTTGAATCTGATTAATAAACCATTGAGCAAAAAGTAAAACTGAAGTTAATCTTTAGATAACACTTAATTAATAGAATTTATCAAACTTTGCTAAAGCTTTTTAAGCCATTAAAAAATGTAAATTAGCTATGTCTTGGGTTAAATTTATAGAGGGGGATACCAGCGCATTTGAACAGATTTATAACGAGTATGTTGAAGATCTGTACAAATATGGTACGCATTACCATACCGATCATGCCACCGTTATAGATTGCATTCATGATCTTTTCACCGATTTATTTGGGAATGTCAAGATAGCGAAGGAAGTAAATATTAAATACTATCTATTTGCTTCTCTGCGTAGACGTTTGTTGCGCAATAAAGTCGCGCAGGACAAGTTTAATAATGTACAGTTAGAGGAAATCCTGAACTGGTCTGAGGACAACAGTTTTGAGCAGGAGGAGATGAAGGAAGAGCAAATTATCCTGCTACGCGAAAAATTCAAAAAATTGCCTACTCGTCAAAGGGAGGTACTTTTCTTAAAATATTACATGGATTTCAAGTATGAGGATATCGCCGAGATGATGTCGATCCATATAGAGACCTGTAGGACACTTTCTTTTCGGGGGATGAAGCAGCTTCGCCTGGAGTTGAACTCGCCCGAAGCACTCTCTGTTATTTTTTTTATAATTTATAGTCAATAAAACGACAATCGCTGCTCTATATAAGTAAATACACTTATTGTGGACAGAAATAAAGAGAACTATAAAAAGATTTTTAACCTTGGCACGAGTGAATTGTTCGATACGCATGCCAAGACCGCACTCTATCAATCGATAAGGAGGCAACACCGTAGAAGGCGTTATAGACGTGTATGGGGGTATGCTACGGGGATCGCCGCTGCGCTGATGTTGTTTTTCATGTACTTTCCCTATAATCCCGCGAAAGAACTAATTCAACAAGACGATATCATACAGACCGCACAACACAATCAAAGAGCTATTCAGGCAGGGAGCGATTTATTACTGGCATCTTCTGTGAGGGGGCAGGATCGCGCCAAGGTCAACCCCCTAAAGGTGGATGGTGATGAGGATATACTTAAGCTTGACGAGCATGTCGGGGATAACGAAGTGGAATATGCTACCGTGTATGTCCCTTACGGAAAACGGCAGGCCTTTGTACTGCCCGATCAATCTACGGCTTGGCTCAACGCCGGGTCCTATCTGACCTTTAAAAAAGATATGAGTCAGGGTACGCGCGAAGTATACCTCAACGGCGAGGGGTATTTTGATGTAACCCATACCGGGCGGCCTTTTGTCGTGCGTACAGCCGAGACCCAAATCCATGTATTGGGTACGACTTTCAATGTCAATTCGTACGAGGAGGATAACCATACTGTCATCGAGCTCCTCACAGGAGCTGTGTCTTTGGAGAGTACGAAAGGTCTTTTTGAAGGAATCCGCATGAAACCAGGAGAACGGATAAGCTTCGATAGCAAGAATAAGAAAATAAGTATCAACCGTAATGCCAAGGGGGATGATGTCCTCTGGACCAAACGCCAATTGGTATTGCAGCAGCTGAGTATCGATGAGCTGGCACGTAGACTGGAGCGTATCTACAATGTGCGGATACATCTGGACAGCCGGCTTAGAGCATCATCAGTAGCTTACTCCGGTAGGCTCAATATCGATGTGGATATTGTGACTTCACTGAGAAGTCTCTATGAACTGAATGATTACGAAATCACACAAATAGAAAAGGAGGTCTGGATCAGAAAAAGATAAATCAAAAAAAGAATGGTATCACAAAGAAGATAAATAGGAGTTGCACCTCCCCTTTATCGATTGATCAATAAATCGTTTGCACAATTTAATCTATTCAAAATTATGAAAAATAAACAAGCGGAACAATACGCGTCCGCTCGATGGCGATTGCCGTCAAAATGGAGCTATAGCATGAAAATAGGATCATTAGCACTGACCGGTATCTTCCTATCGATCAGTGTAGTTGCCTTTCCTCAGCGTGTCACCCTCAAAATGGAAAACGCAACACTAAAACAATTTCTTGAGCAGGTACAGACACAGGTCGATGTGGCTTTATTGTATTCGGATCAGTTGGTGGCTAACAAGCGGATCACGGTCAACACCAAAAACCGGGATTTCAAGGAGCTCTTGTCCAAAGAGCTGCCTAAGTATCACCTCACCTTCAAGGAGTCCGATGGACAGATCACGATCGTACCCCATTCCTCTTACCACAAAGGGGCAGACCGAGAAGAGGTGAGGCAGGAAAAAATAACCGTTAAAGGACGTGTGTTCAATAGCCAGGAACCTCCACAGGCTTTAGAAAACGTAAGTATCTCGATCAAAGGAGGAGCATCCGTAGGTAGAACCGGTGCCGGCGGATATTACGATGTTGCAGTACCCAAAGGATCACAACTGGTCTTTACACTCGTAGGCTACCGTCCATATGAGGTATTGGTCAATAAGAATGAAAATAACTTAAGCTTATCGTTGCAGGAAAATGTAGCAGATGTAGAAGAAGTCGTCGTTGTGGGGATGACTGAGATGCAAAAGAAGCATATTGCCAGTTCGGTAGCTACCCTAGATGTCAAGTCTAATATTGAAGGTAAGCCAATTACCAATCTCTCTCAAGCCTTACAAGGAGGTGTCACGGGCCTCAACGTGCAGCAGGGATCGGGACTACCTGGCGGAGATGCCGCTACGATCAAGATCAGAGGTATATCTACGATGAACAACTCCGACCCATTGGTGCTTGTAGATGGTGTCCCTATGGATATGAACCATATCGACCCCGTAACGGTAGAAAGTGTGACTATTCTGAAAGATGCGGCAGCGGCTGCCATGTACGGTGCCAGAGCAGCCAATGGGGTCATCCTGATTACGACCAAACGAGGTAAGGCCGGACAGATCAATGTGTTGTACGATGGCTATTATGGTATGCAGACCCCGACACTGATGCCCGAATTTGTTGATGCCGCGACCTATATGCGTACCTATAATTATGCGGCCCTGGCATCAGGCGAAGCTGCTTTTTTTGATGATGAACAGATCCGCAAGACCGAATCGGGTGAGGATCCCATCAATTTCCCAAATACCAACTGGACCAAGGAGGTCATCGACGAGTACGCGCCATTGACCTCCCATTCACTGGCGCTGAGCGGAGGTAACGATGTCGCTAGGTTTGCCATTACGGGCAATTATATGTATCAAAAAGGGATGTTGCCGGTCAACAAAATGGACCGCTTCAATATTAGGGCCAATACATCCGTATCACTATCCAAGAAATTCTTGGTCAATTTAGATGTACTCGGTATCCGTCGTAATGTATTGTACCCCAATCGTGGATTGGGCAACGGTGGTATCCGTATGCTGGACGACCTGTACAGGCTCCCGCCTAATATATTGCCCAAATATCCGGCCGAAGAAGGATGGCCTACCATCTATGGACGCTATGCAGATATCGTCAATCCAGTGGCCTATGCAGAGGTCGGCGGCTCCATCGGTTATCAATTTGACCAAGCTACCATCAATTTGCAGCCTAAGTGGACGATTACCGATAACCTTAACCTAACAGGACAGTTTAGTTACCGACTCAACTCCGATGTGTATAAACAGAACCGTGATAATTTTTATTTCTTTGATTATTACAGCAAGCAGCTCGTACAGACCTGGGCGGTACAGCGCAATTCATACTCGAACAAGCGGGATACTTACATTTTCGGCAGTGGAGCCTTAGATTATTCAAAACGATTCGATAAGCACAATGTATTTGCCTTAGGAGGGTTTTCTATAGAGCGTTTTAATGAAGGTTACTGGGATATGTCCGCTTTAGCATCGGCCTACAGTAAAGTTAATTATTCGTACGACGACCGCTACCTGGCCGAGTTGGCTTTCCGTGCCGACGGATCCTCCAAATTCGGGGCAGGCAACAAATGGGGTTACTTCCCTTCGGTTGCCGTCGGATGGAATGTGCACAATGAGGATTTCTTCAAACTGGATGCGATCAATAATTTGAAGCTAAGGGCATCTTATGGTCACTTGGGCAACGAGAATATAGGTTACTACCAATATCAGAATCTGATCAATGAGAGCAATGGGACCGAGTCGGTATGGGGCAATCCGGATATCAGCTGGGAAAAGGTACGGATCACGGATCTTGGATTTGATATGTCACTTTTCAATAACAAGTTTGCATTGACCTTCGACTACTACGATAAGCTGACGACAGATATGTTGATGCGCCCTATGATCCCTCCATCCGGGTCCTTGGGGGCTATCCGGTTGAATGCCGGAAAAGTGATGAATAGAGGGGTAGAGGCCCAGATCACGTATAATGAGCAGATCACTCCTGACCTTTTTATCTCCGTAAAACCTGGAATCACTTACAATAAGAATAAAATTATAGAACTGGCTGGTGGTGTCTTTGGTGAAACAGGAATCATACGGCAGCGTGAAGGTTATGCACTGGGCAGTTATTACGGTTATGTATCGGATGGTATTCTGCAGCTCTCCAATTTTGATGAGTACGGGCGTGCTAATGTGCTGTTGGCCAACCAGAGCCAAGGCCCGGGTGATATTCATTATAAGGACCTCAATCAAGATGGCCTGATCAACGACGATGATCAGCAGATGATCGGCGACCCTACACCTCGTATTAATTACTTTGCAAACTTCAGTGTGAATTATAAAAAGTTTGATATAGAGGTGCTACTCCAAGGAGCGGGCAATCACGACTATTCTGCCAATCTGGGTGGTAAATCGAGTGGTTACCTATGGCATCCGCTCAATATGAGCGCTTCGGGCGGTGTACCTACTACGTATCGTGCTGCCAATTCTTGGCGCGAGAACAATCAGGATGCCATGTACCCACGCATAAAGACCACACCGGGTACCAACGTATTCGTCAGTGATTTTTGGCTGTTCAATGCGCGCTATATGCGGGTCAAATTTATCCAGGCAGGTTACCGTCTGAGCGGAAAGACGTTGAATAAATACGGTATCAAGAGTTCACGTATCTATCTGAACGCGCAGAATCCATTTTTATTCTCCGGTGTAAAAATGGCAGATCCGGAGTCGCAAGGTGGTTCTTGGACGTATGGAATTATGAAAACATTTACCGTGGGACTGACTGCAAACTTTTAATTAGGGGAAAATATGAACACGATATATAAGATGAGAATATTGATATACAGCTTGGTTGCGGTGGGAATGCTGCAGGTATCCTGCGAAAAATTCCTGACTATAGACAGTCCTACGGGGGTGTCGGATGACAAGTGGTGGAATACCGAAACCGATGCCTACAACGCACTGTCTTCCATTTATGCGGGAATCCCGGGAGGTTCTTCGGGACGTAACATCATGTACTATTCAGGCCTTACGGACGAGGCAGTACAACGGGGCGAGTTTAAGGGAGATTACGATGGTTTTACCAGAGGGTTAGCTACCAGTCGCTGGGGTGTTTCGCAGTCCTTGTGGCAGGATGATTACACCTGCATCCGAAGAGCGAATCGCTTTTTGGAAAATGTGGACAAGGTATTTGCAGATGCAGGATTGAAAGAAAGGATGAAGCTGGAAGCCCGTGCGCTAAGGGCCTACTACCACATGGAGCTTATGATGCTCTATGGAGATATTCCCTTATTGACGGCTTCCTTAAAACTCGAGGAAAATAATCAATCGAGGATCCCACAGGATCAGGTGTATGATTTTGTCGCCGAAGAGCTGAAACAATGTGCGGAGCTGTTGCCGTCGACCTATACCAATGCCGATAGGACAAGAATCACAAGCGGCATCTGTTGGGCGCTATTATCGCGATTGGGTCTTTACAAAAAAGATTATGAACTCGCAAAGATGGCCTCCAAGAAGATCATTGATTCGAAGGTGTACAAATTGTGGCAGAATACCGCTAATATGCAGGCCAGCTACAGCGAGCTGTTCAGTTATACAGGCGAGTTGAACAATGAGCGTATTTTCTTCAAAGAGCAGGGAGCGAGCAATGCCTGGACTTCCTTTGCCCCGTATGGTATAGGTGGCGAAACCTATCTTTCGCCCACTAACCGGGTAGTTGACAACTATGAAACAAAACAAGGAAAAACCATTTATGAGCTGGGGCCTGATTCGCTGGCCATCTACCGTAAAGACCCTAACCACCTGAATAGACGGGATCCACGGCTTTCGGCCTCCGTATTTGTGCCCAATGAAAAGTTTTTGGGACAATACACACTAGATCCCTTTTATAGTCCTGCCGACAAGATTGGTTTGACCAAATCTACGGCTACAGGTTATTGGATCAAGAAATATATCGATGCCCGTGATCAGCAGAAAAAGTCAGGTGAGCTTGACTTTATGATCATTCGCTATGCCGAGATTTTATTAACCTATGCCGAAGCCAAGATCGAGCTGGGTGAGTGGAACGATGCAGAGACACTTGATGCCATCAATCAGGTGCGTGCGCGGGCTACTATGCCAGCTGTAACGACTACGGTGTACAATTCTCAGGAGCGTATGCGTACACTGGTCCGCCGTGAGCGACAGGCTGAATTAGCATTTGAAGGTGGGCGTTATTTTGATATACGCCGTTGGGGTATAGACACCGATGTGATGAATGGACAGGTCTATGGGGCCACCAACCCGGCTACTGGCGAAATTGTACAAGTGCAGATGCGCAAATACAACCGCAATCGCGAATACCTGTGGCCGATACCGGAAACGGAAACGAGTACAAATCCGAACATGGTTCAAAATCCAAATTATTAAGAGATGAAAAAAATATTTTTTACCCTATTAGGCGTTTGTGTAGTGCTGATCCTGGCGCAGTCCTGCCGTAAATCGGTTGATGCCGGGGACTGGAATGTTACTCCTACCAAATTTCTAGATCCTAATGAATATACCGGCCCCGTCAAGACATTGAAAATCATGTCGGTGAATATGAATTTGGGAAGTAACGCTACAAATTTTCCGGCTATGGTCGCGATGATAAAAGCGTACAATCCGGATCTATTATTCTTGAGACAATGTGACAGCAAGACAACCCGTGCCGGAGGTGTTGACCGACCGCAGGTGATCGGTGACGAGCTAGGGATGCAGGTATTCATGAAAGGCCGGAGCTATGGCGGAGGACAGTTTGGCAATGCCGTGCTTTCTAAATTCCCTATCACCGAAAGGTTTGGCCTCGATCTGACCAAGGATCCAAATAGAGGGGAGCAACGGATGCTGGCTATGATAAAAGTAGAGGTGGAGGATGGCATATTTGTTCAATTTGCAGGGACAGAGTTAGAAACCAATGCTGACGACCGGAGGCTGCAAGCCATTGATATCCTTCGTGCTACAGAGAATCTAACGAATCCTGTTATTTTCGTTGGGAATTTTAATGAGCAGTGGTCGGCACCAGGGGCTGCACTGACTTATATACAAGGTAATTTCAAATATGCCTGTCCTGCTACAGGCTGTGTTTTTAATGCTCCTAAGGCTAACCCCACTGGCACCTTTGATTACATCACCTATCAGGATCCTGCAAACGTGCTTATTGTGGATAAGATGTT
This sequence comes from Sphingobacterium sp. xlx-130, assembly GCF_011007405.1. Classification (NCBI taxonomy): domain Bacteria; kingdom Pseudomonadati; phylum Bacteroidota; class Sphingobacteriia; order Sphingobacteriales; family Sphingobacteriaceae; genus Sphingobacterium; species Sphingobacterium sp. xlx-130. Next base: position 112,047 of record NZ_WFKN01000012.1, read on the forward strand.
AGAAGCGTTCAAAAATCCAGAAACGGCCAACACTTTTTTCCCTACAACAGCAGAAATCAAAGTAAAAACGCAAAAATAGAAACGCAATAGTAAATCATCCAGATTTATAGGGCTCTTAGGAAGCTATATAAATCTGGTGGTTTCACCACTAACAAATCAAAAAAATGAGAAAAGGATTACTTGCTATCACGGCACTTCTGTTTTTGGTCATTACCTGTTGCAGCAGCTCAGGTGAAGAGACCAAGCCCGAAACACCAAAAAAGAGACTGACGCTGATGACGTATAACATCAGGCATGGTGCACCCTACAATTCGGACGTGATCAACCTGAACAATATTGCGGCCGTCATCAAGAAAAGCAACGCCGATGTAGTCGCTTTACAGGAAGTCGACGTGAACACCACGCGTTCGCCCAATGTCGCCGATCAGATCGATCAGATCAAAAAATTAGCCGAATTGCTCGGCATGGAGTATTATTTTTCCAAATCCATTGATTATAAAGGAGGAGAATATGGGAATGCAATCCTTAGTAAATATCCGCTGAGCAACAAACGTCGCTTTGATCTGCCTGCGATTGTGGGAGGCGAGCAGCGTAGTATTGCTTTAGCTACCGTGTCCTTGCCGGATGGCAACACTATGGAATTTGGGTCCACACATTTTGATCTGAATACCATCCGCGTAGCACAGGCACAGTTTCTCAATGATATGAGTGAGCAGCTCAAAAAGCCGCTTTTCATCGGCGGAGATTTTAATGCGACACCAGATTCGGAAGAAATGACTCTGCTCAAGAAAGGGTTCAACTTTTCCTGCATGGGTAATTGCCAGTTTACGATCCCTGTCGTAAACCCAACTAAAGCAATTGATTTTATCGTGTATAACCCATTGGCAAAACAAACGTATAGCTTATTGTCGGCGATAGCTATGACCGGTCAATATGCATCAGATCACCTACCCGTGGTCGCCATATACCAATACGATTAAAAATCTACCTCTGTCGAAAAGTTATCTAAATAAAATACGCCTGAAGCAAAATACTTCAGGCGTATTTTATTATACCCTTCCTAACCTTTTTAACCCTATAAATACACAACCTCGTAACTAAATAACCTCCTCCCTACCCACCACTAGTCACTAGTCACTCATCACCTCTTAACCTTCTTAACCCTATAACCTCCATAACCTGAAACTACACCTTCCCCTTCGGCACCGAATACAACTCCCGCAGTCGCATCACCTCGCTGGAGATAAAGCGCACGCCACCTCCTTCTTTTCCTATCCGCACCTCGGTGACCAAGCCCTGCTCCCGATGCGATAACAGCGTACCGCGCGAGAAATTTAGCACATCCAGTGCTTCCAGGGTGGTCATGAGCCAGTCGCCCTCGGCCAATACCAGGTCGCGCACATGGATGACACGACGTCCAACCCGATGCTGTACCAGAGGTTCAACTTGCACGGCCTTAAACCCCTCTCCCTTCCCTCCTTCATGCTGCATCTTGTGTGCAAGCAACTGTTCCAGGAGCAGTCGGATCTGTATAGCAGTCTCTACCAAAATCTCTTTTCTTTTTTTTCTTTCCATATGCCTAAACTTTCCTTTTGCAACTCCTGCAACACGACCAAATTCAACCATAAGAACTGCAAAAAATTAATCAATTAAGTTTTAAACCACAATTAGCCCTTGATCAGTTTATCATTAAACCATTCGTTTACACTCTTTTCATAGGTATTGCCCACATTAATAACCTTACTATTACCTGCGCAGGAAATAGTAATCATTTTATCTTTTAATGTTCGAGCATAGGTCTTGTTTAAAATATACTTATTATGAACCCTCTTAAAATCACTAACTGGCAGATCATCTTGAAATACACCTATACGTTCCGTTATCGTCAAATGCGTACCGTCAATAAAGTACAACTCGGATTCATCCTTTGCCGATTCAATGTAAAACAGCTCATCGTACGGTATTAAACGCTTTTCATTGGAACGTTTAACCGTAAAATAACGACTGCTGAGCGCCTCGGCAGGCAGGGAATTACTGAGGCCAAGCGCAGACTCTACCTTGCGGACCATCTGATTGACCCGGCTGAACGTAAGATTTTTGAGTAGGTAATCCACAATATTATACTCATAAGCTTCGAGCGCAAAGCTGTCGTAACCCGTAACCATTACACAGACCATCTCGCTGGGTAGCTGTTGCGCGACCTCCAATCCATCTACACCGGGCATCTCTTTATCTAAGATCAATAGATGGGCAGGCTTTTTATACAAATAATTGAGTGCTTTTACCGGATCTGTAAACATTGCTACGACTTCGATCCGGGGGATACTTTTTAAAATCCCGTTCATAAGCTCATTTGCATTTGAATCATCATCCAAAAGCACTGTTTTAATTTTCCTCATACTTCTTATTTTTTGATTTGAGTATCAAATTGATTGTATATAGCCCATCTGTACAGTAGTGCTGAATATCGCCTTTGAGAATAGGATTTAACAGTATTCTCTTTTTGATATCCCTTATTCCAGAGCCAAGTCCAGCTGCCGACCTTGTATCATCTACCACATTTTGTATCTGTAATATTAATCCATTTGCTTCCAAAGAAAAGAGAACCACGATCGGTGTACCAGCCTTGCTATACTTCAGCGCATTGCCCAGCAGCTCTATTCCTGCTGTAGGTAAGATTAACTGACCACTTGGCTCGCCTTTAACTTCGATCTGAACATCACGATCGAGGGCTTTGATCCAAGATTGCATCTTAGCCAATTCCATTTCGACAACAACAACATCCTGATCCAGCTTTTGGGCTTTTAAAACATACAGCTGTAAGGCAATATGCCCATTGATAAAAGACATCAACTCCTTGATATTACCTCCTACACGTGCCAAAATCCCATTCCAGGCATTAAAATTAAAATGTGGATCTATCCCTTTCAATAACAAGCGGGCCTCTAGTACCTTCACTTTCTTAACCTGTTCCAACTTGGCAAAAAAAACGCCGTAAAAACTATACTTGATCAGATATTGCAAATAATTCATCGCAAAATCGACCGTATCCCGACTCTCATAATTCGAGATTCGGATATTGATTTTCGGCAGGAGGTCATAAATCCAATAATCACAAATAAAAAAAAATAACACAGCAAATGGAATGACCAATAAAACAAATCCGTTACGTAGGGTAAATCCCTTTTTAGATTTTGCAAAATGAAAGCTCAGATAAAAAACTGCCATAATTAAAGGTATCCCTCCAAGAAACTGTAAAAAGGTGGTATCCCGGTACCGTATGATATTGACGATATAAACAATCACGATATACAGCACCCAGAAAGCAACATGCAATAGGAACCCTCTATTTATCGAAGGTTTTCTCGATTCAACAATCATAGGTATAATCTTTAGTGAGTAATCTGGGATACTAAAGATATAAAAATATAACCAATCAAATATAATCTTGAAGATACAAGAAACACTCCCATTGTGCAGGGTCATCATTAATGATATCGTAGAGATCTGAATACAATTGTGCCACTATCTCGTGGGTTTCTTTTTGGGTATCAACATCTTTGATATTGAAATACGCTTGTAGATCGGCATCCATATGTGCCCATATAAAGTATAGTGGACATGCTAACCACTGCGCCAACTGCACTATCCCCTTTCTGACACGCAACCTTGCTGCTCCAAAATCGACTGTATGCAGGTGGTCTGCGGATTTATCGTTTAATGCGGTACCGGTATTGCCATCCAAGTAAGCTAATATATGATACCCACGATCGAATGCTCTGCGTGCCTGCAATAAAACACTCGGCTGCTCTGCATCCAGCAAAATAAAATGTTCGGCAAATCGATCTCCATGAATATCACGCATCACGGATTCAAAAACAGCTCCTTGTTCTAGGTATACATCGGCAGAGACCAGCAAGGCTATTTTGACCCCATTTTCGGAAAGGCAACGAACGAGAAGTCGGTAACTATAAATGTGTGCCGTCAGGATCACACTTGGTATTGCTTTTATCTGCTCGGCCAATGCATTATTTTTATAATCGGACGATCGCTGTTGTATACTGGCTAGCCGCTGATAAAACAGCGTATTTCTGAAGCTAGCCTGAAGACACTCAAAGTCTCTATCGGGATATACCCGGTGCAAATTGGTTACATAGGTATGGTAAAGCTCGGCTGCCCACCCCGTCTCCAGATTCAGTTCAGCGACTTCTTTCTTTAATTTAAGTATCATAATATAGTGTTAATAAAGGTTGATAATCCAGTCTATAGAGACTGGATCTAGATTATTCAACTATAGATAGATCGGACATTTGGGCTTAGGCTTTTCGATATCCTGTACGATAGGGTCCAATAAGTCCTTCAATTGAACTTGAACCTGACAATCTTTTTGATGATTGATTTCTGTTAACTTTTTTTGATTCTGCATGTTAATTTTATTTTCATTCTACCATCAATCTGCTCTTGCAATAGCAGCTTGTTTTGTGCGCCGGCATTACAAAGGATTCGTAAAAGATTTAGAAACAAAAAGAAAATCGAAGGATGCATTCATTCTCACGACAGATGAGTCTAGAGAGTCTGTCGATAGCTTTATAGCACTAAATAACCTTATGATAAATGTATCCTTAGCCAATAAAGAGTCATTTACGTATTAAAAAGGTGCAGTTATGGCAACAAACACAGTTGAACGTATAAATAATGACATAATCGTATGGTTTGATGTCAGCTTTGTAGGCTGGAGACACATGCATCGATTTAACTTGTTTTATAGGAGATAACTATCGACTCATTGTGATCTACCAATGAAAAAAAATTATGGAACGATTCGTCACTCAGGCCAAAGGATTATTACAATGTGCAGATGCAAGCCAGGCACTATTCAGGCATATCAAAATACAGGAGTTTAATAAAAATAAAGTGTACTGTAGCGATGGGGAGCAGAAGCCGTATTGGTGTTATGTGATCGATGGGCTGGTCGGGGCGTATCAGTACTTTGAATACGAGACCCCCTATATGCACTGGGCCACATTACCGGGACAGACCTTTACCGGGACCAAGCATGAATATAGCGGTAGCAGCCATGGCCTGGAGATCCGTTTTTTAAAAGATACCAAGCTGGCTACGGTACATCTGCAACACCTGCGTGATCTTATGGACAAGCATACCCCTATCATGCGGCTGGTCAATGTGCTGCGGCAGCGACGGTTTACCACAGGTGACATCAAATCAAGAGTGATGGCGCGCAATGCCAAGGACCGATACAGCGAGACGCTATATGAAATACCTGCTATACCCGCTATTCTCAATAACAACCAGCTGGCCCAATACCTAAATATCAACCCGAAGACCCTGTACAAGAGTCGAAAAAAGGAAATAAACCGATAAAAATTAAATACTACCATAAGACCCGATTTTAAGAAATGAACGGCCCCTACCTTTGAAATATCAAAACGCAAGTACAGCGGATCGGCGATACCAGGTGTCAATGAAAAGGGGAAGCTCACCAAAAGGGTACACCGCGCAGGCTGTGCCTGGGTGTATAAAGAAAAGGCGGCAGCGACAATGCTTTTGAACACAACCGCGCAAAACATAGGCAACAGGAATATGATCACACTTTGGTATAAGCAGGCAATAGTTGACAGGTTAGATAAAACCTTACGCTGGTATCGGAGATATCTGAGCAAACCGATATACAACGTTACCGTATATGGCTATGCCATGCTCTATATGTATACGGCATCCAGCAAACTATGGAAGATGGAAACCTTTATTAAGGGAATAGCAGAGATTCCCTATATAGGCAGCTATGCACACCCTATAGGCTGGGATATAGCTCAGCTCGAAATCCTGTTAGCGATCGGGCTGATCCTACCCCGTTATCAACGTACAGCCCTGTGGGGCAGTACCATTTTAATGGGAATACTTACAGCATACCTGGCATTGATGATGTTATTTGTTCCAGACCGCTTATGTAGTTGTGGGGGCGTAATCGAAAGCATGGGATGGGGTACCCACCTGGCCTTTAACATAATTTGGCTTATATTGGGTATACACGCCATCCGACAAAAAAAGTATAAACAACTAAATTTAAAGCCGTGGAAAATTCACAAAAAAACAAGGGCAAGGCGCTAGTTGGCGCACTATTATTAGGACTGGCTGTGGTCGGTTCGGCATTTACAACAAAACAACATAACAAACCTGTCGAAAACCCAGAAAGACAGGCACAACATTTCTTTAGAAATGAGGGCACATCCAAAGTAAGTCCAGTATGGAAGTACATTGGGACTACTGCCCCAAGTGCGCTGGATTGTTCGCTAAATCCGAACAACTACTGTTATGGATCTTCAGATATGGGAGCAGATGCGTCTGGAAATCCATTGGGATCAGTAACAGCGGAAGCCGAAGGGAACTATACCCCGTAATACGGGTCATTAATCTTCAACAGAAAGGAGCCAATAATTATTATTGGCTCCCTTTGATTATTTTAGATCAGCTATTACGAGTACTTTTGTCTTCCTTACTGATTTGCTAAGTTTAAGTTTATAAGGGAGCAAAGCTTTATTGACAGATTCCACACTGGACAAGCTACCATCCAACTCGATATCTATTGCGAAATCAATTCCAGTTTCGTCCAAAATCGGAAGTTTCAGATGTTGCAAAGTGAAAGTCAGATGGTGGGTCAGCCAAGACAACTTTCTGTTCACAATTTTTAAGCCCGCTAAGTCTGCATTAAACATCGATGTGTCACTTTCACTTTTCGGAAATGATGTGTCCCCTATAGAAGTCAGGACTAATGCCGGTAAAACTCTTTCTTCTAGTCGACCTTCAATTCCATACATAGATCCAAAATATCGATTCAGATCCTCTTGCATAAAATTCGACATATTATGAGCCATATGCTTAGGAAGACGTAGTTCATAAGAAAAACCATATTTTTTGATCCAATCCATGACTTCAGCTCCAACTTTGTCTGTATTCACAAAGGTTGAATCACGAAGAAGCAAATCAACTTTTGCATTGTACAAAAATGCTCTATCAAAATTTGAAAATGCTAACTTATACAAATTTTTCACGGTAGTATTAATATAAGAAACCCTTGTTGAATCTCTCACCAATGACCCTATCACCCCTGGAATATCTCCCTTAGTAATAATAGAAAAGTACTTTAAGCTACTATCCGGAAGTGGCACAAAGCGATTTACAGTATCAAGAGTCAGCACATTGCCCAATTTAAATACAGGCTCTCTATCATTCAATCTTTCCATCGCCTCCTGCTTTATTGGAAAGGAAATGATTGCCCCTTCCATCCACCTGTCCACATTTTCGATAGTAAGATATTTTTCTTCAGTGATAGCAACGATCCTTCCCTTGTCATCTATCCAGACATAGTGCGGTATGGTACGATGCGGAAAGTAACGCTTCAAGGTATTATCGTTGACAATAGATATCAGACCTAGGTCTCCAATCTCAGATCTATCAAAAAATTGTTCAATTTTATCTCTCTCTTCGTAAGTAACGGGCAAAATAGCTAATCTATCCGCATATTTTTCCTGAATGGTTTTCATTTTCGGGAATCCCGCCAGACAGGGCGCACACCAGGTTGCCCAGAAGTCAAGAATGATATACTTCCCCTTAAATTCCTTAAAATCGAGAGAATCTACGGGATGACCAACGACCTCGTGCAGACCTAATCCAGGTAATTTATCGCCTATTTTTAAGGGCTTGATCTGGCTGTTAGCCAGATTTATATTCAGGAATAGCAAAATTCCCAAGAAATACTTTACTGCTTTCATCATTTCTATTTTAAATATTAATTATTCTGTTCAACTCCAGTCAATAAGACTTCCTGATTAGGTATAGCAAAAGTGTATCGAGCAGAGCGAGGTAATAACTCATATCGTGATCCCAAGACTTCTCTTGTTAGCAGAATTTCTGTTGTAGGGTCTTGATTTAATCTTCTAAGATCTGACCATCTTAATCCCCGAAAACAAAGTTCTTTTCTACGTTCTAACAAAATTTCCTTTAGCAGAATATCCTTGTCGGTGATGGCGAACGGAACAAAGCTACCCTTATCGATACGCGCCTTCAACAAGGCATTAAGATCTGCTAACGCCAGATCAACCAATCCCTTTCTAATATAACATTCGGCTCTATTTAGCAATATTTCACCCGTAGATAGGCCACAGAACAAAAGGCGTGTGCCATCATAACTTCCTTTATACCGCACCACCCCCCCGTGTTCTCTAAAAAACACGTTTTTTCGTAGATCATGAGGACCGTACAGCCTGTACAAGGAGGCATCAACGATTAGTGCACCCGGGGAGAATGCTGAGTAATTACCTATTCTTGCCAAGAATAACGTCTCCTTATTCAATTGTTTGATGGGATTTGTCAATTGGAGATTGATATCAACATCACCATTAAAATCCATCAGGCTATTATGTTCTAAGAGACAAGAGTCAGCATATACCAGCGCATTATCATAATCGCTCGTTGATAAATAAATACGTGAAAGCAAAGCATAAGCTGTGACTTTTGAAGGCCTAGTTCTAGAAATAGTATGCAAGGGTAATAAATCCGTCGCTTGCATCAGATCATCTAAAACTTGTACATACAAATCCTCAAGAGTGGATCTACCTACATTTTGATTGACGTTAGCGGTCAGTCGTAGAGGTAATCCCAACTCTTTGTCTGCGACAGATGTTGCGTAAGGAGGCGTAAATACCTGAGCTAACTGAAAATAGTTAAATGCACGGTAGAATAACGCAACACCTTTTAGTTCTTTCCATTGCGAAGTGTTTACTTCCTCTTTCAAATTTACCAAGCCATCCAACACTATATTGGAGCGTAATATCCGCTGGTAGGCATAAGTCCAGTCCCCAGCCATATTGCTACTATAAGTAGGTTCCGACTTCCACAGATAAGCAATGCGTTCATCATCAATCAATCGCGCGTAAAAGTCGTCCGCAATATGAAAATCTGCCGAAGCAACCTCTCCGATTCCTAAGTAGCTGGAATTCATTATATTCACATTGTCCAAAATAGCTTCATAATCGGCCACTTTGGTAGGTATGACCATAGACTGTACAGGTTTGACATCTAGCCATTCATTCTGACAAGAGGTAATTAGCCATAGCAATAGGCATGCACCATATTTTAGAACATTCATAATCAATAATTTAATTTTAAACCAAGGGTAAATAAAAATGGAGTAGGAATACTGACCGCTGCCGCACTAGCATACGCCTGAAAATCAGGATCAAGTCCCTGCTTATTGGCTTTCCAGAGTATCACCAGATTGTCCAACTGTGTATATAATCTAAAGCTATGGAATGGGATTCGGCTTTCCGATCTACGCCTAAACTCGTACCCCATATTAATATATTGCAAACGGACATGGTCGCCTTTTTCTACCAATACGGAGGCACGTTGGTAAAAGATATCTCTGTTGGTATTATTGGGGTACAACATCGATGGGACATCTGTTCTCAACTCATCACCAGGCTGCTCCCATCTGATCGCAAAATCCCGATGTCCTGACCAATTGTTGATAAGCGAATTGTAGTTGATCGATCCGCGGCGGAAATAATAACCCAGCTTGTACACGATATTGAAAGAGGCATAAAAGCCTTTGTAAGATAACTCGTTGAATAGATTCCCAAAATAGACAGGTTTTGCTGGCCCATGGTAGTGTATATCTTCCAGTGCAGGCGTATTCAAGGCTACATAGTCATCGCTAGCGACCTCCTCAATGTATCCTCTGGGATTACCATTGACAGGATCGAGACCTGCCCAAGGCATACTGAACACAGCATATAAAGGATAACCTTCAATGGGATATTTATCAAAGGTATTGCCACTGGCTCCAAAATAGAGCGCCGGTGCAAAAGAAGTTTCGTATTTTTTAACCTTATCCGTAGCCCAGCTCCATTGGAATGCAGAATGCCATCGGAATTCATTCACAAAGCTTTTGTTTAGCTTTACCACAATATCCAAGCCCTGTCCACTTATCTCTGCATAATTACCGCGAAAGTTCTGCACACCCGAGCTCGGCGGCATTGGTGCATCACCGATCATATCTTTTCCATTCTTCTTAAAATACTCCACACTACCACGCAACAAACCAGTTTTAGTCGCGAAGTCGAGCCCCAGATTCAGCATGGCTATCCGCTCCCATCGTAGATCAGGATTACCTAAAGTATTGATATCCGCATAGGGCAAGCCAGAAATAGGCGCAGGTGTAGGATTAAAACGTAAAATGGTCACCCCTGTCAATGAACGGTCTAAATTACCATTATAACCATAGGTGGCCCGAAGTGAAAGCTCCGGAAGCCATTGTATGTTGTAAAAACATTCATTCGAAGCACGCCATTTAAAACCTGATGACCATAACGGCACAGATTTCTGATTGGCATTGACCCCGAAAAAGTTAGATTGATCTATGCGGCAGCTTGCCGAGATGGTATAATTACCATAACTGTAGGAAACATTGCTGAAGTAGGATCTGAACCTATCCTCGCCACTCCCCAAGGACCGTAAACTGGGTATAGGAGCTCCCATGCCCGATGGATACAGTGTATAACTCTTGAGTGGAGATTCCAACAATTTGCTTGAACCGTTGTCCTCATTGTACCCGTAAGTTCGTAATGATGATGAGTTTCGTGAGAGCATTTTTTGCTCGGCACCTAAGATCGCATCCACCTGGTGATCAGAGGCTATTGTTCGAGATAAACGAAACTGTCCACGCAGATTGTGGGAGACAAATCCGCTATAAGTCTCATCAAGAATACTGCCCAGCGGAATATTATCCAATTTGGTGACCAACCCTGCAGTGCTCACCGTAGCATATCTATTGATAAGATCCCGCGTATAATAACTGTCTTCTTCGGCCAGTTCGTAGCGATCTGATCTAAAATCCTGATAGAAATATTTACCCTGTATTTCTAATCCGTCAAAGAGGCGATAATTTATACTGGGTTCGATACGGATATCTCTTCCATGCGTCAACTCAGTGTGTAGGCCGATATCATATAGAGGGGCATAAATCCAGTTTAGGAAGCCATTTTCTGTAGCTTCATCGGCAAAGGGCTGTTGATAATCCTTGACCATTTGTAATGGATTACCATTCTCATCGGACAATCGAAGATAAGGGTAAATACCTCTTCCATTGCCAGTATTTAAATTAATCCCCCCTTTATTAAATGTGGCTCGTATTTTGGCAAAATTAAAATCTACACCAACCTGAAGCGCTTTAGAAATGTCAAATTGATTACTGGATCTAAGCGTGATTCTATCATTATAATCCCTGACTGTACTGAGATCCTTGCGATCGTAGCCTGTTGAAAAGAGATATCTGTAATTCGCAGTACCTCCTGAAAACTGAACGGCATATTGTTGATCTCGCGCATGGCGATAGATGTGGGTCCCCATTTCGCGTCGTATATCGTAGCCTTCGTACAGAGCCAATCTGCGACTTAACTCGTCGTCAGTGATTTCTTCCTCCCGATGCGCATACAGTAGCTGCACCACAGGCGATAAAGGAGCTCTTTTTTTGGATATTAGATCAGCCTGATAATAATTCTTGTCAAACAATATTCTTTCAAACTCGATAAAATCCTTGGCAGGGATAAAGTTGGGATTATACATTAGATCGGGTTTTGCGCTTATAGAATTATTAGCATTAAAATCTATACGTGGTCGATCTGACTTACTCCCTTTCTTGGTCGTAATAACAATCACACCATTACCTGCCCGTACACCCCAGATTGATGCCGCGGCGGCATCTTTTAAGAGTACGATATCTGCTATATCGTTAGGATTGATCTGATTGAGACTACCTTCATAAGGAAAATTATCGAGGACTACCAAGGGTTGTTCGTTAGCAAATAAGGTACTACGTCCACGTATCTGCAATTCGTCCTGCCCGGTGATCCTCTGCTTATTAAATACCAGCCCGCTAGCGATCCCATTTAGTTTATTTATGATATTGGTCGATGCACGATTATCAAGCTGTTTATTATCTACGCGATAAAAACTTCCCGTAGCTCTTTCTTTAGGTATTATCTGATATCCGGTGGATACCACCTCGACCTCATCTATCGTGTTCTCATTTGGCTGTAACTGTATTTTTATAAATGTAGACGTATTTTCATAGGCAACACTTTGCTCCTTGTATCCGATATGTTTTATGGTTAATACTCCTGTAGGTGGATCTACGCTAATCGTAAATCTCCCCTCTTTGTCTGTGCGCACGTGTTTCTTATCGACGGTGACCGAAGCCCCTTCAATAGCCTGCCCATCGGCAGCCGAGCGTACCTCCCCCTGAAGTACTGACCCCGACTGCGTCTGAGCGACCGCCTGCGTAAACGCAAGCTGACTAAACAACACACAGAATACTATTTTAAAAGCTATAAGCCCTAGGCTATAAGCAGTATGCCTCACTATCCCTCCGTCATCATGCCGGGTTCCGGATTTACTTCGGAAAGGAGTGTAACGACGTGATGATCTATTTGTTGATATCACGTACTTATCTTGTTCTATTGGGCGATTAGAAAGATCTTGATAACTGGGACCCGTCCCGATTTTATATCGGGATAACATGTTAACATGTTCACCTTCACAAAAAGACAGTCCTCTCCCACCCCTTAAAAATTTGTTCATTTCTAAAGTTCATTAGGTGTGACCTAATTTTACTCCGTCACTTTGCTCAGTTCCGATTCATCGGAAAGCGGAACGCAGAGGAGTCGAACGGGTCTAAAAACTATATAGTCCTTAACTAGTTCACACGGTTCATAAAATAATATTGAAAGGCAGACGAGGATTATTGGGTTATTTCATAAGGGTCTAATAATTGGCGACGCCTCATCTGCGCATGAATAAAAACCGACCTGTTTGTTTATAGAAAATCTATATTATTTTGATTCATATCCTTGCAAGTGCATTTATATTTTCCTACTTTTAGATTGCGAAGTCCATAATTTTGGAAAACAGACCTGCCTTGTGTGGAAATGGTCCATAAACAAGTCGGAAAAACCAAAAGAGAAGTACTGATTATTGACCATTTAGGCTCTTAATATGTACTGTGTAAATAGACCGTAGTCTATGTACCCTTTGTTGGTTTTTAATGTCGTATTGCACTATTCTGGCGGGCAGCATTTGTTCTTTATCAGCGCGCGCAGTGCCAGGTAGCAGCCTCGACCTTGGGTCGCGAGCTGTACACTGTTGTTGGTTAATGATTCTCTTTTTATCATGTTGTCTAAAAATTGGTAACACATTTAAAGAGTCTCTGAGAGGAGGAAAATTGGAGCTAATTAAAAAAGATAGGCTCCTGCTTTCCACCGCCCAACATGGCACCAGCAAGGGCCTTAGACACGGTTTCCAGCAGGAGCCTATCCCACACATCGCAAAGATAGCAAAGTAGGGATAAAACTCCTAGTGGTCTTGTGTCTTAAAAATTGCTGGTTTTTGTTAGACAAGACTCAAATCAGACGAACTGATTACAACACAAATATAGCTACTAATTAATTATAATCAAAATATTGATGAAAAATAATTCGAATCAGACAGAAAATTCTTTACTGAAGACGTTAGCCATAATGCAAAACAAACAGATAGGAGAAAGACTGAAAGGTTTAAGAAATTTGCTAGCAAAGCGGGCTGAAGAAATCTCTAGCGTATTGGCAATGAGCACAAATACATTAAAAGGGGCAGAGAATGGAGAGAATGTTGGGGTAGAGGTTATCAATGAACTTATACTCTTCTACGGATACACTTTGCAAGAGTTCTATTCCCTTAAGAAACTCCCTAGTTGGAAAGCTCTTATGCAAAGAATTATTAAGTACCATATGTCGATACAGAGTAATGCTCACATGATATTAGAAGAGCGTGCTGGCTTGATGGAACTGCTTGAACATAGATTAATACCAAACACAAAGCTTTTTGAAGATTGGGTAGACGAACAAGAAGTTATAGACTTTTGTAAGAAAAACTACTCATTTATATATGATACTGCAACCAATACATTGAATAGTGCTGTGAAGAAAGGTTGGTTGCAAAGAGACGATAACGTTTCCCCTAAAAAATATAAATTGACTTGAGCACTAAGTTGAAACAGAACTACTATTTTCTTTAACCAATTATAAGGCGACAGTCCAATAACAGGTTTAGTACCATTTGCGGAAGAGAAAAAGTAAACAACTAACTAGTCTAAAAATTAAACCAATAACAAAGCAAAAACATATGAACTTATTATTTTTAAACCTAGGAACATCTGAATTTTTACTTCTCGTACTTCCTATCTCTATATTTTACATATATACATTCTATCATTTAATGAATAATCCAAAACTGGATGGTAATCGTACATTTTGGATTATAGCGCTATTGGTCGCGTCGGGACTGGCTATGATATGTTACTGGATATTTGGAAAAGATGGAAATAAGAAATCGACTAAGGAAACTGCATAGATCTTGCCACTCGCTCGAGCGCCCTATAATAGGCTTGGAACCTCCTGCGGAAGAGAAGAAATAGAAAATGGGAAAACGAACGTATAGTTTGTAGATGTAACTTCGTTGAGCCCTTCGGGGTTCTCGACACCCTCGACTATCTGTCCCGATTTCGGGATGACGAGGCCAACTTCAGAAGAAAACCAAAAGGATATCAAAAAAAGGAGAGTATCAAAAACAAAACCATAGACAAGCTATAGGCAACTGTACGAACCAATTTAAAGCATTAGCAAGAGTTAAGCAGGGTTAAGCAAGAAAAAGATGAGAAATCCTAAGCTACTCCGGATTTAAAAAGTATGAATTTTCTTAATTAAGCCATTCGTTATTTAAATAAATAGACATATTTTTAAATAAGGTTTTTATTGTTTAATTTTGCTCATCCAATTTTAAACAACTGCATCTTCAAGTTAAGGTGTTATCATTAAATTTATCCAAATGAAAGACTTCAAGGCTGGAACATATATCAATCAGGGATTCTATAAGAGTTTTCAACCAACTGAAATGAACAAGCAATGGGTTTTGGATGACATGGAAATTCAACAATTGCTATCCAAAGCAGATCGACAAATAGGACGCCTGGATATGTATTCTGAATACATCCCCAATATTGACTTATTCATCAGCATGCATGTCGCTAAGGAAGCGACCCAGAGCAGTAAGATTGAAGGTACGCAAACCAATATAGAAGATGCTTTCTTAGATAAAGAAGATTTACGCGTCGAACGAAGAGATGACTGGGTAGAAGTTCATAATTACATTGAGGCAATGAATCAAGCGATTCAAAAGCTCCACGAATTACCTTTTTCTTCAAGATTAATCCGTGACACTCATCGTATTTTACTACAAAGCGCTCGTGGTGAACATAAATTACCTGGTGAATTTAGAAGCAGTCAGAATTGGATTGGTGGCGCTAGTATCAATGATGCTACATTTATACCGCCCGTGTGTAACTCTGTTCCAGAATTAATGAATGATCTAGAGAAGTTCGCGCACAATGAAGAGTATTTTATTCCTGATTTGCTGAAGATTGCTTTAATACATTATCAATTTGAAACTATTCACCCTTTTTTGGATGGTAATGGTCGGGTAGGACGTTTATTGATCACGCTATACTTAGTTGATAAAGGGATTCTTAAAAAACCTATTCTGTATTTATCAGATTTTTTCGAGCGTCATCGAGGATTATATTACGATAATTTAATGCGTGTCCGGACACACAGCGATATCAAACAGTGGTTGAAGTTTTTTTTGGTTGGAATTATAGAAACAGCCAAAAATGGAGTCGCTACATTTGATGCGATATTAAAATTAAAAAAAGAAACAGAAGAGTTACTCCAGAAAAAGAGTACGAGAAGTCATCATATACTTAGTATATTAGACCAATTGTACCAACGTCCAATTATTAATGCACAACAAGTCGTAACATTAACGGGAGTATCCATGCCAACCGCTTACAAAATTATCGACGAAATGGAACAATATGGTATAATAAAAGAAATGACAGGAGGAAAAAGGGGACAGATTTTTATGTTCGACTCTTACATCAAGTTGTTTTAATCGATAATAAACAACGAAGAAACCAAAAATTGGTCATTAGCTTCTCGTAATATTTTCAAGAAAAGAGAATTGGAAGAAAAAAGCAATATGCAAAAATGCATATAGCCAACGGCAACATATCCCTACAATTACAGGGGGATCGAAGCGTTCAAAACGCAGGCTACCAAAGCACTCTCCTATCTTAGCGAGCGGCAGAAGACCAGCGAATCGCTCAGTCATCAAAGAGCCTCCTCCGAGATTATGATTAGCTACAGCACTATCGTCGCCATAGACCTGCCAAACGGTATGAAAAAAGGTGATGCTATCAAGCTGAAAGGCAGGTCGGTATTTGAGTTCGACAAGGACGGGAAGATCTGCAGACTTACGGATATAGCGTTTCTTTAAAATGGATAGCCATGACACACCCTGAAAATATTAAATCACCCCGGACAAAGCTACTACACCACCGAAGCGGGCAAGGAAGTATTACGACTGAAACCAGAAGGAGAAGAAAACGAAAACAGTTAGTGAAGCCAAGTAAGAAGTGATACTAAAAAGCAATAGAAGACTCGCCTTTAGGGGAAGCTAAAATGATCAGATTTTGATACTGAAAACAAAACACACCACTGGTTTAGAAGAAAACTAATTATCTAAAATATCATTATTCCACCCAAGGTAACAGAACAAAGAGTACATACTAAATGATATATAGACAACATCGAAAAAATCTATGTTAATCATGAGATTTACGAAGGATAATGTTGGCACAAAAAACTATAAAATAATTTGCGCTGGATCTTAGTAAATAAGTTCTGAAATCAGCACAGCATAGAACAGAAGAAAGCGAAAAGTATTGAAAAATAAATAGTTGACAGAAATAGGAATATAATAAATTTTATTACTATATTTATCATAGGTTATTTTTACCTTTGCAGCCACTTATGATAGAAGTTCGTCATGAAAAACCAAATCTTTGAATATTTTATCTTCAAAACACTTGTTCATTTAAGAGACAACGGAAGATCTAACGATCTGAGTATCCTTAAATGCGTAAAGCTTTTGTTTTTCTTCTCCACCGTGGAGGATGATGAAGGTAATTCATTGATTGATCATTTCAATAATGTTTACGCTATGCCGCTAGGCCACGTAGAAAAAGATATATATACATGGATGAAAGCAAATAGCTTTGACAACTTTTTATTTACAAAACAACAAACAACATTAAAAAGACAGACTATACTGTCTAGTTCGTTTGATCAAACTGTTGTTAGTATAGTCGATCCAAAGTTTGAGCTGTTATTGAAGAAAAATCCTGAAATATTATTCATGCCCGCGTATGATCTTGTCGAACTAAGCCATCAGTGGTTTTCATGGCGATATTATTTTAACCAAGCTAAATCTCAGAATAAGCTAAGTATGAAAATCCCTACCCAGGTGATTAAAAACGAATACAAAGTGTATAGTTTTTAATACATTAATACTAAGGTATGGGAACATATTTAATTGGAGTTGCCAAAAAGGTAACTGAATATCAAGCGGAATTAACCAAAACTGTTAATGCTATACCCACGGTTTCCATAGATCCTGAAGAAGAATCGATAAGAGCTAGTGATATAACAGAAGTGACCGCACAATCGGCAAACCCAGAAGTTATTAATGAAACCAGTGATCAGAAAAAAATCACCGAATCAGAACAACAACTAGATTTAGGCGATCATTTTTTTGAGCCAACATCGACAGAGATAGAATCAACGCAAACCCAAAACACAACTACTGAGCCTAGGACACCACTTATACCACCTAATGATATAGACCATGTAGGTGCTTTTTCTAGTTTCTCTGACTCATCCATTAGAGAAATAGTGAAATTACTAAGTTACAGCTTACTATCTGGTGAATTCTTGACGATAGATGAGGTTGATGATGAGCTCAACTCACTAATTAAACAAATACAATTACTCGTTACTATCGTTGAGGCGTCGGAAAATTTATCCGAAGAGTGGAGAGTCTTTAGAGATTCTATCGTATATTGCCTCGAAGAATATCAGAAATTTGTTAGCTACCTAGTTGCTAACTTCACAAAATACCGTTCGGACCACTATTTTATAATAGAGGACAATAATATCGATCAAATTCCACATCTATCTGATGAACTCCAAAATGTAATTCGGATGTTTACACTAACGCTGAAAGTCTCAAGAAAAGACTTGCTGATCAACAGTGACAGATCTGAATTACAAAGCCTAATAATCTTAAAGCGACAAGTTGATAGTTTAAAAGGAACACAAAAATCTGTCGCTTATGCTTTGGATGTTAAACTTGAATTCTTGATCCATAAATGGGGTGAGCGGTATAAAAGTAAAAACAAAAATAAAACTATAGCAATCAAGTATCGAATCGGTGATACTGAAAAGTCTATTGATAAGTTTGAAATTAAAATACCCACACTAATAAACTGGGATAAAAGAATATATCACCACTACGACTTTTGCACAGACGCCAACCAATATGGATACTATATCCATGACACCCTAAACAAAAAGCGTAAAGGATATGACAAGCTAAACTTCACAGAATTACACGGGCTTATAAAATATTATAAAGATTTTAAAAAGTCTGACACCGAACTAGAACAAATAGTTGATTATCTAATTCATGAAGATTATTCTGACAGACATAGCTATGATCAATATTGTATTGATATTTTCAGGAACTATGCAATTAATAATTATTTTTCGTTAATCTCTGAGAATGAAACATGGGGTCTGGATATATACCGAGAAAAATATTTGGAATGCAAACGCAAATTAAATCACCTCAGTGATAATTACTTTCTAGAGAAAAAATATTTAGACTACGTCCTAAAGAGAATAGAAACTGATTTTGCAAAGTCATCAAAAGAAGAAAAGATAAGTGTACATGAAAAATATGTGGATAAGGTTGATAAAGAATGTACGAAACTACTGAATGAGTATTACGACAAAAAGGAATGGGCAAAAACGCATGACAACTATATCGTGATCCTTCCGTATGAAGAATCTTTAGTAGAGCTTTCGAAAGAAAAACACCCAGATCTACCCAAGATACTTTTTTTCACTAGTTTTGTACTGCCCTACTATAAAGATTCTATCGATTATGAATATTCCAAAACTAGACAGCTATTCAGAGAGGTGAAGGCTCTGACTAGCGTGGTAGGGAGTTTAAAAACTGATCTTCAAAATCTGAACGAATTAAAAAAAGACTTTGATAAAAAAGACTTAAAATCTATTGAGACCATTACACTGTTTACAGCAGTGATAACTTTTGTTCTTTCGTCAATACCAGCATTCAAATTTGTTGAAACGGTCCAACATGCAGCTCTATTTATGCTATCGATGTCGGCATCTTTGGCGATTTTTATTCTACTTGTATTTTCATTAACACGTGGGTTTTCTAAGTTTTTCAAAAAACACAGGAACGTTATAACTGCTGCAGTTATTGTTTTTATACTGATTGTAACCACGTTTAGCCTAATCAGCTTCGAAAACAAATCGGTCGATGGAATAATTAATAAATCAATCCAAAACCAAAAGGAAAGAGCGGAATTGGATAGCTTAAAAAATATATTAAATCCTAAGTTAACTGGAGAAAAAATAAGTACTGTGAAATAAAAGATCTAATTATAGTCCTTCCACATGCAAGGACTATAATAGATTTCGGGAATTAATCTTCTTTTTTTTGTGAATCTTTTTTACTTTCACCTAATCCGACATTAAAAACCTGGTATCCAATCCCAAAGCCAATCCACATTTTCCCATTACTTTGCCATTGATAATGCTTTTGATTATTTATATAGTCTACACCCGCATAAATTCCTGCCTGAACTTTTTTATATTGAAGCATAAAGCCACCAAACATGGTTAGCGTAGCTGCATTAATATTTTCATTGGCTTGAATTCCAAGTGAGTTATTTGAATTGAGATCTACACTCCCTAAACCAGCCCCTATTTGCAAAAAACCATTATGAGACGGTCCAGGGCTACCTAAAAGTATATTTAAAGTTGAGTTCAAGTTAAATTGTGCTTCAAATGTCTTTTCATCTTGTGGTCTAAATTTAAAAGGTAGTGTAAGTATTCCTATTGAAATACGCTCAGGTATCTCAGCTTTTACGATCTCCTCAGCTTTTGCTAAATATTCTGCTTTTTTTATTGAAAATAATTTATTATTATAATAGGTAGCATTTGAAACTCCTTTGAATTTTTTATTAGGCACATTAAAAAGCGGATAAACTTTTACCATAAGATCATCTCCATTTATATTTACAATTTTGTATTTAATACCATCATCTAAATAGTTAGCAGTTTTATTTGCTTCATTATATATAAAAGATTGATTTGGATCTGTCCTGGAGTGCTTTGCGGGTGCCAACAAGGTAAAACGAGTGCCGAGTTTTATGTCTGCCTGCGCCCAGCATTTTACTACAAAACCAAACACCAATAATGCGATTAATAAATTTTTCATAATTTTATATTTTAAGTGTTTATTGTTATGAATCCATAATGGTTCAGCACTCGTAAATGCTGTGATGTAAGTGACTTTTCAACTCGAAAATGCCCAATACAATGTTTGTAATAATGTTTATCGTTAAATTATAATTGGTCTTGATTTAATAGTTCTTAGCCTTAAGTTTGAACCTAAAACTTCCAATCTATTTTTACGGCTATAAACATATCGGATTATCTGTAATATCATCAAAGTTATCCCCAATTATAGAATGACACAATACCAAGAACTAGGTATTTTTAGGGAGCCTTGATAAATATATACCCCACTGCTGCATGAATATATAATAGCGGAAGCTCATTAGCCCGTGAACTTACCGAAGATAAAATCAATAAAATGCTGAACGATCCACAAATGATGGAGGCATATCCGCCACAAGGAAAGAGTTGATAGTAAAATTGCTAACTTTGCGGTACGAAAAAATAATATCTATTATCAATGAGTGAATTTTCAAAAATATATCTTGCATGGCGTAAGGGGGCGGGATCCCGTAGGCATATTGTTGGACTTTTGGAAAGAGACAGCGATAATAATATTACATTCCGATATCTCCCTGAAGCCAAAATTTTAAAATCAATAGAGGGATTTATACCTTACTTTGAATTCCAGAACCTAGATAAGGTATATGATGTCAATGTGCTCTCTATATTCGCCCATAGGCTGATCAAAACGGATCGCCCGGACGCTCAGCACTTCTTGGATTTTTGGGAAGTATCTGCTGAAAAAGTAGATGATAAATTTCACCTGTTAGGTAAAACACAAGGGTTAACGGCAACGGATAACTTCGAATTCTTAGCGGAATACCAAGATAGTGATGATCTTCCTTTTTTAACTGATCTCTCAGGACTCTCTCATTACCAGATCCCAAAAGATTTTGTAAAAAATGGCGACTCACTACAGTATGCTCTTGAAAAAGATAATGTATACGATCCCGAAGCGGTATTGGTCAGCTTTAACGGAACCAAACTGGGGTATATAAAAAAGGTGCACTGTAGAATTTTTAAAAAATCTGAAAATCTGAAACTTACCATAAAAGCTATCGAACAAAATGGCGTGATTAGGAAAATATTTATAAAGATAGCTACCTAAACAAAGCAGCATTCAACAAATGCTGCTTTGTTTTTTTTACACGGGCGTCTGTCTTACGTCTCTACCGGTGGTCATTACCCTAAGCTTGCTATCGCCTCTCTCTTAGGGTGGTGTGTCCACAGTTTATTATAGCACTCTCCTATTTTAGCGAGCGACAGCAGACCATCGAATCGCTCAGTCATCAAATTATTGCCTCCGAAATCAGGATCTACTACAGCAGCATCGCAGCCATAGACCTGCCAAACGGTATGAAAAAGCTTTCATGATTCCTTTTGATCACCAACAGATAGGAAAGCTCTTGATGTCCTTAAAAACAGATACTCCCAGAAAAATGGTGACATAATAAAACTGAAAGGGAGGTCAAAAATAAAACTCAACCTAGTATCATACCTGATGTAAATATCATTGAAGTCGAAGGTGTTAATATCGGGGAACTAACCATATCTGAATTCCCTATTAAACCGGTTGCATTCAAAGGCCGATACTATAAGAGACTCAACAATTCTAATCACATTTTATCTCCGACTCAAATTTCTGATTTAAGCTTGCAGTCGCTTCAACTTTCATGGGATTCTTATCCTGCGTACGGCAAGACACTGGATGATTTAGATATGCATTGGGTAGAAAAGTTTATCGACAAAGTAAATACTACGGGCAGGTTTCATTTACTCTCTGATGTGAAAAGTAGTCTTGAAAAACTTAAACTTATCAATGGAAATGAAATTACCAATGCTGCTTGGTTATTATTCGGAAAAGGGAATATCGGCTACAACATACACCTAGGGAGGTTCAAAACATTTACTTTTATTATAGATGACCGCATGTTTAACGCAGCTTTATTTCAGGCGGTCGATGATATTATGCAATATATTATAGCGCAGATTAAAGTGGCTTTTGAAATTACGGGAAAAACCACACAGCGAACCGAGATATTTGAATACCCCTTGGCCGCTATACGCGAGATAACACTCAATTGTATCATTCACAGAGACTACAGAAGCCCTATCGATGTCCAAATTAAAATATTTGACAATTATATTTCCTTTTTCAATCCTGGCAAACTAATGGGGGATTTGACCGTTGATGACCTTCAATATGACAATTACAGAGCCTATTCTATAAACAAACTAATTGCAGAAGCATTCTATTTGACGGGGGATATTGAAAAGTATGGCAGTGGATTTCTTCGTGTACGAAATGAGATTTCGACATACCCTACCATGAAATTAATAGTAGAAGAAATCTCTAACGGTTTTCACGCACAATTGGGCTATACTGATCAGAAGACCTCTACAGTAATTAAAGAGGGGGATCGGTTTTCTATCAATCAACAAGCTATCTTGGAAGCTAT
This sequence comes from Sphingobacterium sp. xlx-130, assembly GCF_011007405.1. Taxonomy (NCBI): domain Bacteria; kingdom Pseudomonadati; phylum Bacteroidota; class Sphingobacteriia; order Sphingobacteriales; family Sphingobacteriaceae; genus Sphingobacterium; species Sphingobacterium sp. xlx-130. Next base: position 135,067 of record NZ_WFKN01000012.1, read on the forward strand.
GAAAATAAACCCAAGAATCACTATTCCAGAATTATCGACAATTGTAGGTATTAACGAAACAAACATACAAAAGAATCTAAAGAAACTACGAGATATTAAAAAAATAAACCGCGTGGGGTCAGCAAGAGGAGGCTATTGGCAGATTCTTGATTGATACGTATCAAATAACAACAGCCTTCCCCAGAAGAAAACAAACCAACGGAATAAACAGACCAAACCTAGAAGAAAGCCAAAAGAGGTTAAAAAGTAAGGACAATTATAAACTAAAAGCACTAAGCAACGATGGAATCTATAGTCTCAGATATAATCAACATTATAGAAAACGGTCGTCAAAAAGCCTATCATGTGATCAACACCTTTATGGTTGAATCATACTGGCTGATAGGTCAAAGGATTGTAGAAGACGAACAACAAGGCAAATCAAAGGCTGGTTATGGCGACTCTCTTCTAAAGATTCTATCTAAAGGATTGTCCAAAAAATTCGGAAGCGGATTCTCTCCCGCTAACTTACGGAACTTCAGACAGTTTTACTTAACGTACCCCGATATTCAAAAATGCTACGCACTGCGTAGCAAATTGAGTTGGACGCATCATCGCACAATAATGCGCGTGGAAAACGAACGTGCCAGAGAATATTATATTCGCGAAGCAGAAGAACAAAACTGGAGTACCAGAAGCCTGGAGCGAAATATAAATTCTTTATATTATGAAAGATTGCTTTCTTCAAAGGATAAAAAGATAGGGCTACAGATCAGTATAGAACAGGAGAAAAACCGTCCGGAAGACTTTATCAAAGATCCATATGTATTTGAGATTTTAAATATCCCTCAATCGAAAAACACGTCAGAGAAGAATGTGGAATCGGCACTCATTCAGAATCTTCAACAGTTTTTGTTGGAACTGGGTAAAGGTTTCTCATTTGTAGGTAGACAATATAGCGTCAGCACCGAACTAGAGCACTTCTACATAGATCTGGTGTTTTACAACTACCTGCTGAAGAGCTTTGTACTGATAGACCTCAAGGTCGGAAAACTTACACATCAAGATATTGGACAGATGGATATGTATAGAAGGCTATTTGATGACCTCAAAAAACCAGAGGGTGACAATCCAACAATAGGAATAATATTGTGTACCGAAAAAAGTGAAACTGTAGTAAAATACTCTGTAATGAACGACAGTCAACAGCTCTTTGCTACGAAGTATATGATGTACTTACCTTCGGAAGATGAACTCGTAGCAGAAATAGAACGGGAGAAAAATTTATTACGTGAGCAAGGTGTTCCGTATGGAAAGGAGGACTAAATGATAATAAGAGCAGGCTCTTCTACTGTGGTCGGCTTGAAACAAGAGGAAGAAAACGAAGCGATATAAATAATAGCCACCTCCAGAAGAAAAACAAAAGGAGATAAAAAATAAGGGAGAATTATAAACTATGGCAACGGCGAAGGCCAGAATCCCTACGGAAGAGAAAATAGTTTAACATCAGATAATCCAAAGTTTAATATCAGATATTTCAAAGTTTAACATCAGATAATCCAAAGTTTAACATCAGATATTCCAAAGTTAATCGTTATATTTGACTTAAATAATGGAGGTTAATATGTCAGAATGGATAACAAGAACGTTAGCGGAGGAGATTAAGAAGCGAATAGATCAATACCCTATTCTAGCGGTAACAGGTCCGAGACAATCAGGAAAAACCACTCTACTTAAAATCCTTTTCCCCGATTATGCATACGTGTCTCTTGAAAACCCTGACAATCGTTCGTTTGCCACGGAAGATCCAAATGGTTTTCTCCAACAATATGCAGGTCCGGTGATTTTAGACGAAGTACAGCGGGCACCTGAATTGTTTTCCTATCTGCAGACAGCTGTAGACGAATCCGGCGAGATGGGGCAATATATCCTCTCAGGTTCTCAAAATTTTCATTTGCTCAAACATATTACACAATCCTTGGCTGGACGGGTAGCTCTATTTCGCTTATTACCCTTGGACACCCATGAATTAGAGCAGGCGGGAAAATTGGCCGACAATTATCTAGAAGCTTGTATAAAAGGAGGCTACCCCGCGATCTACCATCGAGGCATTAATCCAACAGATTTTTACGCCAACTATATCCATACTTATATCGAAAAAGACGTCACCGAACTGATCAATATTCGTGATTTAAATAGTTTTAGAACATTTCTAGGGCTGTGTGCGGCACGGGCAGGGCAACTATTAAACCTTACAGCGATGGCCAATGCGTGTAATATTTCGCAGCCTACTGCAAAATCTTGGTTGTCCATTTTAGAAAGCAGTTATGTTGTTTTTCAGCTCTATCCCTATCATGAGAATTTTAATAAACGTTTGGTAAAAACTCCTAAACTCTATTTTTATGACACCGGTCTACTGACTCATTTACTACAAATC
>NZ_WFKN01000013.1:0-116885 GCF_011007405.1 Sphingobacterium sp. xlx-130
ATCGGCGGTGTCTACCTCTTCCCATTCCGAACAGAGAAGTCAAGCCCGCCAGAGCCGATGGTATTGCCGTAACAGGTGGGAGAGTAGGTCGGTGCCTTTTTTTACACGAAGCCCCTTCAGGAAACTGATGGGGCTTTTTTGTTGTTGTAAAGTTGTTACTATCTAGAAGTATAAAGTACACGTATTTCTCTATCATAATTTGTATTTTCATATAAATTTGTGTGAATAACACGACATCAATTTTATGAATACATTAATAACCAAAAGTATGAGAGTAAGTTTATGTTTAGTTTTTTTTCTCTTTTCTAATTATTTAAAGGCACAGCGAGTCCCCCTAGCGGACAGTGTGATTACCACAAAGCATCAAATAACTGCAAATGGACAGAAGTTTGCTTATACAGCAAAGACCGGGACTCAACCAGTCTGGGATGGAAATGGAAAAGTATTAGCAACTGTTCATTTTACGTATTACACGAGGGATGATGTCTCTAATCGCAACAAAAGGCCTTTAATAATTTCTTTTAACGGTGGGCCTGGATCTGGCTCGGTTTGGATGCATTTGGCTTATACGGGACCTAGGTTATTAAATATTGATGATGAAGGCTATCCCTTGCAGCCTTATGGTGTTAAGGAAAATCCCTATACAATATTAGATGTCGCTGACATTGTGTATGTAGATCCTATTAACACGGGGTATTCACGAATTTTGGATGAAAAAGCAGATCGCACATTGTTTTTTGGCGTTAATGCAGATATTAAGTATTTAGCGGAATGGATAAATACGTTTGTGACAAGGAACAATCGGTGGAGCTCACCAAAGTATCTTATAGGGGAAAGCTATGGTACGACACGCGTATCTGGACTGGCGTTGGAATTGCAAAATGCACAATGGATGTATCTTAACGGTGTTATTTTGGTTTCTCCAACAGACCTAGGCATTAAACGTGAAGGTGCTGTGGATAAAGCCAATCGTCTACCTTATTTTTTAGCAACGTCATGGTATCACAAACGATTGTCCCCGGAATTACAAAGTAGAGATTTAGAGGAGTTACTTCCTGAAGTGGAAGCATTTACATTGAATGAGCTGCTTCCCGCTATAGCGCGAGGAAGTAGTTTGCCTGTCACAGAGAAGGCTACTATCGTGAAAAAGATGGCTAGATATTCGGGACTTACGGAGCTTTTGATAGAACAGAACAATTTAGACGTTTCTACTTCCCTCTATTGGAAAGAATTATTGCGGGATAAAGGAATGACTATAGGACGGTTAGATTCTAGATATCTGGGAATAGATCTTAGGGACGGTGGAGAACGACCGGATTACAATGCGGAGTTAACTTCTTGGTTGCACTCATTCACACCTGCCATAAATTATTATTATTTAAATGAGCTCAACTATAAAACTGACGTGAAGTATAATATGTTTGGACAGGTACATCCTTGGGATCGATCAAATGATAATACTGGTCTTAGTCTGAGACAGGCTATGGCTGCGAATCCGTTCTTACACGTTATGGTTCAGTCTGGGTATTACGATGGAGCCACAGATTATTTTAATGCGAAATATAACCTATGGCAGATGGATCCTTCGGGCAAACTTTCTGGAAGAATGAATTTCTTTGGTTATCGAAGTGGACATATGATGTATTTGAGGAAGGAAGACTTGATAAAGGCTAATAATGATATTCGAGAATTTATCAAAAGGTCTATTCCGGCAGTCGATCAAGCAGCTAAGTATTAAGGTTGTTGACCGAATTCCTAGACAATGCATTTTTATTGGATGAAATTTTGGACGTTAAGCCATTTTAATAGCATCTTTATACTTTATAAATTTTACATATGAATGTATATGAACTAATCTCAATCGGATTATACATGTTGCTGATGATTGGAATAGGTGTTTATTCGTGGAAGAAGTCTACGAGCAACTCTGAAGAATTTTTAATCGGAGGTCGAAAAATGGGAGCTGCAGTGACAGCACTTTCTGCCGGTGCGGCAGATATGAGCGGTTGGTTATTGATGGGCTTGCCGGGAGCCATGTATCTTTCTGGATTGTCAAGTGCCTGGATAGCCATTGGATTAACAATTGGTGCCTTTTTGAACTATGTGATTGTAGCTCCACGTCTACGAGTTTATACCGAGGTTGTTAATAATGCGATCACACTGCCAGTTTTTTTTGAAAACCGTTTTCGGGATAAAACACAGTTGTTGAAGATCTGTTCTTCCGTATTGATTTTGGTTTTTTTTACCTTGTATACGTCGGCAGGTATGGTTTCTGGCGGAAGGCTATTTGAATCGGCTTTTGGAATAGATTATTATACAGGACTTTTTTTGACAACCTTTGTCGTCGTACTTTACACCTTTTTAGGAGGCTTTTTAGCCGTGAGTTTAACGGATTTTGTCCAAGGAACTATTATGGTCACTGCCTTAGTAATTATTCCTATCGTCATTGTTATGCAAATTGGTGGTTTAGGTACGACGTTGGATATTATTAAACAAAAGAATATCAGTTATTTAGATCTTCTAAAGGGTACAACAGCAGTTTCTGTGGTGTCTTTATTAGCCTGGGGCCTAGGTTATTTCGGGCAACCACATATCCTTGTTCGTTTCATGGCTATCGCTAGTATTAAAGATATGACTAAAGCGAGGCGTATAGGTATTAGTTGGATGATTTTTACCGTTGGAGGAGCAATGTTGGTTGGACTTTTTGGGATAGCCTATTTGTATAAATTTGATCAGCTCAAAATGGCTAGTTTCGATGGATCGAAAGAAATGGCGGAGACAATTTTTATACACTTGTCTAGGGTACTGTTTCACCCCTTGATTGGAGGTTTTTTGCTTTCGGCAATATTGGCTGCAGTAATGAGTACAATATCTTCTCAGCTACTGGTTACCTCGAGTTCCATGACAGAAGATATCTACAAGGCATTTTTTAATAGAAAGGCTTCTCCTAAGAATATGTTGGTGATGAGCCGTCTTTCCGTGCTTATAGTCGCAGTTATTGCATTATTATTGTCGTTAAATCCGAAAGATAGTATCCTGAATCTTGTGGGCAACGCATGGGCGGGATTTGGTGCTGCTTTTGGCCCCTTGATCATTCTGTCTCTCCTGTGGAAGCGAACTACGGCGATGGGAGGCTTATTGGGGATGTTAGTTGGTGGAATAGTCGTCTTACTATGGGTATATGTGCCACACAATTTTAAAACAGTGTATGAAATTATACCAGGGTTTATCTTGAGTTTTTTAACAATAGTAGTGGTTTCTTTAGCTAGCAAACCCGTTAATAAGGAAATTCAGGATGAGTTTGACGAAGTTAATAAAATTGTTAATTCATAATGAATAGAAAGGGAGTATGTGCATGCTCCCTTTCTATTTATAGCACAGCGAAGTTTATTCTGCTGGGTGCTGATTTATCAAAGTATATGCGGTGTGAGTTTTTGATGTAGTCTTCAGCCTTTGCTTTGTATATATCCATAAATTGATTCGGATTTCTGTCTGTTAAAGGGAACCAACTGTGTTGTACTTGAACCATTATTTTATGACCTTTTTTAAAAGTATGAGCTACGTCAGGTAGATTTACTTTTACATTGGTGATTTCATTGGGTTTGAATGGTTCTGGTAAACTGAAACTATTTCGAAATTTACCACGCAATATTTCACCTCGAACCAACATTTGATAATTCTGCATAACTGTTTCTGTATTCAATGGAGAAATATCACTTGAGCTATCTGGATATACATCGATCACTTTTACAATAAAATCAGCATCTGTACCAGTCATGGATACATACAGATCCGCTTGTATAGGACCTACTACAGTCAAATCGTTTGCTAGAACTGCCGTCTCAAATACCATCACATCAGGTCTGTTCGCAGCGAAACGCTGATCTGCAATCATATATTCGCGCGTTCGGTTTGTAAATATTCCATCTTGAGAAGGGATGGGCTTTTTTGGATCACTCGTATATTCAACATATTTATTTTGCGTGTCGTTCGCCTTTTCTGTCAGTTGATTATCTTCATTGAGGTAGAGTGAAGTCATTTTAGCTTCTTTAGGTGGCCATTGTGAAAATTGATGCCATTTATTTGAACCTGTTACAAATATATTAGCTTCTGCAGGATCAAAGTTACCCTTTCCTTTAAGATAGTATTCAAAGAAAGGAAGTTCAAAGTTCTCTTGATAATACGTGCTAGTTTCTTGATTAAACTTAATGTCACCAAAGGAATCTCCCTTTGTACGTACCCATCCGCCATGGAACCAAGGCCCCATCACTAAAATGTTGTTGTTCTTGTTATTTTTCTTTTCAATCTGTTTATAAGTTTCAAAGGCACCATAAGTGTCTTCTGCATCAAAGAGTCCTCCAACTACCATGACGGCGGGTTTTACTGCATGAAGATGGTGTGTAATGGTACGATTGTTCCAGAAAGTATCTAGCGTGCTGTGCTTGGCAAGGTTATCCCAGAATTTCACAGTATGATTTAAATACTTCGTTTTTAATTCGCTTAGTGTGGGATTGTCTAAAAAGAATTTATACCAATCTTTTGAAGGTAGATTAAATCCTTTCGGACCTTGCTCGTTAGTGATAGGTGCAGGTCTGGGAGCGTCAAAGGTATACATGAACCGAAAGGCATCAATAAGAAATAACGCACCTCCATGATGAAAATCATCACCGATAAACCAATCGGTAACTGGTGCTTGCGGGGAGACTGCTTTTAGAGCCGGGTGTGAGCCAATAAGTGATACTGTAGAATAGAATCCTGGGTAAGAGATGCCATACATTCCTACTTTTCCGTTGTTATTCTTAACATTTTTTACGAGCCAATCTATGGTGTCATAGGTGTCTGTACTTTCGTCTATTTTATGCTTGTTTTCTTTTGTTCGTGTGGGTCTGATGTCTTCAAATGTACCTTCGCTCATCCATTTGCCCCGTACATCTTGATATACAAAAATATAAGAAGATACCGCCATTTTGTCGAAATTACCCAAGCTCTTTTTGTACTTATCAATTCCATAAGGAGCTACCGTGTACGGAGTCCTATTTAGTAATATAGGGTATTTTGTACTCTTGTTTTTAGGGACATAAATAGATGTGAATAGTTTGGTTCCATCTCGCATAGGGATATATTCTTCTATTTTGTCATAATGTGCCTTAATGTAAGTTTCATTAACCTCCTGCGCCCGAAGAAAGTTAATGAGTAAAAGGAGCAGGGGTAGGGTAAATAATTTTTTCATAAATAAAATGGTAATCAAATTACAATTGAATATAGCGAATTATACTAATTTTTCTAAATTAGGCTACACAAATTTTAAAAGGTCATGGGGTTAAAGCAAGGATTTTTAGTCGAGTTAGAACGAGAAACAGAGAATACAAGACGTATTATAGGTAGATTGAAAGATGAGCATTTGGATTGGAGGCCGCATACCAAATCAATGACAGTTGGAGAATTAGCAGCTCACGTTGTCGAATTGCATAACTGGGTATATGCCGCCTTAGGGATGGCCGAGTTTGATTTTAAAAAGCATTATATTCCACTTAAAGCGACAAGTATAAACGCAATAAAGGAAGTGCTTGATCAAGGGTATGATAAGAATGTTGCAATGATCACTTCGTTAACAGAGGAGGACTGGTCTTCAATGTGGCGTTTACGCGCAGGAGATTATGTTATAGCGGAGATGTCCAAAGAGGGGGCAATGCGCTTTATAATCCAAAATCATCTCATTCATCACAGAGGACAGCTATCTGTGTATTTACGGTTACTAGATATTCCTGTGCCAGGAATATATGGACCATCTGCCGACGATATGAATAAAGGCTAGCAAATAAAAAAGGCTTCATTTCCCATGAAGCCTTTTTATTATATAAATTGAGACGGCTTATTTAGCTAATTCTTCCGCAATAGCTTTACCGATTTCAGCTGGTGATTCTACAACGCGGATACCGCACTCACGCATGATTTTCATCTTAGCTTCTGCTGTATCATCTGCTCCACCAACAATCGCTCCTGCGTGTCCCATACGACGTCCTGGAGGCGCTGTTTGTCCAGCGATAAAGCCAACAACAGGTTTAGTTCCGTTTTCTTTGATCCAATGAGCTGCTTCAGCTTCCATTCCTCCACCGATTTCACCAATCATGATGATTGCTTCAGTTTCTGGATCGTTCATTAATAATTCAACAGCTTCTTTAGTAGTTGTTCCAATGATAGGGTCTCCACCGATCCCGATTGCTGTAGTAATTCCTAAGCCAGCTTTAACGGTTTGATCTACTGCTTCATATGTTAATGTTCCTGATTTAGAAACAACACCTACTTTACCTTTTTTGAAGATAAAGCCTGGCATGATACCTATTTTAGCCTCTTCAGCAGTGATGATTCCAGGACAGTTAGGGCCGATTAAACGAGAGTTTTTGTCACTCAGGTAAGATTTTACTTGAATCATATCTTTAGTAGGAATACCTTCCGTAATACACACGATTAAAGCGATTCCTGCCGCTGCCGCTTCCATAATAGCATCTGCTGCAAATGCTGGGGGTACAAAAATGATGGAAACATTAGCTCCGGTATTATCTACTGCATCTTGTACAGTGTTGAATACTGGACGATCCAAGTGGGACTGACCACCTTTACCTGGTGTTACACCACCTACAACCTGAGTACCATACTCAATCATTTGAGAAGCATGGTAAGTGCCTTCTGTTCCAGTAAAACCCTGAACGATAACTTTTGAATCTTTATTTACTAATACACTCATTGTTCTATTTTTTTGCAGAGCAAATCTACTATTTTGTAATGACTTCTGGAAATTATGCCGCCGCTAATCGGATTTTTTGTTAGAAAACTTCATCTTGGATAGCAAATCCCAAGATACGACTCCCACGGTAACGGAGACATTGAAAGAATGTTTAGTGCCAAATTGTGGTACTTCGATGCAGCCATCTACTAAGGGTAAAAGTTTTTCATCAACTCCGTTTACTTCGTTTCCAAATATTAATGCGTATTTGTCTTCAAGAGATGGGACAAAGTCCGGCAGAGATATCGAATTAGATACTTGCTCTATTGCATAAATTTTATAGCCTTCGTTTTTTAGTTCTTGGATGGCTTCTATATTATTGTCGTAATGTTTCCATTCTACAGATTGTGTAGCACCGAGAGCTGTTTTTTCTATTTCGCGATGTGGTGGTTGCGCTGTAATACCACAAAGTATAATTTTTGTTAGACCGAAACCGTCGGCCGTTCTAAATGTTGAACCCACATTGTGCATACTGCGAACATTGTCTAATACCAATACGATAGGGGTCTTTTCCTGTGCTTTAAATGAGGTTATATCAGTACGATTCAACTGATCCATTGAAAGTTTTTGCATGCACAAAATTAGCTAGTAAAAATGTAAAAAGGAAGATATGTGACAATTTGTATTTGTGCCGCTCGGGAAACACAAAATAAAACTTTAAAATAGATTTTGAATATTGGATAATACTGGTTATTTTTGCAATCCGAATTTAGTATAAAAAAGTATAATAAAATATAGCTAAGAGAAATGGCAAATCATAAATCAGCGATTAAAAGAATTAGAGCTAACGCTGCGAAGCGTCTAAGAAACCGTTACCAAGCAAAAACTACACGTAACGCGATTAAAAAATTACGTACTACAACTTCTGCTGAAGAGGCTAAAGCGTTATTACCACGCGTAGTTTCTATGTTAGATCGTTTGGCTAAGAAAAATGTTATCCACAAGAAAAAGGCTTCAAATAACAAATCTAAGTTGACAAAATTTGTTAACAAATTAGCATAGTCTTTTTATGAAAGAATATAAAAAAGGATGCCTGTGCATCCTTTTTTTTTATATGTAATAAAGGCAGTCAATAAACTGCCTTTATTATTGACGATAGCTTCCGTGATGTTTTTTAGTTGCTCTGGATTATTTTTGTAAGCTTCTAAGTCATAGAGTTCGACTTTTCTAAAGTCAATTGGATGACTTTCTGATTGCAAGTAAATAAACCCCGATTTAAGTAACTGTCCATCTTTCTTTTGTGTCTTGTCGTAGTTATTTACATTTCCTCCGCCTATTTGAGGCTTATAATATTCGAGGACAGTTTCCCCCTCAAGTACATGTCGTATCACGGAGTCGCCTAATACTATAAAGTCGGCTTTGACCCATTCATCTCCATGGTATGTTTTAGAACTGGAATTAACACAATGTGGTGTGAATAATTCGTTACGATATACGACATTTGTCCCAGGGGTACATAGATTAGAAGTGGTACGTACAGAGCTAGGGGTATTATCTCCACCCAATAATTGGGCCTCGATAGATATAGGGAAATCTTGGTCTTTTAACATTGTATTCGGAGATTGACTATGTAACATTGCTCCGCTATTGCGCCAAGCCCATCCTTCACCACCACTTGCCTGTTCATCCACAAATCGATATTCAAGACGGAGTACATAATAACCGTAGGGTTTATTGTAGCCTAAATGTCCGTACTGTTGGTTAAAACTTTCATACCCATCATAACGTACTTTTAATAAGCCGTCCTCTACTCGAAATGTATTTTTGTAGTTTTCGCCAACCTCATGCGATCGAATTTTAACGGTCCAGTCTTTTATGTCTTTGCCATTAAATAGCTGTATAGGCTTTGGAACTTTTGAGACTGTGTTGGATGTGCTCTTGACCGTGTTGCAGGACAACAGTGTCGCGGTAGTTACTACCGCCATAAAAAAAGGTTTTAGGTTCATTTGATTATTGTATCTTGATTAGAGTAACGTGTTTTGATGCTTGACATAGTCGCTTGGACGTATACCTATTACTTTGTTAAAAGTATTGCTGAATGTCGGTAGACTACTGTATCCCACTCGTAAAGCGGCTTCATTGACGCTTATTCTTTCGTCTAATAAGAGACGAAGAGCTGTAAGCATTCTGAGTATGGTATAGTACTGGATGAATGACATGTTTAGCTCTTTTTGAAAAAGACGGGCCAACGTACGCTCACTAACATCAAATTTCTGTGAGAGGTCTTTAAAGCTAATATTTTCAGATATATTCTTTTCTAAGAATGATACGATATCTTTTAGTTTGTCATGTTGAGGATAAGGTAGAGCTAACGGCAGCTCGCATTGGGACAATTCAGGTAAAATTAATTTGAATGCTTTTGCAATAGAATACTTCGGCTCTTCGACAGGGAAGATATTGCCGTTCCAACGATTTGTAAACATGATTAACTCGATAAGTAAATCATTAACAGGATAGATGTTTATTTTATCAAAGAAATCAGTATCTGTTTCATATTTTGGAAAATATAAGTTTCTCATAACGACATGAGAAGAGCTAGGATGAATGCTGTGTTTAATACCTGCTGGGATCCAGATGTAATGGCGAGCGGGTAAAAAATAAGACTTATCTGAAGTTTTCAGGAATACCACGCCACCTTCAGTATACAAAAATTGTCCCTTTTTATGTAAATGCTCTTCGATATGATTATTGCCCATCAATGCATGGTGACAATAAATACTATCTTCAAATGCGTCTACATCGGTCATGTAATACTTATTAACATACTCCTTTTCCATAGCTTGTTGTTTGAGCCCTAAATTTCTTGATTTTTGCTTACAATACCAAAAAGTAAGTGTTAGCTTACTCAAAAAATAAACGATGCCATGTAAAACAGTGTCTTAACCTTTGTCTGAATAAATTTTTAGCTATTTGATATTTAAGGGATTAAAGTGTTTCGTACTTCTCTTGTCTTTGTTTTTTATCCTTTTTATTGTTTGACTATCAGAACGTTGTGTTTTTTTTGATTAGAATCAATAATTTACTGGCAGAATATAATAATTTAGCTATATTATTAATTTATAATATTGTAAATTGTTTGATTAATAGAAAGATACAAATAGCCAGATTTTAAAATAATGAGCATTGAAAGAATACGTTTAAAAACTTTGCAAGATAAAGTTATGACTGCAGAACAGGCTGCCGCATTTATCCAAGATGGTATGGTAGTCGGCTCTAGTGGTTTTACAAAGGCAGGAGACAGTAAAGTTGTCTTACCTGCATTTGCAGAAAGGGCTAAGAGAGAGCATATAAAAATTACATTGATGACAGGGGCTTCTCTGGGACATGATACGGACGGCAAGTTGGCCGAAGCTGGTGCACTTAGTAAGCGTATGCCATTTCAGGTAGATCGCACGTTGCGGAATAAAATTAATGCAGGAGAGGTTTTATTTATTGATCAGCATTTGAGCGAAAGTGCTGAATTATTGCACAATAAAAATCTTCCTCCAGTAGATATTGCGATACTGGAAGTAGCATATATTGATCGAGACGGTAGCATCGTGCCGACTACCTCGGTAGGGAATTCTGTCACTTTTGCGGCTTTGGCCAAACAGGTAATTCTCGAGATCAATACCGCAGTTCCGGAAGAGGTATACGGCATACATGATATCTATCAGGCGGAGGATTATCCACATCGTAACGTTATTCCCATTGTGGCTCCTTGGAACAAAATAGGCAGAAAGACGATTCCGTTAAATCCAGAAAAGGTGATAGGTGTCGTATTTACAAATATTACGGATAGCCCCGCAGATATTGCAGCACCCGATCAGAAAACCACTTCTATAGCGAAGCATATCTTAGCATTTTTTGAAAATGAGGTTAAACTGGGACATTTGACAGATCGCTTACTTCCTATCCAAGCAGGAATAGGCAAAGTAGCTAATGCCGTGCTGATGGGCTTTAAAGACAGTAACTTTTATGACTTGACAATGTTCTCAGAAGTCTTGCAGGATAGTACTTTTGATCTTATTGATTCCGGAAAGCTTAGTTTTGCTTCTGCTTCTTCAATAACAGTGTCGGAGGATTGCTATCACCGTGTTTTTGATAATTTGCAGCGTTATAGAGATAAATTTGTCCTACGGCCTCAAAATATATCCAATACACCAGGTTTAATAAGACGTCTCGGTGTAATTGCGATTAATACGGCAATAGAGTTTGATATTTATGGAAATGTCAATTCGACACACATTTCCGGAACAAAGATCATGAATGGTATAGGTGGTTCCGGAGATTTTGCCCGGAATGCTTACCTAAGTATTTTTGTGACGCAAGCCGCTTCCAAAGAGAACGCGATCTCCCACGTATTGCCTATGGTCTCTCATGTAGATCATACAGAACATGATGTTGATATCTTGGTTACCGATATTGGATTAGCTGATCTAAGAGGGTTAGCGCCACGGGAAAGAGCTCAACAGATAATAAACAACTGTGTACATCCAGATTATAGGTCAGAGTTACAGTCGTATTTTGACCGAGCTTGTGAAAGAGGTGGACATACTCCACATTTGCTAGAAGAAGCCTTTAGCTGGCATTTAAGATTAGCTGAAAGTGGTACAATGAAAAAATAATACCAAAAGACTACAGGGGAATTAGCCTCTTGTAGTCTTTGTTGTTTTTGTAAAACGGCGTTTGCGTAAGTAACTTTGGCTCCAAGCAGCTATTACTAGTATTAGGATCGGCAGTACAACATTAATTAGTTGCCATTTCAACTTCTCATTTTTCACAGCCGACTGGTCCAATAGACGTAGTTTTACCTCTCGGTTTCGGAGAGAAATCAACCGTTCATCATTCATGAAGTAATCGACAATATTTTCCAGAAATACCCTGTTTGCATATTGTTGTTCTGTAAAACGGTCCCAACCTAGCGGATATGGGGATTGATCTTTGTAATTAACTTGATTAATAAGCCAATCTCCGTCAGCTATTACCAACATTTTTGCCTCTTCAGAGATATTTGTCAAATCTATTTTTTCGGTAATTCCTATTGGGATCGGTCTGTTTTGAAATAGGTAAGGGAATTTACCCCTTAGCAGAGCAGCTACTGCTTTAGGTTCTGTTCTAAAATTTTGAGGATCAGGTTGCTCTTCGACCATTTGTAAAGAGATAGGTCCTGGAGTATTAATTATACGGCTGAAAGGGGATGAGTATAACAGAATCTCTTTCCTAATGCCTTTTACGGCTATTGTATCCACAGTTCCGATGAATTCAGTACGTATACCATCTAGATTTTTTAGAATGGGGTTTTGACTGGTAGGCATAAGAATTGGAAACAAATACCAAGGAACAAGTTCAATCTGCGCTTGCGTACCTATATTTCCTACTGACAATGGGATTTGGGAGCAGTTTAAATCAGCGATTAGATTGTAGTTCAATCGTGCTCCATAAAGGAATAATTGATCGTCTAGGTTTAGTTCTTTTCCAATCAATGGTTGACTACCCGTTTTTTTTAGGTAATCCAAGCTTGCGTCTATTTGATCTATCGCCCAAATGATGGAACCACCATTTCTTACATAATAGTCCAATTTATATTTTTCTTGCTCAGAAAATGCCTTTTGGGGTTTAGCAATAAAGAGAATAGCAATTTCTTTAAGGTCATGTAGTGATATGGAGTCGAGGTTTAATCGACCGACCTGATTAGAAACCCCTAAGGATCGCATGGCGTCATATAGTTCGAGATCAGATGGTTCGCCATGGCCCTCTGTAAAAGCAATGTATGGAAGCTTGTCCGTGTTTATTTTTGTGATAGCGGAAACAAAAGCATACTCTAAATTCTGAATAGAGTTGTTGAGCACCTGCTCCGGCGATTGCCCTATTTTGTTTTGCAGTAGGTTCACGTTGATTTCTTGTTCATCATGGCTAATAATAGCCGCAGGAAAAATCAATGTCTGATTGAAGCCACTCTCTGATTTGATACTTAAGTTGGTCGGATATAGACCGCGGCTGATAAGTGCTTCCGTGTATTGTTTTTGTTCTTCTTGACTTCCTGCGTTAGGATCGATAATATTGACTTTCACTTTACCTTTAGAATAGGATTTTAAATCATGAGCCATATCTATCGCTGCTTGTCTCAATCTTTTAAACCCCGCTGGCAATTTTCCATCCAAAAAGATCGTAATATAAGTGTCTTTTTTAAGGTCAGAAACTATCGCCTTAGATGTTTCGTTTAAAGTGAATCGTTGATCGGATGTGAAATCCAACCTTCCGTATAATTGTTGAAAAATAGAATGATTTAAAGTGAAAGCAATTAAGAGGCAGATGGCGTATACGACTAAGGTTTTTTTTCTAGGTCTGAATTGACGACCTAAGTGGCCTATGGAAAATACTATAAAAAGGGATTGTACACTCAAAAAATAAATCAGGTCACCGAAATTCAATACACCTCTACTTACAGCGTCGTAGTGTTCAATGATCCCAATTTTTTTAATGAGCTCTTCGTTGTAAGATACAACGCTGATTTGGCTAATGGCGTCAAATCCGTAAAAAAATAAGAAACAAACGAAGACCGCTAGCAAGAAGGCTATAATGGGATTATTGGTCAATGATGAACAGAACAATGTTATAGAAGTAAAGGTCGCACCTAGTAATAGGAGACCTAAATAGCAACCGATAGTGGCTCCGATATCGATATTTCCTATAGGGAATGCTAAAAGATAAGTCGTTATTGCATATACTATCGTAGGGATGATAGCGAGCAAGACAATCGTCAGAATTCCTAGAAACTTGCCCAGTATGATTTGTGCCAAGCTGATCGGACGACTTAATAGCAACTCCCATGTACCATCAGATTTTTCTCCCGAGATACTGCGCATACCGATCGCCGGGACTAAAAATAGTAATAAATATGGTGCTAGGTTAAAGAAGCTATCTAAAGATGCATACCCCGTTTCTAATATGGAAGTGTCGGGAAAAACCCATAGTAGTAGACCGGTTATTAGGAGGAAAATTCCGATTGCCAGATAGCCGATTAAGGAATTAAAGTAACCTGCTATTTCTTTTTTGTAAATGCTAAACAACTTGCTTTCGATTAATTTGTTCCGAAATTAGGAAAATGTATGTTAGAAAGCAAGACAGCATGAGTCTATGATTCATGCTGTTTATGCTATAATAAAGTTTATCTGCTTTTTCCTGGAAGATAGATTTGAAAACCAAGACTGACTCCTAATCCGGTAGCTTTTTCTCCGACGTTGACGTTAGCTTTGGAGTAGTTATAGCCCGTCATCACTTCAAGTGCTACAGTCTGCGTGATGAAGTGTGCATATCCCGCATTAACACCGAATGCAAAAGAGGTTCCTTTACCGGCGTTACTACCTGTTATACCAACATCACCATGACCAAAGAAGCGACCTGTAGCACTGGCTCCGCGAGGGATATAGTAGCGTACAAAAGGAGCGATACCATAGTTCCATTGGTTGTCATCACCTTTTACAGTTCGAAGTCCCAATGAGGCTTGAGCGCCTAATGCAAGACCATTAGCGATAAAATAACCGGCACGTGGACTTACACCAATATTAAATGCTTCCGATTCAAAGCTGTATCCTAAGCCTCCGATAGATCCTCCGACCATCCAGTTCCCCGTTTTGATAGGGGTAAGACCCACATTTGCCGAATGCTGAGGTACAGTTTTAATTTCCTGTGCATTCGCAGACGCAAAAGTAGCTAGAAGTAAAGCTGCTGAAAGTAATGTTTTCTTCATATTTTTTCATTTTGTAACGCGTAAGTAATTTCATTGTATAAACAACAAATTAAATACAAACTTGTTTTAGGAATTTGTCAATTTTACGAAAATTTCCTCCATATTCAGATTAGGGTATTTCGCCGCTCTGTCCTTAGATAGAAAGTGATCTTTTATTTGTCCTTTATGAATTACAATTACTTCCTCGCAGATAGCTTCAACTTCTTGCATAAGATGGGTAGAAATAAAAACTGTTTTGTTTTTTGCTAGGTGCTTTATAAGTGTTCGGATTTCAATTATCTGGTTGGGGTCTAGCCCTGTTGTAGGCTCATCTAGAATCAATACTTCTGGGTCATGGATGATCGCGAGCGCTAACCCGACGCGTTGTTTGAATCCTTTGGATAGTTGCGCTATTTTTTTATGTTGTTCCTGCTGGAGTCCAGTTTGTGCTATTACCTCCTTAATTCGTTTACTAGGATTTGGTAGTTTATGAATTTGCGCTTCAAAATAGAGTATTTCTTGCACATACATATCGAGATAAAGAGGGTTGTTTTCAGGTAGATAGCCAATCATCTTTTTGGTTGATAGTGGGTTTATTTTTATATCGATACCATTGATCATGCAGAGCCCCTGTTCAAAAGGGTATATACCTGTTAGAATCTTCATTGTCGTAGATTTACCTGCCCCATTAGGGCCAAGGAAACCTATAATGTGATTGCTTCCTGTCGCAAACGAAATATCGTCTAAAGCTTTTTGCTGCTTATAGCTTTTTGTAAGATTTTGGACTTCAATAGACATAGCTTAATGGCGGATATAAGGAGAGCTGATGTTTCGCTTTCGAATGTAGTAATCTAACGCTTTATGGGCTTCTAACGGACGATCAGTGCTTAAAATATCAGCCCCATTTTCAACGTATTCAGCATAGGTTTGGTAGCCCTTGCTGTCAGCTTGTCGATCCAGGTTACCGATAGTACCTAATATGATTTTTATACCATGTTGGTGTAAAAGCTGTACCAATTCCGGTTCCGGCTGACGTGTCCCAACAAAAGCGACAATCCTATTGTCAGGAATACCTTGACTCGCTAGCCTACCTAGATCTTCGATAGACTTTATACTAGTTGAAATCATCAGATCCGGATTAATCCGATATAGTGCCTTAGCTTGTTTAGTGTTGTAAGTGATTACAACGGTATAGGACTGCGCATTAGTTTTAGCAATGACACGCGATAATAATTTATAAGGAATATCATTTTTCGCATCCAAAGTGAAGATTACTCTTCCTTTTCCCCAAGTGAGGGTTTCTTCTAACGTAGGGATTTGGTAGGAGGTGACTTTTCCTTCCGTGTCTTTTAATTTAAGTTTTTTTAACTCAGAAAGCGTAAAATCGCCAACTTTTCCATTTCCATCGGTGGTTCTATCTAATGTCTCATCATGCATCAGCACCAAGATAGAATCTTTAGAAATCCTTACATCGCATTCGATAATAACTGGCATCTTATTGGCAATACGGGCAAAGGTTTCAATAGCATTTTCCGGATAGCCTTTAGCTGGGCCACCGCGATGTGCACTGATTAGTGGATAGCTGTTCTCGCTATAGGTCAATAGTTGATAAAGATCCTCTACTGTATTGAGCTCAAAAGTCTGATTTTTGAATAATTGTGTACTGCTTTCCCTTAGCGAGTTTTTTTGTGTACTATCCGTTGAGCGAAAGCAACTGCTAGCTAATATTAGCAGCAATATTCCGAAGATATATTGGGTGTTTTTTTTCATAGTTGAGCCTTTTTTTGATAATCGCTTATCAATCGGACAATATCTTCAACAGAAGTGTGGAGCTGATCAACTATTAATTGTGACTGTTCATAAAAAGGGGAACGCTCTTTAAGTTTACTTTCAATGAATGCTAAAAGTTCGTCTCCATTTAGTCCTTTCAGTACAGGTCTTTTATTTATGTCCGATTTGCTTAGTCTAGACCATAGAGACTTGGAGGTATGTTGGAGGTAGAGTGCTATACCGTTTTCAGTAATCCATTGCATGTTGTCATAAAAACAAGGGGTACCTCCTCCTGTAGAAATTATAGCATGAACCCCTTGCTGACGTTTCAGAAAAGTGCGCTCCAAATCACGGAATTTATCTTCGCCATACCTGTTGAAATATTCTGGAATACTCATGCCGATATACGTTACTATTTCGTGATCCAAATCAACGAATTGTCTTCCTGTTGCAGCAGCTAGTTTCTTTCCTATTGTTGTCTTCCCACTGCCCATAAATCCAACAATGAAGATCGGTGTTTTCATTATTGCGCTTTTAAATACATATTTATTAATGCCTCTTTGTTAGGGAAAGCATTCTTAGACCATTTTTTTATGACAACTCCATTTTGTAAAAGCATCACACCAGGATTTGAGCGGACCATACTCTTGAGCGGAACAGCATCCGTATAAAATGTTTCCAGTACTAGATCTAGTTGATCATTAAGATAATTAACGTCATCCGATGAACTTGCTGTTAATAACACAGCCCGAAGATTATATTCGCCGGATAAATCACGTATAGTCTTGTTGATCTTATCTAAAGCTACTAAATCTGTGGCGGAAAGTTTTGTGACATCCACACTGGTCACTATAAAGTTATAATACGGATTTCTGACAATTTCTTGGGTGAGTTCATTACCTTCAGCATCGGAGATGATCAAGTCCGGGATTGGTACTTGGTACCCTTTCTTTACGAGTTTTGACTCAGGTTCACCTATAACTTCCCAATTTTCATCTTCCCAGATTTTCTGATCCATATATTCCTTATCGGACATTTTCTTTTCCTCTCCTGTAGATTTGTTTTTCAGCGAATAGATGTGTTCATACTCATCCTGCGCAGCGCCTTCCGGTATTTCCATCAATTTAGGAATATTATTCCCTTCTTTGTAAGGTAAAAAGTCAACAAATGGTAGGAAGCTGATAGTGTATATACCTATTCCAAAGGATAGAATAATGACAAAAAAACTCAATAGATTATTCGTAAATGAACTCGCTACAAGTGGAGCTATTTTTCTTCTCTTTATGAATATAACCAATATAAACGCAAGTAATATCAGGTCTTTTATAAAGGATTGCCAAGGTGTCAATGGAATAGCATCTCCGAAGCATCCACAGGAACTTACAACTTCAAAAAATGCGGAATAGAACGTCAAGAAAGTAAAGAATATAATCAGCAATAGCAACCCCCAAGCTACTTTGCGGCCAGCTATACCAAGTACCAATAAAGCACCTAAGATAATCTCAAAAGCACAGATGCCGACAGCAATCCATGTGCTATAATCATTCAGAAGATTGAGGTTAAAGACATGAAAGTATTCTTGCAATTTATACCCAAATCCCATCGGGTCATTAGCCTTGATAAGTCCCGAAAATATAAATAGGAATCCAACGAACAATCTTGATATCCACAATAGGATATCCACTGAAGATTTGTCGTTATTTAATGGTGCATAGTAAGAAGTAGTAGACATTTTATTTGTTTTTATCAGCAAAACCTAATTTTATTAACGCGAAGACGGCGTAGTTTAGCATATCTTGATAATTAGCTTTTAAACCTTCGGAGACAAGCGTTTGTCCATTGTTGTCTTCAATTTGTTTGACACGATGTAATTTCATAAGTATGAGGTCTGTCATCGAAGAAATGCGCATTTCTCGCCAAGCCTCACCATAATCATGATTTTTTGCAAACATCAAGTCGCGTGTTTCGTCCACCTTTTCGCTGTATTTTTGATCAACAAAAGCAACGGGTAGGTTTTCTTCCCCATCCTGTCCCAGTTCCAATTGCAGAAGAGCCATTACACAGTAGTTGACAATACCGATATATTCACCTGAAATGTCTTCGCCTACCAGTGATACCTGTTTTATTTCTAGGGTGCGTATACGTTTTGCTTTAATATAGAGCTGATCTGTAATGGATTGTAGACGCATTATTCGCCAAGCAGTCCCATAATCTTTTGTTTTCTTGATAAAGAGGTCTTTGCAATATTGTATTACAGCATTGTACTCTGCGGTTGTATTCATATAATGTAATTCGTATTCCTATTCGATGAATGACAAATATAGCTAGAAATCTGATTGTTTGATAGTCACAAAACTGTATGATTTGCTTTTTTCTATCAATAGCTAAGGATTTTTAAACTAGATTAGAGTTGTGAATTTTATTTTTATAGAAGATATGTAATAGAATAAATGGAGGAAAAAAAAATAGAAATAAGGGATGTGAATATCATCCGTTATATACAGCCCTTTCGAGAAGGAGGTTCTTTACCAGGGTTGGTTGACGCAGATGATGGTTTTAGTTATGTGATCAAGTTCAGGGGGGCAGGCCAAGGGAAAAAGGCTCTTGTTGCGGAGTTGATCGGAGGAGAGTTGGCCCGGTTAATAGGTCTTCGTATGCCGGAGATGGTTTTTGCTGAGCTTGATGAAGCGTTTGCCCGTATGGAACCGGATGAAGAGATCCAGGATCTTTTACGTTTCTCCGTAGGTAAGAATCTTGGTGTACATTTTTTAAATGGGGCTATTACTTTTGATGCGAATGTGGATGCTGTATCCGAAGAAGAGGCTTCTAAAATAGTTTGGTTGGACGCTTTGTTAATGAATGTGGATCGTACGGCGCGCAATACCAACATGTTGATCTGGCATAAGCAATTGTGGTTGATAGACCATGGAGCGTCACTGTATTTCCACCATTCTTGGGACAATTGGGAGGAGCTTATGGCAAAACCTTTTGTACAGATCAAAGATCACGTGTTGCTGAGTAAAGCCAGTCAGGTCAGAGCTATCGATAGACAGTATCGAACCGTCTTTAATGAAGATAATATATCCAACATCTTACAGGCTATCCCCGATGAGTGGTTGCAGGAGGAAGGTAGATATTTATCAGCAGATGAGGTACGTAAGGTATACCTGAGGTTTTTGATGGGTAGATTGAGTCAGTCCGATATATTTCTAAATCAAATAGATCATGAGCGAAAGAACGGTATATGAGTATGCGGTAGTGCGGGTCGTACCTCGTGTGGAACGTGATGAATTTATAAATGTTGGAGTTGCGTTGTATTGTAGACGCCAGCGCTACGCAGATGTTAAATTACATATTGATGAGATAAAGCTGAAAGCGCTGTATGCTGATGTAGATATTGTAGTGGTCAAACAACACCTAGAATCTTTCCGTCAGATTTGTAGAGGGGATAAGGGAGCAGGACGTATCGCCGGATTGGAACAAGCGGAGCGTTTTCGATGGCTCACGGCTAATAGAAGTACACTAATTCAATGTTCGGTGACTCATCCAGGTATGTGTATTTCTGCCGAAGAAACACATCAAGAATTGTTTGAGAAATTAATTCTATAATGTTGGTAGTATTAATAGTATATTTGGATTGATGAAACATAATCATTTAACCGATTTTTATCAACAGTTGTTCTTAAAGCAATTGGAGGTTCAGGACATGCCTTCTAATGGACGTATTTCCAATTGGGCTAGACATGTATTGGATTTGTTGTATCCCGAACGTAATTCGAAAGGCTTCGGTAGTGTAGAGGAGTTACAGCTTGCTTTCGGGCAGGCAGAAATAGAGCTATTTGAACTTTTACTTAAAACCAAGGCTTGTGCTCATTGTGATAACAGAATAATAGCTAAGCATTTTTTTGAAGACTTACCGGATATTTATGAGCTGATGAATACAGATGCTCAAGCAATATTGAATGGAGACCCCGCAGCGCAGAGCCTAAGGGAGGTAATTCGTACTTATCCCGGTTTCATGGCTATCAGTATGTATCGTATAGCGCATCAGCTTTTAAAGTATGGGGTACCTTTGATTCCTAGAATTCTTACTGAGTATGCGCATTCCAAGACAGGGATTGATATTCATCCTGGTGCTCAGATCGGTCCTTATCTTTACATTGATCATGGAACAGGTTTGGTAATTGGTGAAACCTGTATAATAGGAAGCCATGTTAAGCTTTATCAAGGCGTTACTTTAGGAGCTCTTAGTGTAGAAAAATCGTTGGCAAATGTACAACGACATCCAATTATCGAAGATCATGTTATTATTTATGCAGGTGCTACAATATTAGGAGGAGAGACTCGGGTAGGGCACCACTCGATAATTGGTGGAAATGTGTGGTTAACAAATAGTGTAGAGCCTTATACTACTGTGTATCATCAATCTAATTCAAAATTTATAGACACGAAACCAGCTTTATAATGGGAAATATAATTGATACTATTGGTAACACTCCTTTAGTTGAAATCACACGATTTCACAATAATCCAGACGTTAAGATTTTTGTAAAATTGGAAGGAAATAATCCAGCAGGATCTGTCAAGGATAGACCGGCCTTAAATATGATTCGCTCTGCTATGGAACGTGGAGAAATCAAGTACGGAGACCGATTGATTGAAGCGACAAGTGGTAATACGGGGATAGCATTAGCGATGATCGCAAGCATGTATGGTTTGGACTTAGAATTGGTAATGCCTTCTACATCCACTAGAGAACGTACACTCACAATGGAAGCGTTTGGAGCTCGCGTTACGTTGTTAGAGTCCATGGAGATTTGTCGTGATTATGCAGAAGAAAAGGCGGCTAATGAAGGTGTCTTTATTTTAAATCAGTTTGCTAATCCAGATAATTATTTGGCTCATGTTAAGACCACTGGTCCTGAGATTTGGCGTGATACAAAGGGACAGATCACACATTTTGTGAGTGCTATGGGAACTACAGGTACTATTATGGGCACTTCCATGTACTTAAAGGGTATGAATCCTGAGATACAGATTATAGGATGTCAACCGACAGAAAACTCTTCCATTCCAGGTATAAGACGCTGGCCCGCCGCCTATCTTCCCAAAATTTTCGATCCTACTCGTGTCGATCAGGTAATTGACATAGATGAAAAAGATGCAATAAAGCGATCTAGGGAACTCGCCCGATTGGAAGGTGTCTTTGCAGGTATGAGTAGCGGAGGAGCGTTGGAGGCTGCTTTGCAGGTTGCAAATGGATTACAGCGAGGCGTAGTTGTCTTTGTGGCCTGTGACCGAGGCGATCGTTACCTAAGTTCGAGCTTATTTGGATAGACTGTTAATTATAAAAAGGCTGTATCAGGAGTGAAATGAACCTGATATAGCCTTTTTAATTTATAGCTTTTTACTTTTTCTGAAAGCGCATAATTGCCATGTCATCACTTATTAAGGTAAGGGTGTTTTCTGATATTGAATAACGGCTTACTCTTTCCATACTTTTCATAAAGACAGACTCTCCGTTTCCAGGACAGAACTTTCTTGTGCTTCCCAAAGACTCAAATCTGATACGGTTGGCTTCTCCAGTTGTGTAGGAGCCAAAGAAGTTATTGCAGCTGTTGTTACCATTTACTTTATGCTCTGCTGGCTCAAATGTTATTGTAGGTTTTGCTCCTGGATATAAAACCTGAAAAGTCTCGTTGGGATTTAAAACATAGTCCAATTCCCAAGTTCCTTTCAGTGAAGATTTTTTATCAGCCGTTTGGCTAACTGTCATTTTGGCCAACGATGATTTTCCCTGATTTAGAAAGAGCATACTGTCTTTTAGCGTGAAATTGTCTACTTTACTTAGCATTTGGCCTATGCCTTGCTCTACACTCATATCCGGACAAGCCATCATGGTAGACATACCCTGCGAAAATTTAATTTTATTCGATTTCAGCTCGAAAGTACCACCTATTCCATTGCAGCCTCCACTTGCAGTGTATCTATTTTCTTTCTGATCAAAACACATAAAGGGTTCTTTTCCATTTACCTGATCAGGAACAGGCTTCCCATTTAATTCTATTAATTTCCATGTGGTATTGTAAAATCCTGTGGCCATATCTGGTTTTTCTTTTGAGCCCGGCTTGGATACCCCACAGCTAGTTAGGGCCAAAGAAATGATAGCAATAGAAACAAAAAAAATGTTGTTTAGAGTAATAAATGATAATCTCATATGTATGTTTGTATTTATTTGTATACTTTAATATCACAACGAGTAGTGCGTATGAAGCGCTACAGGTAGACATCCTTTATACAGAGAAAACATAATTTGTCGCGAATTGTTTCAGTAATTCTAGGCAATAAACAAAGCCTACTAATTTAAATCAGTAGGCTTTGTAAACAAAGGTATAGGATGCTTTATATTCCTAGTTTTGATTTAATTTCTTTTTGGATTCCGTTTTTGTGTAATAGGATAGAAATGGTTTTAAATCGAACATACTCTTTTGTAACATAAAGATACCCTTTATAGTCATTAGATTCTCCCCAAGAGTTTTTTACGATATAATACTCTTTGCCATTTTGATCTTTTACCAAACCTACAATATGCATTCCGTGATCATCTGTCGTTGAATAATCATCAAAAGCCTCTTGACGTACAATTTCAGTAGTTTTTGCTTCTGTTTTAGGCCCATTGAACAAGTCTGCTAGCTCTTCTTTGTTCATTTTGTCCATGTCTTTTTCTGGAACAAAAGCGACTCCGTTTTTCCAACTGAAATATTTTTCTGAAACATCACTTGCCCAAGCTACCGTATAGCCATTTTGAAGCGCATTGTCTATGATACTTGTTAAGTCGTTCATCTGTACATTATAGAAGCTTTCAAATGACCAGTTGTCTTGAATCAAAAGTACAAATGGCTTGTAGTAAGTATGCTCTTTGAAAGAACTGATACCGACATAGTCATCTGGATTAATACCTATCACTTGATCAGCCCATGTACGAGGGGTGTATGTTTTACCATTGTATTGGAAAGATTGAGGTGGCATGCCTAGGTATGAATCCATCACACCTGTGATCGCTTTTTGCCAAGCCGGTGTTGGTTTTTTACTTTTGACAATATTTTCGTTCATGCCTTGGATAAGCGTAGACATTTCCGAAAAATTATTGCGCGTCTGTCCGTCTCTTAGTCCAGTATAGACTTCACGAGGTACCGCGCCATATTTACGGAAGATCGTCAATACATCGTGCAATTGTCCTCCTTCACCTTGAGCTTGGTCACCATGTAGTTTTACATATGTCTTTGCTTTCTCCAGATAGGTATAATAGGCAGTGTATATTTGAGAGATTTCAACAGGTTTTTTTCCCATACGAATCATTTCAGACTCTAAAAAAGAGTTTCCGGAGTAAGACCAACATGTACCCGAAGAACCTTGATCTTTGATTGACGTATTCCCTAAATTAATCACTTGTGTAAAGACAAAGCCGTCTTTACTTTTGTCACTTACATTGTTTTTAAGGGCATTGATTAGATTATCTTGTGCGAAGGTTTGCGTAGTAGCAAACATCGCAGCGGCGATAAATAGAGATTTTCTCCAATTCATATTATTTGTATATTAATTTGTTGCTAATATAAAGGTTTATTAGGTCTGTTAAGAAACATACCTTGTAAAAATATTATGATGCTACTGGGGTTGTTTGTATCGGGGGATTTCCATGATGAAGGAGGTCCCCACATTGAGTTCGGTCTGAAAAGTTATTTTTCCCCCCATACCATCAATCGTTTGCTTTACAAATGCTAAACCTAATCCTGTACCGGAGCTTTTGGTGGTGAAGTTTGGTCTGAATATGTTTGGAATTACTTCTTTTGCAATTCCATCGCCATTATCTTTTACGATGATTTGTACCCAATCTTCATTTAATAGATTAGCATGTATATTTATTTTGTGTTTTCTACGTCGTGAAGTTGCTTCGATAGCATTTTTTAATAAGTTGTTGAAAGAACGCAAAAGCTGATCCTTATCACCCAGTACAATTATGTGTTGCATATTTGTATGATTTTCGAATACAATAGCGGTGTTTTGATTGTTATTGTAAACGTCTATCGATTTGTTTATTTTGGCAATCAAGTCAATTGGAGCTAGGTTTGTATCGGGGAGCTTAGCAAAGGCTGAAAATTCAGACGCAATGTGCGACAGGGCATCGATCTGCTGTATGAATGAAGTTGATACTTTCTGAAATCGCTCTTTTAATTTGGGATCGTTTTCGTAAAAGGAACGACTGAGTTGCTGTATACCTAATTTCATAGGAGTCAATGGATTTTTAATCTCATGGGCTACCTGTTTGGCCATTTCCCTCCAAGCACTTTCTCTTTCTGCATTACGAAGTTGCTTCGCATTTTCTTCCAGTTTTACCAACATGAAATTATACTCTTTGACCAGTACACCTATTTCGTCGTTTTTCTCCCAATATAGTGGCTCATTCTGTTTTCCTCCTAAATTGGTCTGTGACAATTTCTTACGGATAATCTGTAGTGGTTCTGTAATCTTATTCGAAATATAGACTGATAAGAAAACAAATACAATCAGGATAACGGTGTATACATTCAATATTGTATTGAGTAGGATTCCTCTACTTTCAGAAGCATTAGCATTTGAATCAAAGTATGGAACTCCTAGATACGCTATGGTATGGTAGTTGGAGTTCCGGATTGTTGCATAAGAGGATACGTATTTGAAATCTGCGATAGATTCATTATTTTGTGTCTCTGTCTTTTTCAATACATTGAGTGTAATGAATGCATCAGGATCTATGTATTCTGATAATAGTTTCTGATCGTAGATTTTAGGTTGAGTGGTGAAGAATAATTTTCCGTTTTTGTCATACAGATTGAAATCAGAAATCAGTATATCAGATAGCGAAGTCATTAGCGACTTTAGATCTGTAGTAGCATCACCAGCAGAGTCTATCAAGGCGCGTGTCTCTAACTTAGTTACCAACTCCGAAATATAATTAAGACGTTGTTCTTCCGTGCTTTTTTTTGATTGATAACTGATACTGAAGAAGGTGATAAGTCCCGAAATTACAATTGCAATCAGTACTGAAGATATTACCAATGTCTGTATTCGGGTACTGTATCGTATGCGGGATAATAGGATCCGTATTTGGTAACTGATATTCCGTAGCTTGAAGTCATTTCTTGCGTATTTAGGGAGAATAACGAGGGCAAATTTCGACATTAGTAATGCTAAATAAAGCGTTAAAAAGGCCAATGATGCCACGGCTATATATTGCCAATACGATTGATGCTGCTTACTGACAATTATAGTTGTCTCTTTATTCGGTTTATAGATGATGTGGTAAAAACCGTTATTGTCATCTAGGTATACGAATTCTTGTGTCGTCTTCGGATAATTGTTGTCGGAATTAGGGTAGGTATATTTTCCGTTTTGAGTAACTAAATTTCCGTGTTTGTACAAGGCAAAACTGTCTTTTATTACTCTTTGCGGGCTGTTCCCCTCAACTGATTGGGATTCTATTAGAACTGGGAAAGGGAAGTTTGGATTGAAAGCTTTGCTTTTGAGATCCAGTATGAGCGATATACTCTGTTCGTTTGCGAGTGGGATAGCAACAATACAGAAATATTCATAGGTGCCAATTTCAGTCTGCACTTTATAAAATAAGTTCGTTTCGTTGACTTTGATTGATTTATTAATAACCTTTTCCCTATACTCTTCTATTTTATTACTGGTGTATTTACCGAGCGGAGTGTCGTTGTAGTAATAGTAACCTCTAAACTCATATTTAGATAAGTAACCGTCTAAATATTTCCGTTTTATGTATTCGTTGATTACCCTGGTGTCCGTATTCGGCAAGGATATCTCGATTAGATGTTTGAGTTGTTGATCGTTTAATAAGCTATTTTCTATTTCTGAAAATCGAGATATAGCTTCGATGTCATCGTCAGATTCCAAAGTCATCAGCGTTATTTTCATCTGTTCCTGTTGCGTCTTTTTAACTGCCTCGGCATATTTGATAGTAGAGATTAGAGCAAGCGTGACGAGAGATACAACATGTGTAGATAAATTATTGTCTTTAAACATAGCATAGTCAAAAGAACGAATCATAATGAGCAGGCCTACAAGAACATTGAAAAGACTGAAATCTTGCGTAACAGCGCCCAAAATCAGAAACTGAACGATAGTAACTAATTGTATGTTTAGATTTAAAGTTACTTTTTTGCAAACGGCTTTTCCAAATGCAAGGATTAGATCTGTTAGATAAATAAGGGAAAGTATACTCAAACAATAGATCAGGACATGGAATATCGTTTGGGGATTAAGATAGAATACCTGCACAAAATCCTTGTTCATTATTGGAGAATGTGTAATCAACGTGTTCACTTGGTCGAAGCCCCAAAAAAAGGATAGATAAAGTGCAGCTAGTAGAATATAATAAACGAATGCCCCCCAATTGGTGCGGACTAATCGTGGCGGGATCTGACATTGCTTTTTAATGTTTTTGATAAAGCAAATGATCCAGAATATAGCAATATTGTTAATTAAAAATGACCATAGGTTTGGCGAAAGGTAGCTATAAGCATAATATCTTGGGTCGAAAATGTCTAAGCTGGAATATTGGGTAAACCAGTTGGTTTCAATATCTATGATCCGTACCATGAAGAAGGTTAGGGATAGAATAATGACAGATAGTAAAGGATGTCCTCTACGTGCTAGATCCAAGCATGCACCATTTACCCATAGCACAAAACATAAGGTTCCTAAAATCCAACATATCAGCTGTATTTTAAGAAAAATACTGTTATGTTTTCCTTCTTTAAGTTTGACGGAGAAAAGGAAGGTGTTGTCTTTGGCATAGATGTTTCTTATGTTTTCCGAATCGCCAAAGTTGGCTAGTCGAAGGTTGTCCGTGTTTAGGAAACTAAAAAACTGCGCTGTCTTTAAATACCCACTGGAGGCATTGAAGCTTCTTTCTATCGGAATTAGGGCAAGGATACTGATTTCATCGGTTATTTTTTTGCGTTTGACGACAAAAGAAAAATTGTCCGGTTTGATGAAACTGACATTGTTTTTCAGCCCAGCTTCCGTTTCTGGAACATACATATTAGAACTCCAGAAGATAGGCTTCTTGTTTTTGTAGAGGTAGAGGTATATAAATTCCTTTTCATAGCGTTGGGATATTTCTTTTATCTGTAGGGGATATCTATCACTGTTAATAAATGTTTTTAGGTATAGCGAGTCCGTAAAAATATCATCAATTAATACCTCTCTCTTTCGAAGGTTTTCGGTAAGGTGTTTCGTGTCTAGATCCAGAATGTCTGTTTCTGATATGGATTTTCGGATAGAAAAAGCTGTTGCTATAAATAATAGCGTCAATACCAATAACAGAATTCGAAGGTTATTCTTCATTACAAGAGTAAATTTACAGACATCATACCGTGGGCCACTTCGCTTTAGGTTACGGTGTTTAAAATTAATGTATTAATGGCTAGTATACAAATAAAAAAGGCCCCATCGTATGATGGGGCCTTGATATAAATCTAATAGAGATTATTTAGATTTTTTTTCGTCACCTTCCATTTGCTCTTTTAATTGAGCTAATACATCTAGGTCACCTAAAGTAGATTTTTCAACAGAATCTTTTACTTTTTTAACAGCTGTTGACGCAGCTTTAGCATCTTTTTTACGGCTGTTAGATTCTTCTTTGCGAACTTCTTCTTTAGCATCTTCCCAGATACGAGAGTGAGAAATTACTAAACGCTTGTTCTCTTTATTGAATTCAATAATTTTGAACTCAGTAACGTCATCAACTTTCAATGAAGCACCGTCTTCTTTTACAGAGTGTTTAGATGGACAGAATCCTTCAACACCGTATTGTAAAGCTACGATATCTCCTTTTTCACCTACTTTGATAACAGTTCCTTCGTGAATTGAGCCTTCCGTAAAGATTGTTTCAAAAGTATCCCAAGGATTTTCTTCTAATTGTTTGTGACCTAAAGATAACTTACGGTTTTCTTCATCTAATTCTAATACAACTACGTCTAATGTCTCACCAACTTTAGTGAACTCGTTAGGGTGGTTGATTTTTTTCGACCAAGAAAGATCAGAGATATGGATTAAACCATCGATACCATCTTCTAATTCAACAAATACACCGAAGTTAGTCATGTTTTTAACAACAGCTTTTTGTTTAGAACCTACTGGGTAACGCTCTGTGATGTTTTGCCAAGGATCTGGAGTCAATTGTTTGATGCCAAGGCTCATTTTGCGATCTTCACGATCTAACGTTAAGATTTGAGCTTCGATTTCATCACCTACTTTTAAGAACTCTTGTGGAGAACGTAAGTTTTGAGACCATGACATTTCAGATACGTGGATCAAACCTTCTACTCCTGGGATGATTTCTAAGAAAGCACCGTAATCAGCAACAGTAACGATTTTACCTTTTACTTTAGAACCAATTTCTAGCGCTGTATCTAAAGATTCCCAAGGGTGTTGAGAAAGTTGTTTTAAACCTAATGCGATACGTTTTTTCTCGTCATCAAAGTCTAATACAACAACGTTGATAGTTTGGTCTAATGCCAACACTTCTCTTGGGTGCTCGATACGACCCCAAGAAATGTCTGTAATGTGAAGTAAACCATCTACACCACCTAAGTCGATGAATACACCGAAATCAGTGATGTTTTTAACGGTACCTTCCAATACTTGACCTTTTTCTAATTTCGCTACGATTTCAGATTTTTGGTTTTCTAAATCGTCTTCGATCAATACTTTGTGAGAAACTACTACGTTTTTGAACTCGTGGTTGATTTTTACAACTTTGAATTCCATAGTTTTTCCTACGTAAACATCGTAATCACGGATAGGTTTGATGTCAATTTGAGATCCAGGTAAGAATGCTTCTACACCTTTGATGTCAACGATCAAACCACCTTTTGTGCGGGATTTAACGAAACCATCGATGATAGCATCGTTCTCTAAAGCTTCATTGATAGCTTCCCACGATTTTTGAGTTTTTGCACGCTTACGTGACAATACTAACTGACCATTTGCATCTTCTTGCGATTCAACAAATACATCAACAGTATCCCCGATTTTTAACTCAGGTAGATCACGAAACTCAGTTTTTGCTACAAGACCATCTGATTTGAAACCAACATTTAAAACGACGTCTTTGTTGTTGATAGATACCACGACGCCTTCAATGATTTCGCCTTGGTTGATTTGGTTGAAAGTTCCAGCATATTGCTCTTCCAATTTTGTACGTTCAGCTTCGCTGTAATTACCGAAAGCTTTCTCGTCAGCATCCCAATCAAAATCTCCAGCTGGAGTGATCCACGTGTTGGATTTGATTTCGTCAATTAAGTTTGAATCAGCTTCAGACTCAATTTGTTCAGTGTCTTTCACTACTTTAGTGTCAGCACCTTGTAGCTCTGCGTTTTTCGCCGCTAACTCTTTTTCTGCTTCTTGTTTTTTTGCCATTAATTAATTATCTCCTTTTTCCTACATTGTAGGAAGTGCAAAGATACGAAAAACTTTTATTTTCAATATTTTAAGTGAAAAAAAAAGTATGTCACTTCTTATTCTCTTGAAATGAGGCAATCCAGAAATTAATTTGAAGAAGATTTGAATGAATTGTAAACCTTTGGTTTGACTATTTTAATACTCTGCTTGGACAAGGTGATACTTGCATTGAGTTCAAAACCTATTAGAAGGATCAAGGAATTTAGATACATCCAGACCATAATCACAATAATGGTTCCAATGGAGCCATATAGTTTATTGTAAGCATTGAAGTTGTCAATGTAGAAAACAAAGCCTGAAAATGTAAGAATAGCCAGTATCGTGGCCAATGTGGCTCCTGGGCTGAAAAGTTTCCATCTTTTGGATACGGATGGGCCAAATTTGTAAAGTAGACTTACTGTGATAAAATAAATAGCAAAAAGGATCAGCCAGCGTGCAGCCTTGATAATGAATGTCCAAAGCCAAGAAATGTCGTAAGCGATATGGTTTTTTAAGTAACTAATAACCATCCCTGCTCCTGTAAAGACAGCGATTCCTACGGTCAGTGCGAGCACGATCGCAATAGACAGGCCTAATGCAATTAGTCTACGGTGGGCCCAGCTTCTATTTTCTCGGGTCAAGGATGATTTGTTAAATGCCATCATGAGATTTGTAACACCGTTGGTGGAAAAAAATGTAGCAAGAAGAAAGCCAAATGACAGTAATCCACCATTTTGATTTTTAATAATATCCTCCAGAGTAGATTCAATAGCCACGAATGCTTCTAGTGGAATCACGATCGCCAGAAAATCCATAAGTCCTTGTTGAAAATTATCAATGGGAATGTATGGTATTAGCGTAAATAGGAAGATAATTCCCGGAAACATAGCGAGCATAAAATTATATGCCAGTGATGATGCCTTATTTAGGATAGCTTCTCGCTTGATTTCTTGAAAGAAGAATGTCGCTACTGTAAAAAGAGGGAGATTACTGAATCCCGGTAGTACAGCTGTCTTAGACCATTCGATAAAATTATCGTAAGGTTTGAAAAGGAGCAAACTGTTGTGTAGCTTTTTCATCTGTAAATATTATCTTCGATGAGCTTGCAAGCTCGGTTTGACTTTCAATGGTCACATGGAATATCCAAAGTGTTTTATACACGTTTTGTTGCGAAATAGTGTGTATGCTGCTTCGCTGTCAATTGTGTTTGTGAAATTCTGCTACGTGGATATTTCATTTGGACAATATCTTTCTTTACGAAAAGTAAGCGTCAATTTTCTCCATAAATACTTCAGGCGCACGACATGGCCTATTTTTTTTCATGTCTACAAACACGAGCTGGGTCATACCTGTGTTTAGTAATGTCCCGGCTTCATTGAAAATCTCATATTCAAATGTGATACGGATACTTGGTCGCTCTCGTATGATTGTTCGTATTGTGATCAGCTCGTCATACTTGACAGGCTGAAGGTACTTAGTGTACATCTCTAGGACTGGCATCATCACGCCCATTTCTTCCAGTTCTTTGTAGGACATCCCTGTCTGACGTAACATTTCGGTACGGGCTACTTCATAAAAAGCAGCATAGTTGCCGTAGTAAACATAACCCATCTGATCTGTTTCTGCGTATCTTACCCGTAATTGGTGTTCGTATGTAAACATTTAATTCGTATTGCGTACTCCGATTCTTTATAATTTCACAGTTTCACGACTTTACATTTAATCGCTAACTTCCTCATTCTTTCGCGCTATTTTTTAATATTCCTTTCGTCAAGTGCTTTTTGAAACTTACGCGCATTGACAAGGTGCTCGACTTCATTTGATGCAAATGCATGGTATCCCGAAAAATCCTCTTTGGCACACATGTATATGTAGTCGTGTTCTGCAGGATTTAGCACTGCATCAATTGCTACGACAGGAGCCATAGTGATTGGGCCGGGAGGCAGTCCTTTATAGCGGTAGGTGTTGTAAGGATTGTCTATGGTAAGATGTTTATTCAAGACCCTTCGGATCGTAAAATCATTGTTCGCAAAAATAACAGTGGGATCGGCCTGTAGCAGCATACCTCTTTTTAGCCTATTGAGGTATAGCTCCGCGATTTGTGGCATTTCGTCATTATGTAAGGCTTCACCTCGGACAATTGACGCTAAAATAGACACTTCTATAGGTGTAAGATTTTGTTTTTTTGCTTTTTCTTTTCTTTCATCTGTCCAGAACTTTTTATATTCTTCGTTAAGACGTTCAATCACCTTGTCCGGTGATGTATTCCAATATATGTTATAGGTATTTGGGATGAACATGCTGAAAAAATTGTCTGCAGTGAATCCGTATTTTTCAGCTACAGCTTCATTGTTTAGAAGTGCGCTAAACTGAGCCGAGTCTGCTTCAAAGTTTTTGCCCAATAACCCTGCTAGGTTTTCTTTGAGTCTTATATTCGCAAAACGTAGTTTGACAGCATCCTGAAATCCACCTCTCAGGTTGCCGATTAATTCGCGATTGCCCATGCCTGGGGTTAGTTTGTACCGTCCTGCTTTTACACTTTCTGGGTATTTCATTGCTTGGGCCGCATAATCGAAAGACTCGGGATTGTCCACAATTTTTTCCTGTTTGATGCGATGTAACACGTTTTCATAGGTGTCATTCGTATGTACATAAAGGTATTTTTGAGCGTCTGTCACCGAAGGCCCCCAAAAAACCTGATACGCTTTCCAGCCGATAAAAGCGCCGACAACTAATATTACAATAATAGCTCCTTTTAACCAATTCGGGAAAATTCTTGTTGCTGCCATATTTATTCGTTAGATAATGTCAAATTGATAGGTGTGCCAATACTGATAAATCGGGATGTAGAATCTGGTGTTTGTGCGATAACTCTTGCAGAGGTAGAGTCCGTAATGTTTCCAGATATGACGCCGAGGTGTAGACCAAGTCCTTGCAGCGCGAATTTTGCCTCCGATAATGTGAGGTTGATAAGTCGAGGTACCTCGACTTCGTTTGCTCCTTTGCCATTTCCGAGTACGAGTGTTATCGAAGATCCTTTAGATATCATTCGGCCTGCTTTTACTTTTTGACCGCCGAATTGAACATCCAATACAACATCCCGGGCTATATCGTTGACGTAGATAGTGTCTGCGATTTTAAGATTGTGGTTTTTTAATATTGCGGATGCTTCAATATAATTTCTTTCGATAATATCGGGCAGGGCAATTTCTGGAGCGACCTGTGTGATGATCGTTAGGTAGATTGTTCGTCCTCCTTTTACCAATGCAGTGGCCTCTGGGTCTTGCTCAATCACCAAGCCAGGTTTGGCATCCATTTGGTACACGGAGTCTATTTTGTATTCTAATCCAGCTTTATCCAAAATCTGTTTGGCTTCGGATATGGTTAGTCCTTTTAAAACAGGAACTTCTTGAGAATCCCCATGTTTAGTGTAGAATTTTAAGCCGAAGTATACGAATAGGAATAAAACGAAAAGCGTGATCAAAGCATAAATCAGATTTTTTCTGAACACGTCAGTTCGTAGATAGAGCAATAGTTTGGACATGAAATGAAATTTTTATTAATCCTATATGGTTCTACTTAAAACGCAGAATCCTTTTTTATATTCTAGTTTTTACCGAGCAAAAATATTTGTATTTTCTGGGTATCACAAATTATATTTCTTGTAAAACCAAAGCCAAAATATTTTTCCACGATGTATTCGTGAATGCTGAGCATTTTAATTAGGTTTGTGATGGACAAACTAAATATATGAAGACAAAAGTAGCATTAATTACTGGTGGATTCACAGGAGAGGCCGAAGTATCTTACAAAAGTTCGGCTTTCGTGTATGGTCAACTGGATAAAAGTAAGTATGACGTATATATCATAGACATCACCAAAGACGGTTGGTATGCTACAGTGGGGGAGGGGTGTAAAGTTGAAGTCGATAAAAGCGACTTTTCTATACCGTTACATCAAAATAAACTATATTTTGATGTTGCACTGATTATTTTGCATGGTACCCCAGGAGAGGATGGCCGTCTGCAAGGCTACTTTGATATGATCGGCCTATCTTATACATCCTGCGGAGCACTCACCTCAGCTCTGACGATGAATAAAGGCTATACCAAGTCGATTTTGGCCGATATTCCCGAACTCAATGTTGCTAAGTCAGTACTTCTATTTGATAGCCACCGGGAGGATGCCGTTCGTCTTGTTGAAGAAAAACTGTTGTTGCCTTATTTTGTTAAACCTAATGCCGGCGGTTCGAGTATCGGTATGACAAAGGTAAAAGAAGCGTCACAGTTGCAAGAGGCGCTGGATAAAGCCTATGATGCCGAAAATACGGGAAAGCAGGTGCTCGTGGAAGAATTTGTACAAGGACGTGAATTTTCGCAAGGTATCTTTAGGAATGCTAAAGGGGAGCTAATTGTATTGCCAGCCACCGAAGTGCGGACTACACGTGAATTTTTCGATTTTGAGGCCAAATATGTCCCCGGATTGACGGAGGAAATCACCCCAGCAGACCTAACCCTAGAGCAACAGGAACGTGCAGCCCGGATCATTAAAGAGATCTATGTGCGACTCGATTGCAAGGGGATGGTTCGTGTGGATTTCTTCCTAGAAAACACTACGGATAAGTTTTATTTTATTGAAATTAATACGATACCTGGTCAGACTGCCCAGAGTTTTATCCCACAGCAAGTGAGAGCCTATGGTATGAAAGAGGCTGATTTTTATGGCGAACTAATAGAAGCAGCTATGAAATAGGCTGAATGATTTATATTTTCACCCCTGCTTTTAGAACACCCTGAATGCAGGGGTGTTTATTTTTGTGCGGACATAAACCGTTTCAGATTCGGTCGGAATAGCCTCGGCCGCTTTAATTCTTCTTGATAGAGTACTTCTCCCAGGTTCTTTAAAAAAGGGTAGGTAATGGTCTCATATTCGTAGATGCCATCATTATAGATGCCATCTTCATTGGATTGAATAACAACAGCAACCAAAAACTCAATTCCTTTTTCAAAATCGACAATATATGCATTGTCTATATTATAGCCGTAGGAATCCCCATATTTGTTAAAGCTACGGATATTTTGAAATGATTTTACCGACTTGTCACGACCGAAATAGACAAACTTGCTGTAGGTTGGCCAAAACTCCCTGCTATTGTATTTTGGAGAAGTGACTTCCTGAGGCCCTCGTGACATATAGTGATAAAGAAAACGGTAATCATCGTCTGTCAGGTTGAAGCGCTGTTTCACGGGAAATGCCTCAGGAAAGAGTAGTTTTCTTAATAATAGTTGCTGGTCTTCCAATGCATATACATTCAGACCTTCAAAGGACCAGGGCTCATTTACCAACTCCTCATTTGCATTCATATAGCCCTTGCCCTGAACGGTGTTCTTTAACCAAGGCATCGCGTACTCCTCGGGATCATATTGTGCAGCTTGATGGTAAATGATTTTGCCTTCTTTATAAAAAGTGAACGGATTGGTGTGCTTTGCCCAAATTCCTTTGTCACCGATTGCCAACCGGTTTACAATGCGGCTGTACTTGCTACCGTGTTTCTTGAGTTTTTGATTGATCTCGGCGCGTCCTACAAATTCGAAAAGACGGTTATGAGCATCATTATCCGAGGTGAGAAGAACCTTTTTGATGTAATGAGCAATGCTAGGCAAGTTGTTGTGCGAAGAGCTGTCCGTTTGTACAGAGGTTTGCCGTTCATAGGCTGAATCAATCCTAAGAGGAGTGTCTTTGTTTAGTCCTTTGATTTTTAGTTCATTTATTTTTTCGAGAGCGAATATGGCTGTAGGAAGCTTCACTGTACTCGCCGGGTAAAAATACCAGGTTGGGTCTATTTGAAAGCTATACGATTTAAAATGAGGTAAATTGTTTTTGTCGCGATCGATCTGTGTATATAGTATCTGCACTTCGTTATGTGTGGGGTGATCCAGCACCTGTCTGAATAAATCAGCGTGCTTTTTAAGGAGATCTCCCAGATAGGTGCTGTCGACTTGTTGACCTAAAGCTATAAAAGTGCTCATTGTGGCGAAAATAAAGGAAAGTACTGCACGCATACCTAGTTTACATCTTTTGGAAATGAAAGTTACGAAAAATATTAAAGGTTTATAGTTCTATTGTTCTAAATGTGAGGTTTATTCGTGCTAGCTTTGTGTTTTTTGTTGGAGGTAGTCGATGCTGCCAATAGGTTTGTGTAGTATCCTTCATTATAAGTAAGGAACCGTGTTCCAGCAGTAAGTCTATTTTTTCCTTGCTTTCTTTATGTTTGAAAGAAAATTTTCTTTCTGCGCCAAAGGTGAGTGAAGCAATAGCACCATTCTTTTTTAAGTCTTTCTCTCCGTCACTATGCCAGGCCATTCCTTCGCTGCCGTCATTATAAAGATTGAGAAGACACGAGTTGAACGTTTCGTTGACCTGTTTTTCTACAGTATTTTTCAACTCTAAAAGACTATCGATCCAAGGGAGAGCGACTTTCTGTATGCCAGAATACGTATACGCAAAAGGTTTGTCACCATACCATGCTACCATGCGTTTGGTATACATATGTTTTCCAAATATGACGGCTTCATCGTGACGCCAGGCAACAGTTTCGCGCAGAACTTTGAAGTAGTGATCGGGATTTGAAAGTATGACACCGTGATAGTTGACTACTCCATCGTAGGGAAGCCAGTTTTTATTGGGGTCATCGAAAGAGAATAGTTTCATCTAATTTAGGAGTTTAGCGATTTATCTGAGCATTTTCCCATCCTATAATGGCAGTTTTACGGATGGGGTTCCACATATATCCACCGATTATTCCTGAAGATTGGATCACACGGTGACAGGGAATTAGAAAGGCGATAGGGTTGCTTCCTATAGCCGTGCCTACCGCTCGGTATGCTTTTGGATTACCGATATGTTCGGCAATTTTACCATAAGTCTCTAGATTTCCCAGAGGAATTCTCAATAGAGCCTCCCATACTTTTATCTGAAAGGCGGTTCCTTTTACATGAAGTTTTATAGGAGCAGAAAGATTAGTATCTCCACGCATGAAGTCTGCAACTCGATGGTGTAAAGGTGTAAAATCTGATTTGAAGGAAGCATTGGGGAAATCTTGGATCAGATCTTTTAATCCAGCGTCCCGATCTGTAATAAATGAGATATGACAGATGCCTTTTATTGTCGCAGCTACAATCATTTCTCCAAACGGTGTGTTAATATAACTGTAAGTTATAGCTAGGTCCTGGCCTCCGTTTCTATATTCATTAGGCGTCATCCCTTCTAATTTTACAAATAACTCATGGAGCCTGCTCGTACTACTAAGTCCGGTTTTGTATGTTGTCGTAGCGATGGAGTCTGCTTTTTGAAGCAATGATTTTGCATGACTTAAACTGATATATTGCAGGAACTTCTTAGGTGTAGTACCTGCCCATTCATGAAATAGACGTTGACAATGGTAAGGGCTTAAATGGATATGCCTAGCAATATCATCCAGGCTAGGTTGTTTTTCAAAGTTGTCCTTAATGTAAACTATAGCTTTTGCTATGCGTTCGTAGTTCCAGTGTTGTTCTTTTTCAGTCATACACAAAATTCGTGTTAAAGGCGACGTACTGCAATCCGAAAATTGCGCAATTCTATTTCAGGGGTTCCATTCGCACTAAATACTGATCGTTATCATCTTCATAAAGTACCTGGACTACCCATTTTTCCTCATGTGCTATATTGATGAGTGTTTTTTGGTCTAAGTAGAGCCATTTAAAGGGTGCCCCTTTGAAGCCTTCGAACTCGTATTGATAGCCGATTTCGCCAAAATAGTAATCCGGTCTAGGGATTCGATATTCGTTATAAAGATAGGAGATGTCCGAGCTATCAAATAGCAATTGACCCGTTTCTGTCAATAAATTTTTGGCATGAGAAAGTAGGCGCCGGAATCCCTGAAGATCTTCGGCCAGACCTATACCATTCATTAAGAAGAGTAAGGTGTCGTACCTCTCTTGGTCATAGGCCCAGAAGTTATCTTGTATGATATGATGCACACCACGCTCCCGCATAATGTTACAGGCAGGTGTAGATACTTCTAGCGCGGCGACATCAAAACCTTTGTCCTGCAGGTAGAGTGCATGAGATCCCACTCCAGCACCGACATCCAACACCTTGCCATCGCAAAGGGATAATGCTATGAATTCGAGTTCAGGAAAATCTTCTTCTGTTCGGAAAAAGACCTCAATAGGCATTTCTTCGATGTCTCCATATGTACTGTGCAATAGTAATGGAGTGCTAAGTGTGCCAGTTTGGTGGAATCGGCTTAATGCTTCGCCGTAAATGTCTCTATGCATGTTCATCAAGTTGGAGGTATCGTCTTGCCATTTCTATTTCACTGCGATCACCTGTATGTTTAAGAGGTTCGTCCGAAAGTTTTATCACAGGAGTCCACTCGCCATCCTCAGGGAGCGTCTCGGTCATTTTGAGTACAATATTCATTCGTTCTAATCCAACATCATTGGTGAAGTCCGTTCCTATCCCGAAAGAGAAACCTATTTTCCCGTTGCAGTAGTCCGAGATTTTCTTTACTTTCTCATAGTCTAGACCATCCGAGAAAATAATTGTCTTGGAGAGCGGATCTATTCCTTTACCCAGGTAATGTTTGATTGTCTTATCCGCAAACTCTATCGCATCGCCACTATCATGCCGCACTCCATCAAACAATTTGGTGAGTTTTTTGTCAAACTGTCTGAAAAAAGCTTCGGTCGTATAAGTGTCGGACAAGGCGATGCCTAAATCTCCCCTATAGACATTAGACCAATTTTCTAAGCCCAATAGATTCGCCATTTTATAACCATATTTTGCTGCATGAAACATAAACCATTCATGCGCGTGCGTGCCTATCGGTTTGGTCTCATATTTCATTGCTAGGTGTACATTGCTTGTGCCGATGAACGTATTGGAAGGATGTTCCTTTAGTGTTTTGATGACAAGATCGTGTACTGCGTAAGAATGTCTGCGG
The DNA here is from genome assembly GCF_011007405.1 of Sphingobacterium sp. xlx-130. Classification (NCBI taxonomy): domain Bacteria; kingdom Pseudomonadati; phylum Bacteroidota; class Sphingobacteriia; order Sphingobacteriales; family Sphingobacteriaceae; genus Sphingobacterium; species Sphingobacterium sp. xlx-130. Next base: position 38,761 of record NZ_WFKN01000013.1, read on the forward strand.
CGCGTACCAAAGTCGGCAATTGTAATTTTTAGCTTATCGTACTTATTCATTTTTTTCGTTACGATATCCGTTACTTCTGCGTTATCTACACGTTTCTCATTCCGCATTTCATAATATAGTTCACATATCAAAGACATGATGGGTACTTCCCAGAGTATCGTCCGGTACCACAGGCCCTCAATTTTAACCGATAGTTCTCCTTCAGTCTGAGTGATGCTCACTTCTTCGGGGTCATAGCGGTATCCTTGGAGGAAATCAAAATAAGTAGGGTCTATATAGGGGCAGGTCTCTGAAAAAAAAGTCTTCTCAGATTTGCTGAGTTTTAAGGCTGCCATATGGTTTATTGCTACTTTCAGCCGCTCAGCAAAGCCTGGAGGAAAAGAATGCTGCCCTCTGTTAATAAACTGATATTTCGACCTTGCTTTAGGAAAGAGTTTTACGACTGCATATTGCATCGTAAACTTATAGAAGTCATTATCTAGTATAGAATCGAGTCTTGCCATTTCGAAATCTGTTTTTTGTACTATTCCAAAGACGATCCTGATCATAAAGGCTGCTTTGGGGTAAAGTGAACGAAAATACCAAAAAAAAATGACGCACCCTTGTTACATCGAGGGTTAATTGTACATTGAATTTCTTGTACTAAAAAAGCGGGCAGCAAAATATTGCTGCCCACTGCATTTATGTTTCAATTAAAATTATAAGGAAATGCTCATCGGCGGATCATGATAGTTCTTGATGGCCTCTGAGAATATATCCTTTCAGAAAAAAAAAGAACTAGGTTCGATGTTGAAAGTTTATCGTCTACTACTCCGACCACTTGATTCTCCTCCTCTAGTTGACGCACGTTCCTCACGTGCATTACCAGAACGAGAAGACGATCCTGAGGAGCTTTCTCTACTGGATGCCTGAAAGACCGGTTGTGTATTTGTTCGCTGTGGCGAACGACTTTCTCTTGATTGTCCCCGTTGTGGAGCCGTTTGTGTTGGCTCTCTACGGGTCTCTTGATTCCTTTGAGTAGGAGAGGACTCTCGTCCACCCACAGACCGTCTTTCTTGACGTTGCGCGATGCCTCCATTGTTTTGAGGACGTGCTGTGGCTTCCGACTCTCTTGATCTTCGGGATTGATTGCTTGGCTCACGTTGATTTTGACGTTGAGCGGTACTTTCAGTTCTTCTCTCCGTATTCCTTTCTGTAGGTTGATTTTGTGTAGTTGTTCCTTCATTCCGCATAGAGACGTTACCGTTCCTGTCGATATGCATTTCGCGGTTGCTGGTATTTGCATTTCTTGACCCCACGCTGGAGCGGTCACGGTTTGAAACATCCCCCGCTCTAGATCCATTGCGTTCGTTTCGGTTTGCTTCGGCTCCTCTACGGCTAGCATTGCTTGAGCTGCCACGATCCGTGCGGCTGGATATTGTCTCTCTACGACTATTATCTTTGTCTGGACGATAAATGGAAACAGATCTACGGTCAATTTGTGAAGCTCCCGGTCTGCTCGATTGTCTGAGTTCTCGTACTTCAATCCTTCTTCCGGTGGTACGTTCCATATCTCTTCGAGATGGCCCTCCGTAGTAGTGGTGGTTGTTAACGATATACGTATTGTTTATCACCGTAGTGTTGCTGTATATATTTCTACTTCTGTGATCATAGTAGCTGTGTCTGTGTATATCCCGGGCATATATGTGTCTTGTAGGAGCAAACACCCACACGTCTATAGGCAAGCCGATCGATACATGCACACCGATACGAGGAGCCATAGGAGCCCATCCGTAGTAACCATTGCCAGAGCGCCATTCTACCCAAGCTGGTCCCCATTCATAACCAGGTATCCAGCCCCACCCCCTGTAGTTGGTGTGTACCCAACGACCATAGTGAAAGGGCGCCCAGCCCCAAGGATAGCCCGATACCCAAGTGTTGCCATATTCTGTCATGGTCCAATAACCATTGGTATTGTAGGGGCGAAAATTTCGACCTTCATTAGGATACCATATTTCTCCATAAGATGGATCGTTATCCCAGTACCCATACGGTGATAGTTCATCGTAGAACAGATCCAAGGAAACGTTTCCATAGACTTGTGCATATGTTTTGGAAATCTGTAGAGCACCTACAAAAATGAAAACCAATGTTGCGACTAATGTTGATATACCCCTTTTCATACTCTTCTTTTCTTTAAACGTAATTATTTTGTTTCCTTGTTGTTGGTAGGACGTAATAATACAGCGAAAGGTTTAATTGCTTTGTGGTGAACTTATATTTAATGGAAAATTTTGGTAGTTTTATTACTACATTTCGTGTTTTACATGTTTTGTACCGATGATAAAAATTAAAAAGTTGTACCTTTGGCCAGTTTTTTGATAAACATGTTGTTGTTTTTTATTCACTTCTAAAAAGATAAATGGGAAGGAAATTTAATAATCTACTCCTTGAATTTGCCCGCTTACATCGCTTTTTGATACGGTTTTTCCGTGAAGTTGTAAGTCCACCATTTGAATTCAAAGAGATAATAAGACAATGTTACGAAATCGGTTGGAAGTCGTTTCCTCTGATCTCGTTAACCGGCTTTATTGTCGGCTTTGTCTTTACGAAGCAGTCCAGGCCTTCGCTTGAAGATTTCGGAGCTACTTCTATGCTCCCTAATTTGATTTCGATCGCTATCGTTAGGGCATTGGCTCCTTTGGTCACGGCGTTGATTGCTTCCGGAAAAGTAGGTTCGCAGATTGGTGCAGAGTTGAGTTCCATGAATGTTACGGAGCAAATTGATGCGATGGAGGTGTCGGGTACTAACCCTTTCAAATTTTTGGTCGTGAGCCGCATAATCGCTACTACCATAATGATTCCTATTCTGTGTTTTTATGTCGCCGGTATAGGTTTATTAGGTGGCTATCTCAGTTTAGCAGCAAAGGATGATCTTAGTCTATTAAGCTTCTTTACTCAAGTTTTTGAGTCCATAAAGTTAATCGATATTTTTGCAATGGTCCTTCGGGCTGTTGTATTCGGCTTCACCATTGGTTTTGTAAGTACCTATGTCGGTTACTTCTCATCTAAAGGTACAGAAGGAGTAGGAAAGGCAGCAAATAGTGCTGTTGTAGCCTCTATGTTTATTGTATTTATTGAGGAACTGCTTATAGTTCAGGTGTTATCTTTAATTTCTTAAGACATGGCAAAGATAGGATGTGCAATTAACTACGAGGACTGTGTGATTCATGTAGACAACGTCAGTAAGTCTTTTGGAGATCTACATGTGTTGCGTAACGTCGATCTGAAACTTTATAACGGTGAAAACTTAGTGGTGTTGGGTCGATCTGGGACCGGTAAATCCGTGCTTATTAAGTTAATATCCGGTTTATTAAAGCCAGACAGTGGAAATATTAATGTTTTAGGACACAAGGTTAACGATTTGACAGAAAAGGAGCTCATGAAATTACGTTTACGTATAGGCTTTTCCTTTCAGAATTCAGCTTTGTATGATAGTATGACGGTAAAGGAAAATCTGGAGTTTCCATTGATTCGGAATAAGCGAAATCTCACTAGGGCCGAGATCAATCGAGAGATCGAAGATGTACTGGATGGTGTAGGGTTGCTACAGACCTTGAATCAGATGCCCTCGGAGCTTTCGGGAGGTCAAAAGAAACGTGTTGGTATAGCACGTACTTTGATCTTACGTCCCGATATTATGTTGTATGATGAGCCTACTGCAGGATTGGATCCGATCACTTGTTTGGATATCAATGGTTTAATTAATGAGGTGCAGGAGAGATATAAAACTTCATCTATTATCATTACGCATGACCTTGCTTGTGCTAAAATGGTTGGAGACAGGATGGTGATGTTACTAGATGGTAGATTTGAACGTGAAGGTGTTTTTGAAGAGATTTTCAATACAGAAGATCCCAGAGTAAAGCCTTTTTATGATTATAATTTTATAGTATAATAGTTTAAGAATGAACGCAACAGAAAATAAGAGATCATTAATCGTTGGACTTTTTGCATTAATAGGTCTTGTGATTTTGGTGGCAGGTATTTTAGTATTGGGTACCCAACAGAATAAATTTAGTAAAAACCTTATCGTGAAGAGCTATTTTCATGATGTAAAAGGCCTTAAAGTCGGTAACAACGTGTGGTTTTCTGGTGTCAAGGTAGGGATTGTTAAGGAAATTGCATTCGAGAGCGTTGAGAATGTTCGTGTTGTGATGAGCATACAGGAAAAAGATAGTAAGTTTCTTCGTAAGGATGTTGTCGCTACATTAGGTTCGGATGGACTGATTGGTAATTCGATTATTAGTCTTGTTGGTGGTAGTGCTACGACTCCCCAAATCGAAGAAGGTGATGTCTTAAAATCAGGGCCTAGTGGTGGTATGGAGCAGATGATGGGGCTTCTACAAGAGAACGGCGCCAATCTGACCGTAATTACCCAAAACTTTGCGAAGCTATCACAGCAGATGGTCGATGGAAAGGGAACAATTGGGGCATTGATGACAGATGATGCGATAGCTACGAATTTGAAGTCGTCGGTCGTCTCCTTGAACAATGTAATGACCGATGCTAATAAGGCTGTTGATAATTTGGTTACTTTGACGGAGAAGCTGAATAGCAATCAGGGACTTATCCATGACTTGACGACTGACACAGAAGTTTTCTCCAGCTTGAGAGAATCTGCTGCTCAGTTGCAGGGGGTAACGCAGACCGCAAATGCGCTAATGCAAAATCTGAATAAGACGTCAGCGCGCTTGAATGATAAGGATAACGCATTGGGTGTGCTTACAAATGATGCTGAAGCTGCAAACGAGATTCGCCAAATATTAAAGAACTTAAATGCAAGTACCGAAAAGTTGGATGTCAATATGGAAGCTTTGCAGAGTAATTTTTTGTTGAGGGGATATTTTAAGAAAAAAGCTAAGGAAGCTGAGAAAGAAACTACAGATTTCACTTCCAAGTAAAGATATAGTTGAAGGGATAATATAATATGGGAGAAGTTACAGATAAGGATGTTATCTACGAAGACAATCACCTGATAGCAATAAATAAAAGAGGCGGAGATATCGTGCAGATTGACCCTTCAGGAGATAAGTCTCTCGAAGAAATGTTGGCCGATTATCTCGCACAGAAATATAATAAGCCAAATCGGGCTTTTGTGGGGGTGATTCATCGTTTGGATAGGCCTGTTAGTGGAATGATCCTTATGGCCAAAACAAGTAAGGGGCTTGATCGTATGAATAGGTTGTTCCACGATAGAGCGGTAGAAAAAACTTACTTAGCTGTAGTGAAGGAACGTCCAGAAAAAATGAAAGGAAAACTTACCAACTGGTTGTTGAGAGATCGAAAAAAAATGATCACCAAAGCCTATGATAGGGAAGTGAAAAACGGTACTTATGCGGAATTGGACTATGAAGTATTAGGCCAGTTAGATGGGTTCTATTTATTAAAGGTGTCACCATTGACAGGGCGTACGCATCAGATTCGTTGTCAATTAGCCTATATGGGATGCCCAATAGTTGGAGATAATAAGTATGGCTATCCCAGAGGATCCACACGCCGCACGATCTGTTTACACTCTCGGTCTTTAGCCTTTGTACATCCAGTCAAAGAGGAGTATATGTGTATTGAAGCTCCGCTACCAGAAGATGGTTTCTGGGAGAAATTTAATCGTATTTTGTTCCAATAGGAGTATTAAATCGCTGTCTTGTTCTGTTGGTCTTCTCTGGGGTGTTTTATTACCTTAATATGTGTATTAAATTCTTTAACTTTGTAGAATGAAAGTAGTTAGCCGCATACTTAAAATCGGATTATTGTTTCTTGGGTTAACAATAGTATCCTCAACAGTTGCTTCTAGCCAGTGTGCCATGTGTTCTTTGAATGCTGAAAACAGCACACAAAATGGCAATACCCAGGGCAAGGGATTAAATAACGGGATATTATTTTTATTAGGTGCGCCTTTCTTAATAGGAGCGGGCATAGGAATTCTCTGGTATAAAAAATATAGACCAAAATCCCCTAAACCCGCAGTCTTGTCTCGTCACTCGTCGTGATAATCTGGCCGTATAGCTTAATCTCTATTTTATAGGTATTGCATTACACTGTCGAAAATAAAAGCTTTTTCGTTATGGTGCTGTGCTATATGGGTTTGTAGAGAAGAGATGTACTCCGATTGAAAATGTTGAATCTGTTGTTCGTCATTAACAATCAGCTGTACACAGTAAGTGTAACCTTCGTGCGGCGAATTAAGCATTTTGAGCAGTTTGATGTCTGCGGGTAAAGTCGGTATCCAAGACTGTTGGACCCATGAAAGAAGCGCATGATGCTGACTTTCTTCGATGATGATAGAAATGTTGTATAGATACATGTCACAAAGGTACGAAATGTAGTTTTTGAACCTGTAAAAAAAAAGTTGCAATATAGGTTTAGTCTAGGAAAATTATAATATTTGGTAGAACGAGAAATAGTTGGATGAGATTTTTAATAACAGTCTTTTGTTTGCTATTCGTTACATCCCTTATTATAGGTTGTAATGGACCCCGGAGTGTTGAACGTATTCCGGTGCAGGATTTTTTTGGAAAACCAGAACGATTGAATTTTCGCGTATCTCCAGATGGACGGTACATAGCTTACTTGGGACTGGAAGATCACTGTCGTAATATATTTGTGTTGGATATTGAGGAACCGGATTCTTCTAAACAATTGACCTATCAGAACAATATCAATGTGCAATATTTTTTCTGGAGTGCTTCAGATAGTATTGTTTTTTCCAATAGCCAGTCTCCTGAAGATAGTTTGCGTCTTTTTACGATTGATATCCATCACGAAGTAGCGAAGCCGTTACTGCCGCCGACCAAGCATGCTTTAGCATGGTTAAGTCCTATGAAATCTAAGAATGGAAACCTTCTTGCGGAGATGAATAGTCGAGATTCGTCAGTTTTTGATTTATACCGTATTCCGCTTGATGGGTCAGGTCCTAAACTTGTAGAGCTTAACTCAGGAAAAATCAGTTCATGGTATGCCTCTTCGGATGGAAAAGTAAGACTTGCACTGTCCAGTGATAGTGTGGAAGATCAGCTGTTGTATCGCGAGGAAGAAGTGGAACCCTATAAAAAGGTGGTAGAGACAGATTTTGCAACCACGGTTTTGCCAATGGGACCAGTTAAAGGAGAACATGCCAAAGTGTATGCAATGTCTAATATAGGACGTGATAAACTAGCCGTTGTGAAGTTAGATCTGCGAACTGGCAACGAAGAGGTAGTTGCAGAAAATAAACAGGTGGATATGAACAGGGAAGGCTATTCGTTTTCTCGAGAAGAGGTGATCTATACCGCTGGATTATCGAATAAAAAGGAAACACGTATCCTCAATAAAGAGTTTAAAACAATATATTCCAAAATTACCAATAAGTTTGACGGTTATAATATAGATATCCTTGATATGGATAGCTCGTTTAATGCTGTATTATTCAAAACCTACACAGATGTAAATCCCGGAGGTATTTACTATTATTCGAAGAAGAAAGATAAAATAGTTGAGCTTTCTGTTATTAATCCTGCTTTGACCGGAAAGAGCTTGGCCCCTATGCAAGAGGTCAGCTTTAACTCTAGAGATGGGAAGACTATTAAAGGATATTTAACGTACCCCTTGGTCAAGCAAAAATCTTATCCGGTAGTGGTGTTGATTCACGATGGGCCAAATAGGAGAGATGTGTGGGGTTTTAACCCGGAAGTTCAGTTTTTAGCAAATCGGGGATATGCCGTATTTCAGATCAATTACAGAGGATCTGTGGGATACGGAAAGCAATTTTATACTGCAGGGTTTAAGCAATGGGGAGGAGAGATTCAGAATGATATCAGTGATGGTGTGGCCTGGCTTATCCACCAAGGGATAGCAGATAAAAGTAGAATTGCTATTATGGGCACGGGCTTTGGAGGGTATTCAGCATTGTATGCTGCATGTTTCAATCCTACCTTATATAAATGTGCTATTTCCTCGTCCGGATATACCAATTTGTTTACTTATTTAAAGGAGATACCTCCGTATTACCAGCCTTATTTGCAATTATATTACAAGATAATTGGAGATCCGACCAAGGAGTACGAGCTGTTTAGGGCAATATCACCTCTATTCAATGCGGAGAAAGTCAGGATGCCTATTCTCATGTTTCACGGAGGAAGGGATAGATTTAATAGTCTTACAGATGTTAATCAATTTGTACAGAAGGTAAAGAATAATAATGTTGCCGTTCGTTATGTGTTTAAAGAGGATGAGGGCCGTCGGTTTAAGAAAGATGAGAATGTCATTGAGTATTATCAGATGATAGAACAGTTTCTTAAAGAACAAATGTAGCGAATGGGAAACTTTGATTTAAGATATCGAAAGAATTTTGGTCTACTAATAACATTCTTGGTCTTGGTAACTGTCTTGTTTGTCACTTCGGCTTTCTTTGCGCGCAAGATGACAACAAATTTTGTCGAGACAGAATTCAATAACAAGAAAGTTGAGGTTTTCGACGAATTCATCAAACCATTTAATGATTTTTTTACCCAAAAAGTTCCGGAGATATCCTATTATCAAGGGTATATTGACTCTGCACAGGCCGCTGAGTTTTCAAATACCGTATTACGACGTTATCCCTTCGTAAGTAACGTTAATTTTTTTGATGTCGTATTCACCAATAGAGACACCTTAGGCAAAGGTCTTCGCTTTAATAATTTAGGGATTTCCTTGCGCAATTCGTATAGTTTCAAATTGAATTCGGAAAATCGCTTTATGGGCCTACATCAAAGCTCGGATGATTATAAAAATCACGCAGAGGATTTTAACAATATGATGCTCAAGCTAGCTGGATTTTTGGACCGGGTTTCCGATTCCACCAGATTGACAGACAATGATATTTATAAAGTATTCTACACACTTCAACCAGGCAAGATCTCCTATTTGAATATTCCACGTATGTCGGATATTATGGCCTATAAGACAATGATGCGTTTTAATGATCTCCCCAAGAGTGACTATGAGCAGGATTTGTTCGTTTTTTCGATAGAGCCTCGGAAAATGGCTATTACCAACAAACATCCAAATCTATACGAAGAGATCGTTATAAAGCCGGTGGTGGATCCGTATGTGGACGAGCATGTAGCATATCTCCGGACAGAATTAGCTCTGCCTGGAGCTTTGTCGGATTATAAACTTCAATTTGATACATCCCGTGAGTTTATTCAACGCGATATCAATCGACGTTTTTTTCCTGTTATGATCGGACTGTCATTAGTTTACTTAATCCTCTTGACGGTAGGTTATCTGATCTATAGAAATGTAATGATCAATAGCCGGTTGTACCAGCTACAATATGATTTTATCAATAACCTGACCCACGAATTTAAGACCCCTGTTAGTGTTATCAAGATTGCCGGAAATAATATCAAGAGTGCCGAAAAACTGTCGGATGTAGAGCGAAATATGTACGGGCGTATCTTGGACCAGGAAGCTGATAAGCTTAATGCGCTGATGAATAAGCTGCTTTCCTTTGCGCAGATTGAAAATAAATCCATTAAGTTTAACGGTGAGTATATTGAGCTGAATGAGTTTTGTCAGCATATGTTTGATGCTACGCATTTAAAATATCCTGATTTGACATTAAATTACGAAATTGACGTCAAGACGGAGATGTATGCAGACCCTGTTCTATTAACCAGTGTTTTTCAGAATCTGATAGATAATGCTTACAAGTATTCTGCACCTGATCGGAAGATTTTGGATATCCGTGTTCAACAAAACAAAAAAAATTTTGTTATTTTATTCAAAGATCACGGAATCGGTATAGATAAGAAAGAATTTAATAGTATTTTTAAAAAGTTTTACCGAGTCAAGAATCAATTTAACCAACAAGGGAGTATTGGTTTGGGGCTTGCATTTTGTAAAGAGATTACTGAGTTTATGAACGGGGAAATAAAAGTGGATAGCCAATTGAATGTTGGTACGGTTTTTACACTTAGTTTCCCAATAGAAGTTAAAAAAACATAAATTATGGAAAAAGATATTACGGTTGCAGTTGTTGAAGATGACGAAAACTTGCGTTTTTTAGTGAGTCATCGTTTGCAAACTGAAAATTATAAGGTTGTACAAATAGGCAACGGGTTGGAAGCGGAAAAGTTGATTTTGGAACTTCAACCTGATATCGTATTGTTGGATTGGATGCTGCCAGGTAAAGAAGGTATTGAAGTGTGTGAAGCGGTACGTAAAGAAGGTTTTGAAAACATCATTATCATGATGACAGCCAAATCACAGGATGTAGACAAAATAGACGCTTATAGTTACGGGATCACCGATTATATTACAAAGCCTTTTAATATGGATGTTCTTGTCGCTATGATCGAGAACAAAGTACGCTTCTTTGTTCCTAAAAGCAGCAATAAGGATATACATGTCTTTGGCAGTACGGAGCATCATCCGCAGATTCATTCCTTAGTTCGGGACGGTCGTAAAATTGAGTTGACGATTTTAGAGAACAGGATTTTATTACATTTTCTGCAGAATATGGGGAGGGAGATTACACGTGAGGAACTTATGGAAGTCGTGTGGGGGTATAGTTCCAATGTAAATACCCGTACATTGGATATGCATGTGGTTCGTTTGCGTAAAAAAATAGAAAATAATCCCGATAAGCCTACTTATCTCCAAACGGTCAGGGGCTTAGGTTATAAATTTGTTGACGAAGAATAATGTGCTTTATTTGGATAATTAAATCGTTTTAATTATCTTCGTCATTATCGAGCAAGACCACTCTTTCAAATACCGAAAGAGTGGTCTTGTTTCTTTTTTGTTAAGAGTTTAGTGTTTACTATTTAAGTTAATTGAATAATTATGGCGGAAGTAACTTATTACACAGAGGAAGGGTTAGCGAAATTAAAAGAAGAGCTACAGTACCTAAAAACTGAGGGAAGGGCTAAAATGGCCAATGCGATTGCTGAAGCGCGCGACAAAGGAGATTTGTCTGAAAATGCCGAGTATGACGCAGCAAAGGAAGCGCAAGGCTTACATGAAGCAAAAATTGCTAAATTAGAAGAGGTGTTGGCCAGTGCTCGATTGATTGATGAATCAAAATTGGATCTTTCCAAAGTATTGGCTCTTTCTATTGTCAAGATCAAGAATAAGAAAAACGGAGCTGAGATGACTTATCAGTTGGTGTCGGAGACTGAAGCTGATTTGAAAGCAGGTAAAATATCTGTTAAATCTCCAATCGCCCAAGGCTTGCTAGGCAAGTCTGTAGGTGATGTAGCAAAGGTTAACGTACCAGCAGGAGAGATCGAGTTTGAGATAATGGATATTTCTAGATAATATTTATATAGGTTATGTGCGGTTCGCCATAACCGCTCTCATAACTTTATTATTTTGAAAAGAGGACAATTGATCTATTGTCCTCTTTTTGATTTTAAGCATGTACAAAGGGATATTGGTCAACTTTCATTACAGTTTATACCAATACTTCTTGTAGGTTTTGTTATATTTGCTCATTGATCAACTTGAAAGATAAATGTCTACAATATTTTCAAAGATTATTTCGGGAGAGATTCCTGCATATAAAGTTGCGGAAAGTAACGATTATTTGGCATTTTTAGATATTTCACCTCTTACAGCGGGCCATGTGTTAGTGGTACCAAAGAAGGAAACCGATTATATATTTGATATCAGCGACGACGAATATATGGGGATGTGGGTTTTTGCCAAGATTGTATCCCAAGGTATAAAGAAAGTGATACCTTGTCGTAAAGTCGGAGTTGCCGTAGTCGGTCTAGAAGTTGCACATGCACATATACATCTTATTCCCTTGAATCAGGTTAGTGATATGAATTTTGAAAAGACAAAATTGTCCCTACCTACCGAGGAAATGACTCGAATTGCAGAAGAGATCCGTCACGCTGTGGTCTCCATCACAAATGGTGATTAATTGTGATCTCTTCTGGTACCCTAACAAATTAATATGCAAGAATTTTTAGTGTCATTCCAACAGATAATGGACGCGGAGTACTTATTAAGTCATGGCGGGTTCTACATTGTTTGTTTAATAGTATTTGCAGAAACTGGACTTTTCTTTGGTTTTTTTCTGCCAGGAGATTATTTGTTGTTTTTAGCCGGGTTGTTCTGTGCTTTAGACAAAATTGATGTCGATATCACGACGATGTATCTCGGTATTTTGTTAGCTGGGATACTGGGTAATTTTGCTGGCTATTGGTTTGGGCATCGAACCGGGCCTATGCTCTTCAAACGAAAAGACTCGCTTATTTTCAAGCGTAAATATGTCGTGATGGCCGAAGAGTTTTATCAAAAATACGGTGGTACGGCATTAGTTATTGGACGGTTTGTTCCAATTATTCGTACATTTGCCCCAATATTTGCTGGGGTCGTTAAACTAGACTTTAAAAAATTTGTGCTTTATAATGTATTGGGCGCATTTATTTGGGTGTCTGTTTTGACGCTTTCGGGCTATTATTTAGGGGAGCTTTTCCCTTCTATTATCAATTATGTAGAGTATATTATCGTCGGTATGATTTTGATCGCATTCTTGCCGATTATTATTGCACTCATAAAACGTTGGTTAAAAAGAAAAAAAGAAAATAAAGAAACAAAATAAACAGTAATTATATTAATGAGTACACAACACCCTTGGCACCAAGTTTCTCCTGGAGAGGATCTGCCAAATTCCGTAAATGCTATTATTGAAATACCAAAAGGTTCTAAAGCGAAATATGAAATTGATAAAGACAGTGGCTTACTAAAATTGGATCGGGTTTTATTCTCGTCTGTGATGTACCCTGCCAATTATGGTTTCATTCCGCAAACTTACTGTGATGACAAAGATCCTTTAGATATTTTGGTTCTTTGTTCTGTAGATGTTATCCCAATGAGTCTTATTGAAGCTAAAGTAATCGGTGTCATGCATATGATCGACGGTGGCGAGCAAGATGATAAGATTATAGCTGTAGCGAAAAACGATATGTCGGTTAATCATATTAACGATCTTTCTGAGTTGCCTCCACATACGATGAAAGAAATCGTTCGTTTCTTTCAGGATTACAAAGCCCTTGAAGGGAAGAATGTTACGATAGAAAATCTGTACGGACGCACGTATGCTCAAAATGTTATTATGGAGAGTATCGAATTGTACAACAAAGAAATTAGAAACAAATAAAACCTAATGGCCCTCGATATTTTTTGGACAATTTTTTTAGTTTTTGCGAATGGATTTTTTGTTGCAGCAGAGTTTGCAATTGTAAAAGTCAGGGCATCCCAGATTGAGCTTCAGGCAAAGTCGGGTAGCAATGTGGCAAAAATTGCCAAAAGTATTACCGAGCATTTGGACAAATACCTAGCTGCGACACAGCTAGGTATTACTTTAGCTTCACTAGGTCTGGGATGGAAAGGAGAGGCTGTGATGACCCAGATTGTATCTCAGCTGTTTGGCTATCTACAGGTGGACGTATCACAGGGCTGGGCCAAGTGGCTCGGGTTTGCCATTGCATTTGGTACCATTACCTTCCTGCATGTAGTTTTAGGGGAGCTTGCTCCCAAGTCTATAGCGATACAAAAGCCTGTGGCTACGACAATGAAAGTAGCTGTTCCATTACGTGTTTTTTCTTGGGTGCTAATGCCTTTGATCTATGTGTTTAATGGATTTGCCAATTTCTTGTTGAGACTGGTCGGCATACATCCCCATCCCAATGATTCTACACACTCTTCCGAAGAACTTCAATACCTATTGGAGAAAGGAAAAGAGTCAGGAGCTCTCAATACGTCAGAGCACGAGCTTATTAAAAATGTCTTTGATTTTAACGAACGTATCGTAAAGAATATCATGGTACCCCGTACCAAGATTATCGCTGTGGAGGTTGATGATACAGCCGAGGAGTTCATAAATACCGTTACCGAAGAAGGGTACTCCCGTATTCCTATTTATGACGATAATATCGACCAGATCGTAGGAGTCGTACACACCAAAGATATCCTCCCATTACTTGTCAAAGGAAAAGAGGTGGTATTAAAAAATATCATGCGTAAGCCCTATTTTATTCCTGAAACCAAAAAAATCAATGATTTGATGACCGAGTTTCAACAAAAGCGCATTCAGATTGCTTTTGTACTGGATGAATTTGGCGGTACGGCCGGGATGGTTACGCTAGAAGACATCGTCGAAGAGTTGGTCGGAGAGATACAGGACGAGTACGATGAGGAAACACCCGTTGTAGAACGTATTTCTGAAACAGAGTATATGGTTGATGCCGGAGCCTCTGTACATGACTCGAATGGATATCTTCCGTTAGAGCTTCCTGAGAGCTCGGATTACGATACCATAGCTGGGTTGGTGAGTCATGTCTTTGAAAAAATACCTGACGTAGGTGAGTCAACAGAAGAGTTTGGTTATGTTTTCACGATTATGAAGAAAACACAACAGAATATCGAGTATGTAAAGCTGGATCTTGTAGAGACAGCCGAAGATGATGATAGTGAATAATGCATCTTTTTTATACCCCCCAGATAGAGCCCCATCATACTTCTTTTTTGCTGAGCGAAGAAGAAAGTAAGCATGCTGTACGTGTGCTCCGCTTGCAAGCAGGAGCGTGTATTTACCTTGTTGATGGCAAAGGAGGATTTTATAAAACTGAAATTATTGATGCGCATCCTAAACGTACAAGTTTAAACGTATTGGAGGTCCAGACGGCATACGGTGCTGTACCTTACCGATTGCATATGGTTGTAGCACCTACGAAGAATATGGATCGTTTGGAATGGTTTTTAGAGAAAGCTACCGAAATAGGGATTCAAGAGTTTACACCCATTATTTGCGAGCACTCCGAACGCAAAGAGGTAAAGGTAGAGCGATTAGAGAAAGTAGCTATTTCTGCTATGAAGCAATCGCTAAAGGCTTATTTACCCAAGATTAATCCGGCAATTTCATTTTCTAAATTTATGGCACAAGCGGAAGACTTTGACGGATTCAAAGGCGTTGCACATTGCGTAGATGCGGACAAGAAATATATATCGACAGCATTTACAAAGCAAAGTAATTACCTTTTGCTCATAGGGCCCGAAGGAGATTTCTCCGAAAAAGAAATAAGCCAGGCATTGGATGTTGGCTTTATCCCCATCTCTCTTGGAGAAGCTAGATTACGTACAGAAACGGCTGCTCTAGCTACGGTTCTCGAAATCTCGTTATTGAACCGTTAACGGATCAGTTCTGCATCCATTATCTGTATTTCTGCATTACCCTTTAAAGGTTCCGGATTGAATTTCATTTTACCTTTTATTTTGATAGGCTCTTCCGTGTATTTGATAGCTCCTTTTTTCATAAATACCTCCACCATTGGCGGGATACCGTTGGTGCCACAGAATTGACATTGTGCGATTGGGAGTACCGACAGCATAAATGTACTGTGATTACGTCCACTGGTCAAGGGAACGATATACCCCGGTAGATCCACAATTTTGTTTTCCAATTTTTTTAACTCAGGTGGATAGTGTGGCGTATATACTTTTTTGTTTCCTTCTGTGCTCACGCGATACATCATTTTGTCAATAGCTTCCCACGTATTATTCATCATAGGCGTATGATCGGGCACATTAAGGTTGGGATAGTCTTTAATTTGGGCATTACTAATCGCAGTGCCGAGTATCAGAAAATTTAATAGGAGAAGTATTCTGTTCATCTTTTTGTTTTTATTGTCGTTTCCGCTTCCTATTTAGAAGCTAAAGTTTTGGATATTGTCGTGTTATATGCTTTAAAAGCAGGGATCAAGGCTGCTATTACACCCAAAGCAATTGCAGCCAATAGGATCAGGAGTTCATTTGGATACAGCTTGAATGCCTCAATAAAATCGGCGCTCTGGCTGGTTTGGGTGCTTATATAATACAATATGCTATGTCCCAGTAAGAGTCCTATCAGACCACCGATTAAAGTAATCACTAAGCCCTCTGCAACCACCAAAGTAAATAACTTGGCTTTAGTAGCGCCCATTGTCCGCATGATAGCCATGTCGTAGCGACGATCCTTCAATGCGTTGTAGAGGCTAATAAAAACACTAAGTGCTGCAATCAACATGATCACATAGGCCAAAATTGCTAGTGAATCCAGGCCTACACCCAATAGGGAGAATATTCTAGAACTTTCTATTGCTGGCGATGCCGCCTGCATATGTGTACTCTGATTGACCAGCCGTGGCAAGACACCAATGGCAGCTGGAGAACTATATTTAACTAATAACGCAGTGATTTCTACACCGTGATCTTCGATCATATCCTGGCCTATACTTTTTACTAACCCCGGTTCTTCCAATTGCGGTTTTTCTTTGACAAGTGCTTCCTCTCTTTCTTCGTCATTCCGACTGGAGTGCAACGCAACGGAGGAATCTATAGACTTACCATTTGTATTATGACCGTGATGGTCATGATGCTCATGTTCTTCTGCGCTTTCGGTATTGGTTGCAGTAGCCTTGTTTTCTTCTATAGACTTTTCTTTTCCATCATGGCTATGGTTATGATCTCCATGGTCATGATGATTGTGGTCGTTATCATGATTACAATCCGGACCATGTATATGCTCTCCATCGTGAGCTATGCCATGAACCTCCCAGACACTTGCGAGGTTGGAGAGGATTAGATTGTCTACGACAGATCGAGCAGGCGATAAAATCCCCACCACCTTAAACGGATGATCATCATGCACATGAGCATCAGCCGATAGACCATGTGCACTATGTATCTCATCGCCGATTTTTAACTGGTGCTTACGTGCTACCTCAGCTCCGAGTACAATTTCGAAGCTTTTCGACCACAGCTTACCATCAGCCATCTTTAGTTCATACAATCCCATGAAGGAGGTATCTGTACCTATTATACGGTGCCCTTTATAGTTGTCACCCAACGAGATGGGTACGGCTAGTTGTACAAAGGGGTTCTCGGCTATTTTATTCGCTTCCGCGAGCGATATGTTGCCCGTTGGATTGTCGACATGATATAGACTGCTTAATATGAGTTGCATCGGACTGCCTTTGGCACCAATAACCAAGTCCACATTTTTACTGTTGTTTTCCAGCTGTTTCTCAAAGGTGTCTCCCGATATATAAATTACCAAAAGTATAGCAACACCAAATGCCGTTAATACTATACTTAATAGCGTAGCACCCCATTGCTGGGTTATATTCTTCCAGACTAATGCAAAATTGTTCATATTATAACTGATAGGTATTGGCGAAGTTGTCTTTTATTCTTTTGTCGTGTGTAGCTATGAGTAAGGTTGCTCCAAAAGATGTAGCCGTATCTAATAGTAGTTCGAGTACATGCTTAGTGTTGGTATCGTCCAACGCAGCCGTAGGTTCGTCGGCAACCAACAGTTTAGGCCCATTGACTACAGCTCGAGCTATGGCGGCACGTTGCAGTTGTCCCCTACTCAATTGAGATGGGTAGCTATTCGTCTTATCCTTCAGTTGTAATTTATCTAAGATTGTTGCTATGGCATTTTTGTCTACTGTTCTTTTTGCTAAATGTTGCGCCAGTTCGATATTTTCTCCGATGGTCAGATTTTTTAAAAGGTGTGCTTCCTGAAATATAAAGCCAATGTTATCGGCACGGAAACGGTCGAGTTGACTTTCACTCAATTGATAGATATCTTGTCCATCAATAAAGACTTTTCCGTTAAAGGGTTTCGATAGCCCGCTTAGTAAATGCAGTAGTGTGGTTTTTCCTGTACCCGAATCGCCCAACAAGAGCGTATGTTGATGTTTCTCTATTTTGAAGTCAGGAAACTGAAGTTCGTGCGAGGGTAGATATTTGAACGTAAGATTTTCTGAACGTATCATGAATTTAATTATTCCTGCGGTGTAAAATTTCAACCTTAAAGGTATCGGAAATTGCTTACAATAGAAAATCTTAATGAAATTATTACAGGATTAAGCGCTATTCTTCTTAAAGAAAAGTTAATGTATCGGAAATAAAAGCAGGTCTATTGTAGTGTAATAGGGAAGCTTTACGGTTTGTTTGGGGGTGCTTAATAATTAATTAACACTAGGTTGAGGTAAAGGTAATTTGTCGGTAACATTGAATTAATATGTCCATTATACTTTTGTGTTAAATTAAAATTAATTCAAGTTGAAACTAAATTTAAACATTAAAAAGGCAGGTTTGCTAGTATTAGGTGTAGTAGCAGGCTCTGTTGTTTTCGCACAAAAGACAGATACCAAAGGAAATGTCTTGGGAAAAGAGGCGAATAAAAAAGATACGGTCAATACGTTGAACGCACAGCAGAAAAATAGCGCCTCGATAGCAGATGGAGTTTCAGCAAGTTCATCTGTTTTTGGTATTCGCGGTAAGGTGATCGACGTAGAAACGATGAAACCTATCGCAGGGGTCAGTATTTCCCTGTCGGACAATAGTAAAGTGACCTCGACCAATGCTAACGGTGAATTTATTATCCCGGTCAACAAAAAAGGAGAATATAAAATAGTAAGTAGCTATTTAGGATATAATAAGGAAACCACGCCGGTAGTTCTAGAAGCTAAAAACTGGGAGATGGTGAGCGTTGTATTAGTCAATGAATCATCGACGCTAGATGAGGTGGTCGTAACTCGTAGACGTGTACAGGCTAGTGAGTTTGCTTTATTAGAAGAACGCAAAAACGCTAACCTATTTGTAGAAAAGATCGGTGCGCAGGAGCTATCACGTAAAGGGGTGTCTGATGCTGCGGGGGCTGTTACAAAAATGTCCGGAGTATCTAAACAGGAAGGGAATAGTCAAGTCTATGTAAGAGGGTTGGGAGACCGTTATAATAGTACCACCTTTAATGGTTTACCTTTACCATCGAGTGATCCCGAAAAAAAGAATACTCCATTGGAGATGTTCAGTACCGATATAGTCGATTTTATTGCAGTTGATAAGGTATATAACTCAAAAATGACGGGAGATTTTGGAGGGGCTAATGTTGATATAGCTTCTAAAAATTTTCAAGGAGATCGACTGTTCGAACTTTCAATAGGAAGCACGTTAAATACGAATGCGCTTAAGCAATCGGATAATTTCTATTTCGGACAAGGTCCAAATTATTGGGGAATCGCGAATTATGGGGTGCCAAAAGACCCAATCAACAACTTTAACTTTTCTAATGCTATGAACGCAAAGAAAGTTAAAATGATTCCAGCTAATTTCGGTGTTCGTTTTGGAGATTCATATGCTATAGGAACAGAGGGGCGATTAAGTCTTTTTGGAACAGCTAATTTTTCGAATAACTATGAGTTTAGAGAAGGCGAGAACAGGATTGTCGGGGCGCAGGGGTTTGCTAATAAGGACTTATACGAACGGAGATACGATTATAGGACAAATTCGAATGGCATGTTTAATGCAAGCTATATCATAAATAGTAAGCATAAGCTTTCTTATAATTTTCTCTTCACAAATATGTCACAACAATCAAATGAAAATTTTAGAGGCTATTTACAAGATTTGGCTGAAAACGGAGGAGGATTGATCCAAAGGACTACATACGCACAAACTAAAATGTTTGTCAACCAGTTACTGGGAAATCATGACTTGACGGAAAAGTTTGGTGTTAATTGGGGTGTTTCTTATAACACAGTAAAAAGTGAAACACCTGATCGTATACATAATACTTTTAGAGGTATCACAGACGGGTACCAGTTTGTAACAAATACGCCTACTGATAACAACAGATATTTTGATAATTTAAAGGAGAATGAGTTGGCAGCGAATGTCGGCGCAACTTATAAGTTGGATGATGAAGGAAGGGGTAAATTGTCTGTCGGATACAATGGAAGATTTAAAAGACGTGATTTTGAGGCAATTCAGTTTAACTTCACAATAGCTACAGACCAAAGAGGCCTGGCTGTCGACCCTAATAATCTTGATGCATTTTTTAACAAAACTAACTTTAATAACAATTATTTTACTATTGGGGCCTTTGCTGGCGAAATGCCACAGACTTATAGCGGTAAGCAGGATATTCATGCTGCATATGCAAGTTTAGATTATAAGATTACTGATCGACTTACATCGGTAATCGGTATACGTTATGAAAACATTAGACAGTTCATTGATTGGTACACCTCTTTCGGTCGGGATGACAATGAGTTCAAGAAGAATGGTTTATTACCTAATCTGTCTCTGAAATACGAATTGAATAAGAAGCAAAATCTACGTTTGGCTGCTAGTAAAACCTACACATTACCACAATTTAAAGAAAGAGCTTTATTTGTATATGAAGATGTAATGACCAATAAACGAGGAAATCCTTATCTATATCCTTCCGACAATTATAATCTAGATCTGAAATGGGAAATGTTTCCTAAGAGCTCTGAATTATTATCATTTGCAATATTTGGTAAGTATATCAAAAATCCTATCAATGAGATAAATATCGCTTCATCTACTAATGATATATCGTACGTGAACTCGGGAGATTATGGATATGTGTACGGGGCTGAAATAGAGGCAAAGAAAGATGTCTTTGAATGGGGAAACACTAATAAATTATCTGTTGGCTTCAATACCGCTTTAATGAAGACAAATCAAAAGTTTGATGCGGAGAAAGTAAGACTCGAAACCGGCGGGACTTTAAATATAAATACAACCGACCTAGAAGCTGGCTTTACTGGTGCTTCAGACATATTGATTAATGCGGACATAACGTATCATAAGAGTTTCAGAAATGACGCTAATTTAGTGGCGACTGTAGTTTATAATTATTATTCTGACAAATTGTACGCTATAGGTAGTGAGCAAAGAGGTAATCTGGTTGATAATGGAATTAGTGGACTAGACTTTATATTGCGTAGTAAGCTAACCAAACGTATCGGGGTTGATTTGGCAGTTAAAAATATACTGAACCCGAGGTTTGAAAGATGGCAGCATAATATCCCAACTCCTGAACGTGTTCTTTCCTACAAGCGAGGCGTAAATTTTGGTTTGGGATTAAAATACCAGTTTTAACACCATTACTTCTTAACACAAAAATAACCTGGTGTTAATACCAAGGATATATTAAAAAGGAACTTTTGTAATATAAAAAGTGTTTCAGAAAATAAAAAATTATAAAATAAAATGAGAAGCAAGACGAACAAATTTATCGGCATTTCAATGTTAGCTATAGCTTTAGCTTTTACATCATGTTCTGATTCTACACCAGAACCAGATTTAGGGAACAAATTTACTTTAGATAGGAATAACTTAAAGGGGACAGTCGCAAAGGGACAAGAGGTGGTTTTGGAATCTGGTACATATAAATTAACTGGTAAATTAATCGTTGAGGACGGAGCTAAATTAACGGTTAAAGAAGGTGTGAAGATTGAAGCTACAAAATTTTTAGCAGGACAAGAAATTCGTTATATCGCTGTAGCTCAGGGGGGACAGATCTATGTTCAAGGTAGCGCTGCAAAACCTGTTGTGATGACTGCAGAGGTCACTTCACCTCAATCTTGGGGCGGCTTAGTCATCTGTGGTAGAGCTCCTATAAATAAAGGTACTACAGCCACTGCTGAAGTATCAGATTTAACTTATGGAGGTACGGTAGCAAATGATAATTCGGGCTCAGTAAAGTATTTGCGTGTTGAATATTCTGGTTATTCTTATAATAGTGATAAAGAATTTAATGGATTATCAATGTTTGGCGTAGGTAATGGTACTACGATTGAGTATGTTCAGGTACACGAGGGTTCTGATGATGGTTTTGAGTGGTTCGGTGGTACTGTAAATACAAAATATCTTGTGTCTACTTCTAATGAGGATGATTTATTTGACTGGACAGAAGGGTGGAACGGTACAAACGAAAACTGGTACGGTAAGTCGGGTTTAGGTAGAGGTAACAGAGGAATTGAAGCGGATAACAATTCGAATAACCATGTTGCTGGTCCGATCTCTAACCCAACAATCAAGAATTTAACATTAATTGGTTTAGGATCACAAAATGCAGAACCGCAAGCATTGAAATTGCGTGTTGGTACTAAAGGTAAGTTTGATAATTTAGTTTTGTCAAATTGGACCACAGGATTTGATGTAGAAAACGAAGCAACAATCACTTCTGCTCTTGATGGAACATTAAAAGCTACCCGTGTGAAATTTGACAATGTGGGTACTAAAGCTAAAGGGAAGAAAACTGATGGTACTGCAGTTGATGTTTTAGCTGTTTTTACAGAAGATAATACCGCTACAGGTGCTGGTGCCGGAACAGCTACGCCAGAGTGGGCTAAAGGTTGGACTGTTGGTTTGTAATCAATAGTTTCTTAATAAATACAAAAGGTCGATTCATGGAGTCGACCTTTTTGTTTTTATCTTGGCTATAATGAAATCATACCATGAGACATTCATTGAGACTAGTTTTATTGTTTTTGCTTGTTAGTCTACAAGCTGGTAATGCATATGCTCAAGCATTATCTATTTCCAAATACAAAAAGGAACCACTCATCACTGTGCAAAAAGGGTTAGCAATTTTTATGTTGAGTAGTAGGGGGGATCTGCTCTATGTCACCACCAAGGTCGCATCTGATCTTGATTTTTCATACAATTTTGATGGTCATTTATCAAAAGTGGGAGACAAGGATGTCTCTTACAATTTTGATGGACTGTTAGTTCGCTTTGGAGAAATTAGTGTTGACTATAATTTTGAGAGAAAAGTGAGGGAAATCGACGATATACATATCGACTATAATTTAGATGAACAAATAAGAAGTTTTGGAAATGTTGATATAGACTATAATCTAGATAATAAGATACGTCGGATCGGAGAAGTTGAAATAGACTATGACATTCATGATCGCGTTTGGAGATTTGGAAAAGAAGATATAGGGTATAATTTAGATGATAAGGTTCGGCAGTTTGGTGAACAGCATGTGAGTTACGATCTGAATGGACGTATTCGTGAAATCGGAGAGAGTCGTTTTGATTATAATCTTGATGGATCGCTCCGTTCTGTTAAAAAAAGTTCGAGCAACATAGTAGAACAGGATATTATGTGGTATTATAATATGATTCAGCAATTAAATGGGGACTAAGATGAGCGTTGTTTTGGAAATCATTTTGTGTTGATATCATTGATTCTAAAAATTTAGGTAAATCGACTATCTCTTTTTTCTTATTTTTTGTCAACAATCTGTTTTGCTAGGAGCATAGCGTATTGCATATCAGGTATTCCATGCCCATAAGGAAGGATTGGTAAAGAATATCTGTCGGCAGATTTCAGTATCACGTCATACAACTCCCTATTGTTTAATTCTGGGTACGCTTGCCACAAGCAAGCGATCAATCCCGTCATAATTGGAGTACTAAAAGAAGTCCCATAGCGATCGGTAGATATACTTCCATCAGGCTCGACAAGATAAACTGGTGTTCCAAGAGATACCACGTCAGGTTTGATACGCCCGTCTTTTGTCAAACCAAAAGAGGAGAATCCAGCTATTGCGGAGTTATGGCTGACCGCACCCACCGCTAATATAGAGCGTGCATCAGAAGGTGGAGATACCCATCTTGATTTATTTCCGGCCGAGGTGACTATAAATATTCCTTTTTCAAAAGCTATATCTACTGCACGACTAGATATGGCTGTCTTTCCATCCGTATCCTCAAAGGTATATTCCTCGTTAGAACTTTCAAAATAGTCATAACTTAGCGATATATTTACTAGACTGACACCAACGCTATCTGCGTATTCCAATGCATTCACCAAGTAATCCTCTTCCACCCGAAATTCTGTAGCCTTATCATCTGTGCTGAATAGCCAATAATCAGCCTCTGGTGCGGTACCAATATATACAGAAGGCTTGTTAACCGCCATCAAACTTGCTACATTAACACCGTGCTTATCCAATAGGTAGGGATCAGGTTGTTCAAAGATGAATGATTTGACTTCCTTGATCTTGCTGTTTGAAAATAATGGATTTATATCAAGTTTTTCATACCCTCCATCAATAACACCAATGGAGATTTTGTCCCCCTTAAACCCCTTTTGATGTAATACGCCGCCATTATTCAATACAATATTATTCCAGGATGCCATATATTTATCTTGATCAAAAGAATATGATTCCGTATTCTGCTGTATGATAGGTCCCGTAGATGTGTGTACGCTAGTAGGCAAATTCTTCTCGCTATATTGGCTCCAGACCACCTCCACATCCTTCACAAACGTAAGTTTACGGTACCTATCCATCAGGAGGACATCGTTGCAATGGACAACTACGGTGTTCAACCATTTACTTTTCGCTACTACGACACCGCCGATCTGCTCCAGTTGTTTCAAATAGTCTGGCGAAATAGGTAGATCAGTCTCTGTAATTGAAATCCCTTGTCGATCCCTTCGCTCAATCGATCGCTTTGAAAGAAACTCTGTAGGCCGTCCTATATTATAGTTAGATTTTCCTTTGTCTCTGAGCGTTATTCGGAATTTGTAGAGTTTCTTGTCCCATACCGTTACCTTACATCTAGTCTCACCTTTACCATCACGCGATTTGGCTATGACGACCGTTTCTCCTGCCCACAATCCTTTCACCCAACCTTCTTTACTCACGGTAGCGATCCGTTCGTCGACCGAAGACCAATCAAACAACGAGGGGTCGAGGATCTTTCCGTGCTGTGATAGCTGTAACTGTGCTCCCGTAAGATAACTTTGCTGTATACTCAGCTCATTGGGAAGGATTTCTATCGCATCTGGGAGAGGTTCTGATTGTTTTGGAGTATCTTTTTTACAAGATATAGTTAGTGTCAGCAAAATAATATTTGTGACTAGGCCCCATAAAATTCTTTGCATATTTATAATTGAATAACGATAATGTCTAAAGGTATATTTATAAGTATTCGCTTGTAAAAATATTTGATCAATGTGTTGTTATCGTTTTATCAAGGTTATCATATGTTTAAGTTAAACAGTCACTAAAAAAAGAACCTGTCCATCCCGTAATATTGAGGTTTGTCCGATATGAAGATCGCACTTTATATTCGCCGATAGCATTACTTGTCGATATTGATCTGTATTGTTAGTTCACAGTTAGAAATATGCTGACATTTTCCTGTATGACTTCTCTTTTACAACGGTCTTATCCTGTATAGGTATAATATATGTCTTTTAGATATCTTGAGCTACGCTGGATATGGTGACCGCTCAGTTTTCAAGTTTGTATTGGGATAGGGGTAATTTTTAAAAGGAGAATCCGTGTATATGCTTGTTGTTTTTCTTATGGAGATCAACTTTATAGTTTTGGAAAGCTATTAACGAATTACTGTAAATGTAAAGACCGATCAGGTAATTTTATCTGATCGGTCTCTAATTGTTATAACGAATTTTTGTTATCTCAAGGGGTTCCCCCGTTATAATAGGGAGAGATTCCTGATTTCTACATTACAGGGCAGCCTGTTCTTGGAGATGTGTAAAACTGTTTGTAGTCCAGTATAGGTTCAATTACTTTATATATTACGCGCTCTCGTGAGTCTTCTAGTGGATAATTAGGGTCGATGATTTTGTAGTGTATTTCAATAGCAATCTTAGGATAGTTAAATTTTTCATTTTTTATGAACCATGTCTTTGACCAGTCTCCGGCTCCGTAACCGAAATAATAGCTTCCAAATTCAATTCTTACTTCATCATTGTCAAGTGTGTGGAAAAGACTTTTTGGGGTAGTGTGTACGGTATTGAATCCTACTCCGTTGTTTACACTTTCTGGCGTATATTCCAAAAACTTAAATAAATTGTACTTGCGGTATGTATTGTAATCAGGAGCATCACTTACTGTTTGATATCCTTTTTCGGCTATAGTATTATTAACAAGATATGCTTGATAAGTTTGAACCGATATTCTTTGATTTAAGTTGCTGTTGTCATAAATTCCACTAATGAGTTGGTCGTATATAAATTTACTGTTGAAATTAAAAAAGTAAAGCTCTTTTTTATGATGTTGGCTGTTACATTCTGGGTACCAAAAGTCCCAAGCGTTAAGATAAAATTGATCTGTTGCCCCCAATATTCCAATTTTTCCTGAATAAAGTGGTGTATATCTGTTAGCTATTAATGGAGCCTGCGAGTTTTGATGGAATTGTATGCTGTATAGATTATTTGAAATATTTGCAGTCCCGGTCGTATTTACAATTCCGGAGTACTGTATCGTTGTTTGTGTTGCTGTACTTGATTTTTTTCCTCCACTAAAGGATTTGACAAGTCCAATAACGCTTTTTACTACACCAACGGCAGCAGAAACAATTGTTATAACTCCTGAAGCAGCTTTGAATTCTGCTTGAATATTTTGGGAAGGCTGGCTTATTGGGAAGCTATTATTATTTGTCGTAATGCTAGCGGCAGAGCTTGAACTGGTCGTCCCTATTTTATTCTGCAGATTAGAAATAGCGTCTAAAAAACTTTGAGTTGAGCTTGCATACTCATATCCCTTTTGCATCGCTTGAGCAAATCCAGATGTACTACTGCTTGACGCACTTATAGAGGATCTAGCAATGAGAGTTGAAAAATCTGAGCCTAAATTAATTTCAGACTCATTAGTTCCGTACACATTAAGTCGCAGTTCCTTAGGATCGACATCGTGTACCATCGTAAAGTCGAAATTGATCCAACTATCCGACGCATTCTTCTTTGTCATAACAATCTGCTTATTATTAGGGTTGACTCGATCTTTGGTGAATTGGTCAACCGGAGCATAAAATGAGAGTGAAGCATTATAGCTAGAAGTATTGTTAAATCCTAGTTCACCAACGTAGTGTGTTTTGGATGCTTCATTAAGGTTTCTGACCCGATAATTGTAAACAAAAAATCGTATTACTCCAGAATAAATATTATATAATGCGAAAAATGGAGTTTGTGCTGGGCGTTCAGGCGTACCAAAATCTTTGAGATAAAGTACCCAACCTAAATTCGCAGTGTAATCATTATCCTCGTTATTTATAGGGTTTCCAGCAGTGAACCAAGGAAGTAAGGTTTCTGTGCTATTTACAGGTTGGCCATTTATACGTTGTCCAAAGTATATTTTAGCTGTTGTCGTATTGGGATCAGAAAAGTCCCAGTTTGGATCAAGGTTAGGATCATTCGGATCTGTTATAGATAAAACTCCAATGTTATTGGATAATTGATCGTGAGGAGTATTTTTTTTGAGTAAGTTTTTTTGACATGAACTTAGTAAAACAAGGCCTAGAAATAATAGAAATAATACACTTGATATTGCGGGCTCCCATAGTTGAAAGAAAGGAGGGGAAGGATTCTCCTACTGTGTGAAAGTTATTCTTAAAGTGGTGCAAGTTGGCCATGGAGGGTAAACACGATTCGCTTTAAGTAGCCGCTGTATCTGTATGCAGTGAAATTACAAAAATAATCATCGACGCGGCCGTCTTTTGAGACGGCTTTTTTGTTGGTCAATCGAGGGATGTCGTTAAGACCTTGTAGGGATTAGGGTATATATTAAGGTATCAATTAGCTAGTGTTAATATAGGGTTTGCATAGCCTTTACATAGCCAATAGCTATATTAAAACTATATTAACACTAATTAAAAAACATTTTAAGACATAACTTGTTATCAATAGTATACTAACTTGTTTTAAATCTGTAAACAACAAAATGACACTATGGCAATTCTAAATGATGGCCCCAACGGGACTATTCGAGGTAAGTTTGGTAGCGTATTCGCTTATATGTTGAACGGACAAAATGTAGTTCGTGGCGCTCGTAAGCCCCGGAAGACTCCTCCGAGTCAGGCCGAATTACTGAACCAAAAGAAGACTAAGGTCACCAATGATTTTCTGACTTATCTGTTTCCGATCGTGAAGTATGGATATAAGAATTTGCTGAAAGATCACCCCACAAAAAATGCGGCTAACCTAGCGCAATCCCATGTGAGGAGAGATTGCATAGCTATCGATGCCAATAATGAGCCTTATGTGAGAGCGGAATTGTTTAAACCATTCAGAGGGACGCTATTCATGCCCGAGAATGCACAGATGGAGTTGATGGATGATCATCTCCATATCACTTGGACACCAGTAAAAGACCTACAGGATTGGGTCAAATTGAATGTGGTGGTAGTGAATGTGGAAGAGTCGGCCGATATGCGGGGTACAATTGTACCTGCCTGTCTAGGAGAGTATCGCCTACAATCAGAATTACTTAACTGGCGTGGCGAGGGGCTGCATGTCTATATAGGCTTTGAAAATAGCTATACCGGCGAGCTGTCCGATTCGGTATATCTCGGGAAGTTAGATTAAAAGTAAATAGCGTGCTGGTAGAGAAAACTTATCTTGGTTTGTAATGATACACGATCTCGTATTTCTCGTGCTTATACTTATCTGCTACTTCACCAATATTTAGGTTCTGTCCTTGAGGGGTAGGTTCGCAGATGGAAAAATACTGTCCTTCGTATTTGATAGCAGTCCCTATCTTCTGTTCAAACTGTACTGCCATGGTAATGTGGGTAGGATACAGTATGGCGACCATAGGAAGGTTGTATAGCTCTTTTACCAAAAAGAAAAATAGCGCAGCTCTATCGTCACAATCACTGTAGTTGTTCAAGAGTGTCTGTTCTGGAGATAGTCGTTTTTCTTTACCGAAGTTGATATCGTCATTCTCGTACAAAAATGCGTATCGTGTAAAACGCATTAGGTAATCGACCCCGTCTTTCGTATTCATTCCTTTTACATTTTCTTTCAGTACCGGTATCAGCGATTGATAAGTTACTTGGGTGAGGGGAATATTGAAATACGTTTCGAAGTCCACGCCTGGATAGTTTTTGAAAATACTCGCTATATTGTCATTCACTTTGATATCAAACTCGTATACTTTGTCCTTGTACTGAAAATTTACATTCTTGACAGCATAAGAATCATCTTTAAATTCGGGCATAGCGGCTATCTTGTAGCTAAAGTCTTTGGTAGCACCTGGTATGAAGATCGATACAGGGCTATATGCGTCAGATTGCCGGAAAAGCTTACCATAATCGTGATAATTGAGACAGGTAAACTGTTGTCCATCTACCAGAAAGAAAGGGATGTCTGATATGTCTTCTTTGTTTTTAATGTAGAAAATAATCTGATCATTGCCTACGGCCAATCTTGCATCGTAGCCCGACTTGTTCATCAGATACCATTTGTATAAAGTATATCGGTGATAGTTGTCCGCTTTTGGACTGATCGACTCTGATACTTTTCGTACGAGCTGGTAGTATAGCCAGTCGTTTAAGCGTTTTTCGGTTTTAAAAGCTTCCAATTGACTGATGAGCCGGGTATAGGGGCCTGAATCAATCGCGTTGTAAAAATCCAGAATAGATTTTTCGGTTGTCTTTCCTTGAATCTGAATCTGCGGCGTTTCTGATTTGTCAAAAACAAATGGTTCTTTGAAGAAATCTATCGTATCTAGTTGTTGTGCCCACAGCACATTGCTATAGGTAAGACCTATGCAGAGTAACAGGATATAGCGAACCGTAGATTTCATTTGTTAACATTTGCTTAATATAAAGTTAATAAAAAAATAATATTATTTTTCACTCCGTTAAGACAAATAATACCGTGCCTTGATTTTAGAAGACAGAAACTCGGAAAAGTATCTTATATTGCGGTAGTAGCTATTTAAACAAGTGGTAAAGGCCACGTTATTTTTTATGAAGAAGGGGATCTTATTTCTGCTGATAAGCATAACAATGAGCTGGGCCAACGCACAGACTTCGAATTCTAAAGCTTTTATGGAAGCTTTTAAGCCACATCTTGGTAAATACTATGAAGGAGTTATTGTAGCAGGAGGGAAGGATGGAGATGGATTTACCGGGCAACGCTTGCTGATGCAAGTAATGAGTTGTGAGGATAGAGAAGTGAAAGTGCCTTTTTTCGTCGGGGAAGATAAATCCCGTACCTGGATATTTTCATGGAGTAATAATCGTGTCGAGTTGAAGCATGACCATAGAATGTCCGATGGTACACCGGATAAAGTCACTTATTATGGAGGTACTGCCCCTAACGAAGGACAGGCAGGTATGCAAATGTTTCCTGCAGATGCCGAGACGGCACAGCTTATCGATTATGCGGCGTATAATGTGTGGTGGGTGACTATTGATGCTAAGAAATTTACGTACAATTTGAGGCGCATAGGTTCGGATCGCTTATTTTCGGTGGAGTTTGATTTGACGAAGCCGGTCGCGTCGAATTTCAAACCTTGGAGATAGATTTTCAATTCTAATTCCATATCTTTGCAGTAATGGATAATTTCATTGTTTCAGCCCGTAAATATCGCCCAGTTACCTTCGACTCTGTAGTAGGACAATTGCATATTACAAATACGCTAAAGAATGCGATTCATAGTAATCAGCTGGCTCAGGCGTTTTTGTTTTGTGGTCCTAGAGGAGTAGGAAAGACGACCTGTGCACGTATATTAGCTAAAACAATAAACTGTGAAAATATCTCCTCCAATACAGAAGCATGTGGTGAATGTGAAAGCTGTAAGTCCTTTGCAGGAGGTACTTCTTTTAGCATCCACGAACTGGATGCCGCTTCTAATAATTCGGTAGATGATATCCGTAACCTGATCGATCAGGTACGTATACCGCCACAGACGGGAAAATACAAGATTTACATCATTGATGAGGTTCATATGTTATCACAGGCGGCATTTAATGCTTTCTTGAAAACATTAGAAGAACCTCCTTCGTATGCTATTTTTATATTGGCTACGACAGAGAAGCATAAGATACTTCCTACGATTCTGTCTCGTTGTCAGATTTTTGACTTTAATAGAATCCGTGTCGATGATATGGCAAGCCATCTGGGGTCAATAGCGACAAAGGAAGATATTACTTTTGAAATAGACGGTCTTCATGTTATTGCTCAAAAGGCGGATGGAGGGTTGCGTGATGCGCTATCCATGTTTGATCAGATTGTTAGTTTTTCAAACCGTAATCTGACTTATCAAGCGGTCATAGAGAATTTAAATATTCTAGACTACGATTATTATTTTAATATCGTCGATGCAATAGCTAAAGAGGACGCCGCTGAAACGCTATTGATCTTGGATAATGTGTTAAACCGTGGATTTGACGGTGGACATTTTATCGCAGGGTTATCAGGACATTTTAGGAATTTATTGATCACAAAAGAACCTAAGACATTAAAATTGTTGGAGGTAAGCGATAATATTAAAAAGAAATACCTTGAACAGTCTTCTTCGCTTAGTTCGGGACTGCTGTTGTCTGCATTGAACATAGCCAATCAATGTGAGATCAGTTATAAAAGCAGTAAAAACCAACGACTGCAGGTAGAATTGGCCCTGTTGAAGATGTGCCACCTAGCCGCCGCTATACAGCTCGGAATAAATGGTGTATCGACTCAGGTCGATCAAAAAAAAAAACAACCTGAGTCCGTAACTGCTCCAGTACAGCAGGTGGCCAATGTGGCTAGTCCTCCCATTGCTGTAACGGTAAATACAGCACCGCCTGTGGAGGCTCCCAAACCATCTATTCCGGTAACTAAGCCTGTCGTTGAGGAAAAGAAAAGTTTTGCCTCAGGAAAGGGTTGGGGAAATTTTAAATCTGCTGTAGAGGTGCCCAACTTAAATACGGTCTTTGAGGAGAAGGTTGTTGACGAGCAGCAGGAGA
This sequence comes from Sphingobacterium sp. xlx-130, assembly GCF_011007405.1. Taxonomy (NCBI): domain Bacteria; kingdom Pseudomonadati; phylum Bacteroidota; class Sphingobacteriia; order Sphingobacteriales; family Sphingobacteriaceae; genus Sphingobacterium; species Sphingobacterium sp. xlx-130. The sequence continues at coordinate 70,360 of NZ_WFKN01000013.1, forward strand.
ATGATCTTGTGCAGGGAACGGAATTTAGGGAGGTACATTTTAATACGTTCATTGGAAAATGGAATGAATTGGCTGAAAGAATGAAGACCAACAATCGCATTACAATCTATACACTGATGACGTCGACACCTCCGAGATTGAAGGGAAACATTATTGAGATCGATGTGGAGAATGCGATTCAAAGTGATCAACTTCGTGAAGGTAAGATTGATATGTTGAATTATCTGCGTCCAGAGCTTCAAAACTTCTCGTTGGATATTGTGACCATTCAATTGGAGCAGTCCGTAATTCGTAAAGCTTACACTGCTCAAGAAAAATATCAAGTAATGGCTGCCAAAAATCCAGCCTTGGAGGTCTTGAGGAAGACTTTTAATCTGGGACTTAGTTAAGTAATATTCTTGCCATTCGATATGAATGTTTTTTTAGTTTTTAATTTTTGTTTTTTAACCGAGCTTTTGCGAGTTCATCTTCAGATAATTTAAAACATGCAAAATAATTTCCAACGTCACGATAGGGGCGAAAAAAGAGAGACGAACCAAATGGTTTTTGGTATCCGTGCGGTAATCGAAGCGATTGACAGTGGAAAGGAAATAGAATCTCTTTTTGTACAACGCGGAATCAGCGGAAGCCTCTTTCTCGAATTGAAATCCATACTGAAAGAGCATGGGTTAGGTTACCAACAGGTTCCTATCGAGAAGTTGAACAGAATTACTAGAAAGAACCATCAAGGGGTGATCGCTGTTATCTCGCCGATAGTATATCATAATATTGAAGATTTATTGCCGCAGATTTACGAAAGAGGAGAGACACCCTTATTATTGATGTTGGATGGTGTGACGGATGTTCGTAACATGGGCGCTATTGCCCGGACAGCAGAATGTGCCGGTGTACATGCTATTATTGTACCCAAAAAAGGGTCAGCTGAAATCAATCCTGATGCGATTAAGACATCTGCCGGAGCGTTATACAAAATACCGGTCTGTAGACAAGAATCTTTAGGTAAGACCGGACGTTTTTTGATTGAATCAGGCATACAGTTGGTAGTCAGTACGGAGAAAACCAAAGACTCGGTGTATGATGTTGATTACAGTGTGCCAACCTGTATTATTATGGGAGCTGAAGATGTTGGCGTTTCGGACGAATTAATCCGGATCTCAGATAAGCTTGCTAAGATCCCAATGTTTGGGGAGATTGGCTCGTTGAATGTTTCGGTCTCAGCGGCAATAGTTATTTATGAAGCAATACGGCAGAGGGAGTTAGGAACTAGGGGTTAGAGACTAGGAATGAAGAGTTAGAACTGAAATCGTTAAGTAGTTAAAGCGTTTATTTTTTTTAACCTTTTAACCTTTCAACCATCTAACATTGAGTTTTTTTTATGTTGAAAAGGAAGATAGAGCGGCAGTTTAGAAAATATCGATATGTCATGTATCGGGAAACACTGATCGACCGTCGTGAACATTTCTGGTCGTTTGTAGGCGCTTTTGTAGGGATCGGAATTATTTCATATATTCAATCGTTGCATCTTTCTTCATTGGAGAATGTTTTTTTAATCGGTTCTTTTGGCGCATCCAGTGTGCTGGTGTATGGAGCGATCCAAAGTCCATTGGCCCAGCCAAGGAATTTGATAGGAGGGCATGTCGTATCAGCGCTAGTTGGAGTTACGGTGGCTACATTGGTTCCCAATATTATTTGGCTGACGGCACCACTGGCTGTAGCTTTTTCTATAGTCTTCATGCAGATTACCCGTACATTGCATCCTCCCGGAGGAGCGACGGCATTAATTGCCGTTTCAGGAGGTACAAAAATAACTTCTCTAGGATATTGGTATGTGTTGTGTCCGGTATTTGCTGGGGCTTTAGTACTTTTCTTGGTTGCGCTACTGTTTAATAATATTACTAAAAATAGGCACTATCCAGTAAAAGGGTCTCGTCTAAGGAGGTCTCGTAGAGAACATTTAAAAAGACGTTTTAGTCGTTAATAAAAAAAGCCTCATCCATTTGGACGAGGCTTTTTTTATTAACGATAATCTTGAAGATTAGTATTTTCCTTTTGATTCACGACGTTTGCCTGAGAAGTCACGGAATCCTCCACCGCTGTTTCCTCCACGATCACCTCTTCCACTTCCGCCAGCATATCCGCCACTGCGACGTTCACCGCCACCGTAACCTCCGCGCTCTCTGCGTTCGCCACCACCGTAGCTACTGCCACTATTGCGACGATCTCCACCTCTTGAACGGCCACCTCTATCCGATTGGCTATCCCCAGAAACTTCGATACGGACTTGACGCCCATTGAAATCAACAGCTTTGAATCCTTCAAACACCTTATTTACCTCTTCATCCTGAACTTCGAAGAATGTAAATACGCCCTTCATATCAATCTTGCCGATTGATTTTCCAGATATCTTGGCGTTGTTACAGATAAATCCTAACATGTCTCCACGAGAGAACTCGTCAACAGCACCTAAGTTCATAAATAAACGGGTGTATCCTTTTGATCCTGTACGAGAACCACGATCTCCACGGTCACCACGTTCACCACGGTCACGATCTCTTCCATCTCTACTCTCACGAGCATCGATGTTTAGATCAGGTGCATTGTTGTAGTATTCAAGGAATCGATTAAACTCTAATGAAGCAAATCTTTTTACGATATCTTCTTTTGATAACGATTCAAAACCTTCCATAATAGCAGGTAAGAATTGATTGATTTGAGCTTCATTTACTTCAACATTCTGTACTTTATTGATGATCGTCAAAAGTTGTTTTTCAACAACTTCAGGCCCTTGAGGTACCTGTTTACGTTCAAAAGTTTTTCCGATCACTTTCTCAAGTTGACGGATTTTACTTTGTTCTTTGATGTTAATCAAAGAGATTGAAATACCTGTCTTTCCTGCACGAGCTGTACGACCTGAACGGTGTGTATAGTTTTCTATTTCGTCAGGTAAAGAGAAGTTGATAACGTGAGTGATGTTGTTTACATCAATACCACGAGCAGCAACATCCGTCGCGATCAATAACTGCAAGCTGCGGTCGCGGTAACGTTTCATCACCTTGTCACGTTGTTGTTGAGATAAATCTCCGTGTAGTGAATCCGCATTGTAACCATCTTTGATCAAAGCTTCAGCGATTTCTTGCGTCTCGATTTTAGTACGACAGAAAACAATACCGAAGATTTCAGGATTGGAGTCTACGATACGCTTGAAAGCGGCGTATTTATCTTTTGCTCTAATCAGGTAGTAATGATGCTCAATGTTTGCATTACCTGTGTTCTTCGTTCCGACAGTCATTTCTACCGGATCGGTCATATAGTTTTGAGCTATGCGACGCACTTCTTTTGGCATGGTTGCTGAAAATAACCATGTTTTTTTGTCATCTGGTGTCTCCGACAAAATGTTGTTAATGTCTTCTTTGAAGCCCATATTCAACATCTCATCCGCTTCATCCAATACAACATATTTTACTTGTGAAAAATCAATTGCATTTCTGCCAATGATATCCAACATACGACCAGGGGTCGCTACTACAATCTGCACACCACGTCTGATCTGACGTAATTGGTCAGAGATGTTTGCTCCTCCGTATACAGCTACAACATGTACATTGTCGATGTATTTTGCAAATTTTTCTAAATCTTTAGAGATTTGTAAACAGAGCTCACGCGTTGGACAAAGTACCAAGGCTTGCGGTTGTTTTTGAGAAAAGTCTAATTGCTCTAATAATGGAAGACCAAATGCCGCTGTCTTACCTGTGCCGGTTTGGGCTAATCCGACAAAATCGTCGTTGCCAGTCAATAATACAGGAATGGCTTTTTCCTGAATTTCAGAAGGTTTTTCGAAACCTAATTCTGAGATGGCATTAACAACTTCCTCACGGATTCCCAGTTCTAAAAATGGGTTCATGAAATAAATTATACAATAGGCACTATTGCCTAAGGCGCTGCAAAGGTACAATTAATATTTGATAATTCCTAGTGTGTAATGGGTTGTATTTTAATGAACTGCCCTTTTTTGTGTCAATAAAAGAGAATCTTCCTGTTGAATTTAAAATAATGAAGGTGTATTGGAAATAGCCATTTTTTTTTTAGGTTTGGGTTAACATTTAAACTAACTTACTAAATTATGTGGTACAAAAAATCAATAGACAAGCTGGTCGCGGAATCCGAGCAGAGCGGGGAAGGAACGTTAAAAAGAACACTATCCAGTTCGGGACTCGTCGCTTTGGGGGTTGGCGCGATAATAGGAGCAGGTTTATTCTCGCTGACCGGAATTGCTGCTGCAGAAAATGCAGGACCAGCGGTCATGCTTTCTTTTATTATCGCTGCTGTTGGTTGTGCCTTTGCTGGACTATGCTACGCTGAGTTTGCTTCTATGATTCCGGTAGCAGGAAGTGCTTATACTTATTCCTATGCGACGATGGGAGAGTTTATGGCTTGGATTATCGGTTGGGATCTTGTGCTGGAATATGCGTTGGCTGGAGCTACAGTTGCCGCCAGTTGGTCTCAGTATTTTAATGAATTGCTTAAGATATTTGGCATGGCGCTGCCCAATGAATTGTTGTATTCTCCTTGGGTAGAACATCACTTGGCGGACGGAACTGTGTTTTCTGGCGGTATTGTTAATTTGCCAGCAATAATCATCGTATGTCTTTTGTCTTTGCTTTTGATTCGGGGTACACAAGAGTCTTCTTTTGTAAATAATATTCTGGTGGTATTGAAAGTAGCGGTGGTTGTGTTGTTTATAGCATTAGGATGGCAATTTATAGATCCAGCAAATCATACACCTTTTATTCCTGTGAATGAAGGAGAAGAGCTATTAAAAGAAGGAAAGATAGGAGTTTTTGATTTTTTTAAAGAAGGCTATTTTGGCCATTTCGGGATATCAGGGGTATTGCGTGCGGCTGGAGTTTTATTTTTTGCGTTTGTTGGTTTTGATGCGGTGAGTACGGCTGCGCAGGAAGCAATAAATCCCAAAAAAGGAATGCCCATCGGGATTATTGGATCGCTATTGATTTGTACATTATTATATGTCCTGTTTTCTTATGTAATGACGGGTTTGGCACATTATACAGATTTTAAAGGAGATGCAAAACCTGTAGCAACGGCTTTCGCCAAAACAGGGTATACATTTTTAAATACAGCAATGATTGTGACCATTATTGCTGGATATACATCCGTTATTCTTGTGATGTTATTAGGACAGAGTAGGGTGTTTTATTCTATGAGTAAAGATGGGTTATTGCCAAAGGCGTTTTCAGACCTTTCCAAACGTCAAACGCCCTGGAAAACAAACCTTATTTTTATGGTTTTTGTTAGTCTATTTGCGGGTTTTGTCCCTGTAGCTGAATTAGGGCATATGGTGAGTATCGGAACCTTGTTCGCTTTTACCCTTGTATGTATAGGTGTTATCGTGATGCGTAAACGTAATCCAGATGTGGAGCGACCGTTCAAAACACCATTGGTGCCTTTGATCCCAGTTTTAGGTATAATCGTATGTGTGTTGATGATGGCTTCATTGCCGTTAGAAAGTTGGGAGCGCTTGGGTATCTGGATGTTGATTGGCGTCGCTGTGTACTTTTTATACGGTAAGAAGCATTCTGTTTTACGGAAAGAAATAGAAAAGGGGGCCTAAGCCCCTTTTTCTATTAGAATAACGTGAACTCTACACGGCGGTTTTGTTGACGACCTTCGGCTGTAGCATTGGTTGCTATCGGTTGGTTAGGACCGTAGCCAACAGCTTCAATACGTGAGGCATTTGCGCCTTTAGAAACCAAGTAGGCTTTTACTGATTCTGCACGTTCTTTGGACAGACGTAAATTGGTCTGTAAAGAACCGGTATTGTCGGTATGACCGGCTAATTTTAAACTGAAGTTCTTCTCAATTAATAAAGAAGCTACGCGATTTAACGAAGCATGTGATGTAGAACGTATAGTAGCTTTACCTAAGTCAAACTCTAGGTTTTTGATGGCTTCATCAACGACCTTTCTGTCTTCTTCGGTTACGATGATTTTCTCGATTACCTTAGTTTCATTTTTCATCTCAGGCAATGTACAGCCTGCACCATCAACTTTTACACCTGTAGGTGTGTTCGGACATTTGTCAAATTTATTAGCTACACCATCACCATCATCATCTCTTAGATCGGCAGCAAGTTCATCTAATTGTAGTTTTAGCTGTGCATTTGAAGCTGCTAAAGCGTCTTTTTCTGCCTTTAAAGCGTCGTATTTTTTGTTTGTATCATTCACTAGTGTTGCCACAGGGTTACTCTGCGCTAAAAATGGTTTTTCTTTTCCGCCAAGAGCGATTTCGATACCTGCATGCATGTAAGTGAACAGATCCTCTTTAATAGCCCCTGAAACGATACCGTTAAAATCTTTGTTAGCCCAGTTGATTTGATAACCAAGGTCTAGATTAATTCCTTTGGCGACCGCAAATTTCAAACCTGCATCTATAGGCACGTATAGTTTTGTCTTCGAATCGGAAATATAGGTTGCATTGCTGGCTATATTAGTGGTTTCATAATTTAAGGCACCCAAACCAATTGCCGCATAGGGTTTGATAACATTGTTTAAGAACATCCAGTCTGTGTTGGCCATGGTCCACTCCGCAGATAATGCTCCAGACCAAGGTGTCTTTGTCTCAAACTTAGAGAATTGGTTGCCTGAAGCATTCTCATTGGTACCACCTAATTTACCACCTAAGTATTGGGCTTTTAAGCCAAAGGATGGGGAAATATGTTTCTTAATGTAAACGCTGTATCCTACATTGTTGTCCATTTTATCAAAGCCTTCGCGGTTGAAGTGAAATAAGTTCGTCTGGTTTAAAAGACCTGCATTTACTCCTATTGACCATGTTTTGTAGGTGGATGAACCTGCGAACGGAGTCGAGCTGGCGTTGTTTAAAGTTTGTCCGTAAGATGTGCTACTGATTAATCCAGCTGCGATAACCCATGATAAATTGCGTAAATTTTTATTTTCCATATTTAATTTTTTAAAGATGATCGGGTAAAACTACTGCTTTGCCATAGACAAAGAACAAGTGGCTCACTTTAAAATAGCGACCTTGTGGATTGAAATCTACAAGGCAGTGGAGCGCGCGAAGAATTTTGGGATTTGAATCTGATAGGCCATCCGTTTAACAATGTTTTCTTCAACTATTTTTCTTAAAAATCCTTTTTTACTCTTGGTGACAAGTAAAACATCCAATAACTCGTCTGCGATTACAGAATCTATTGCCGATGAAATGTCTTCCTTATATTGGATAAAGAATGCTTGAGCTTTGATGATATAGGAGATATTGTCAATACCTGTTTCAGCAATGATGCGATCGATAAATTGACCGAACTTGCTATCAAGATTTTTGATGCTATCATCAGAAGTATTGATATGTATTAATACCAATTCGAAATTTGTCCCGTAAAGTGCTGTTGCTTGTTTCAGAACTGCGATTTCACCATCTTTGAAATTGCACAATAGTCCTATTTTTTCAGTTTTGTATTTCTTTTCCTGAAATGGGATGGCTAGTACAGGTGTGTTTGTGTTGAGGAATACGTCAAACATGTTGGAGCCGATTAACATTGCGTCCAGGCCAGAAGAGCCTTTGGTCCCCATGATGATGGCATCGTAGGTTTCGGGGGAGACTATTTTTCCTATTTCTTCATAAAGGTTTCCGTTCGTAAAGATACTGCTCACCAAGACATCTGGTGCGTTCTCATTTAATTCAGCGATTAGTTTTTCCATCGCTCGCTTTGCAGAGCCTACTCTTGGGTCGACAAGGTTTATGTCCTCTGTCGAATTATGATATACATTACTGTGGTCTGTAAAAACATGAATCAACACGAAATCGTGTTTTGTTATTTTAGAAAGCTGAAGCGCGTATTCAACGGCTTTATTTGAATATTCTGAAAAGTCTACTGGGATAAGTATTTTTTTTACCATGGTATTTGAGTGTTAATTATTGTCAAAAAAAGTAGGACGTTCTAAATCAAGCACAATTTCTTTCGAGACCGATGTTCTGAAAAGTCGTTCAAAGAATGATTTTCGTGTTTTTGTAACAACAAGCATATCATAGTTGTTTTCTTTAATGATATGATTGATAACCTCGGGGATGCTGTCTAGATTTTCATCGTCGATGTGTATAGGTTGAGCCAGACTCCTTACATTTTCAGTGCCATCTAAATTTTTGATGTTAAAAGACCATGTGTCTAGATGTTGCTCAATTTCGTTGCTGTCTTTTGAATCTCTAAAAACGTGGATGATGTCAAGGTTTTCTATTGGGCCTACTAAGGTTAAGTATTCTTTTAAAGTATCTAATTCCTCTACCTTGAAATTAGTGAGCATTCCTACATGCTGTAAAGCGAAGCTATCTGTGTTATTGGGTATGGCTATCACCGGAACCTTTGCTTTGGTGGTAATACTACTTGTATTACTGCCCCATACGATAGATTTTCCTTTTCCAGTGCCGGTGGTACCCATAACGATTAATGCGTATTGAGGGGCCACAGCAATGGTTGGCAGGACTTCCGCTATAAGGCCGCTGGTGCAGGTGGTTTCAAAGTTAACCAAGGGGTATTCTTTTTGTAAAAGCTCTTTGAGCTCCAATATCAATATATCTGCCTTTAATAAAGGTATATTGGTTTCATTGTTTTCCTTTTCTTCTTCAAACAGAGCAGAGTTAGAAGTGTAACAATGGAAAAGGTGAACGGCATAATTGTTTTGAACGGCGAGCTTACACGCGTATTTTGTGGCGCTTAAAGCGTTGTCTGAAAAGTCTGTAGGGACTATTATTTTCTTTATCATATTTCTGCTAACTATCTACATCGTAAGAAAGAATAAATTTACTAATATAAATTGACTTTTTAGTGATTAGGGTTAGCTTTAAAAGAGATATTAATCACATTCGCTAAGATGTAAATGTATTGAGGTAAGATCGATCCGTGATAGATGTTTGCTATTTCTAATAGGGGGCTGGAAATATTTTGTTGTTTTGATGTAAAGCGATATAGGAGCTGAAAAAATCAATTGTAATAGCGCTCTATTTTGAGTAAATTTGGCGTCTTATAAAATAAAGTTACAATGGTGACAGAGGTTACGACGGTTATGAAAGACACCTTCATCACTTACATCACTTTTATAACTACTATAACTTTAAAATAAATTTCATGACCAGTAGAGAAATACGCGAGGCGTTTTTAGAATTTTTCAAAAATAGATCCCATCATATCGTTCCATCAGCACCTGTAGTGGTGAAAAATGACCCGACATTAATGTTTACCAACGCTGGAATGAATCAGTTTAAAGATTTGTTTTTAGGTGAGGCTGTTGTTAAATATTCGCGAATAGCGGATACACAGCGCTGTTTGCGGGTATCTGGCAAGCACAATGATTTGGAGGAAGTAGGTATCGATACCTACCACCACACCTTATTTGAGATGTTGGGGAATTGGTCTTTTGGGGATTATTTTAAGAAAGACGCGATTGCATGGGCTTGGGAGTTGTTTACCTCGGTGTATAAACTTGATAAAGATAGATTGTATGTGACGATTTTTGAAGGAGATGATTCAGAGGGGTTGGTCCGTGATCAAGAAGCCTATGATTTTTGGAAAGAATTTATTGCTGAAGATCGTATTTTATTGGGGAATAAAAAGGATAATTTTTGGGAAATGGGGGATATGGGGCCTTGTGGACCGTGTTCTGAAATCCACTATGATATGCGGACGGATGAAGAGCGTACTAACCAAAAGGGACAGGAACTCGTTAATGCAGACCACCCACAGGTAATTGAGGTCTGGAACCTGGTTTTTATGCAGTTCAACCGTTTAAAAAACGGAACGTTGGAACCACTCCCTGCAAAGCACGTAGATACTGGTATGGGATTCGAACGATTGGTACGCGCTATTCAGGGCAAAACTTCGAACTATGATACCGATGTATTTCAACCTTTAATCTCTTTTATTGCAGAGAAATCAGGAATAGCGTATGGTGCGGATGAAAAATCGGACGTTGCTATGCGGGTGTTGTCTGACCATATTCGTGCCGTTAGTTTTGCAATCGCCGATGGACAACTGCCTTCAAATAATAAAGCAGGATATGTTATCCGTAGAATCCTGAGAAGGGCGGTACGTTATGCGTATACCTTCCTTAACTTTAAACAACCATTTTTCCATGAACTGGTGCCTGTTTTGGCGGGACAATTCAAAGGTGTCTTTGATGAGTTGTACCAACAGCAGGACTTCGTCGAAAAAGTAGTGCTAGAGGAAGAAATTTCATTTTTGCGGACTTTGACAACAGGCATACAGCGTTTTGAAAATTATACTGAAGGACATCAGGTCATTGATGGTGAGTTTGCCTTCGAGCTATTTGATACTTATGGTTTTCCAATCGATCTGACGGAGCTTCTAGCACGCGAAAAGGGCTTAGCTGTCGATATGGAAGCATTTGACCGTGCTTTGCAAATTCAAAAAGAAAGATCAAGAGCGGCTACCGTGATCGATACGGGCGATTGGATTGTGGTCAATGAAGAAGATGATATTGAATTTGTTGGGTATGACAGTCTGCAGGCGAATACGGAAATATTGAAGTATCGTAAGGTCAGCGCCAAAGGTAAGGATCAGTTTCAGTTGGTGTTGTCTGTTACACCATTTTATGCAGAAGGAGGAGGTCAGGTCGGAGATTCAGGACTCTTAATTTCAGCGCGTGGTGAGAAAATAAAAGTAACCGACACCAAGAAAGAGAATGGACTTATCGTACATTTTGTAGATCAGCTTCCCGAGGAAATAGACACAACCTTCGAAGCTCAAGTTGATGTAGCTAAGCGTATCGATACAGCTAGTAACCACTCGGCCACCCATTTGCTACATGCTGCATTGAAAGAAGTATTGGGTGAGCACGTAAATCAAAAAGGATCATTAGTATCTGCGGATATTTTGCGGTTTGATATTTCGCATTTTGCGAAAATAACTTACGAAGAGATAAAAGCAGTTGAAGATATCGTAAATGCTAAAATTCGTGCTAATATTCCGTTGAAGGAAGAAAGACAAGTGCCGTATCAAGAAGCTGTTAATTCGGGTGTCACAGCTCTTTTTGGAGAAAAGTATGGCGATTATGTGCGCGTTATAACTTTTGATGATCAATATTCCAAAGAACTTTGTGGGGGAACGCACGTTAAGGCAACAGGTCAGATTGGTTTCTTTAAAATTGTTTCTGAGTCTGCGGTAGCCGCAGGTGTTAGGAGGATAGAGGCAATAACAGGAACAAAGGCTGCAGCTGTTATCCGCGAACATTTTGAGCTTTTCCAGCATATGAAGGAAATATTAAACAATCCGAAAGATTTTGTTTCAGCTGTAACCAAGATTATGGAGGAGAATGGATCGTTGAAAAAGGAAATTGATAATTTCTTAAAGGAGCGTTCGCTGTCTCTCAAAAATGAATTGAACGAAAAGCTAGAGGTTATTAATGGTATTAACTTTTTGGCAACACAGGTAGACCTACCAACTGCTGATGCGGTTAAGACATTAGCCTACGCATTGAAGGGGGCTATGAACAACCTCTTCGTAGTTTTGGGAGCGAGTATTGATGGTAAACCTAGTCTGACTGTTGTAGTCTCTGAAGAATTGGTGAAAGAGCGCGGGTTGAATGCAGGTGCTATCGTACGTGATCTGGCAAAAGATATCCAAGGTGGTGGGGGCGGACAACCTTTCTTCGCAACTGCAGGAGGCAAGGATATAAGTGGTTTAGCAAAGGCAATAGGACGTGCTAAGGATTTTATCGTTTAGTGTTTTATAATATATTGTATGAACAAGTTTTGCATTTTTCTATTTTCCATTGTAGGGATTGGCCTATGGGGATGCTCTAATAAGGAAACCATAGCCATTTCTGGCGAAATATTGAATCCAGGGAATGTTAAAGTTGTAGCATTTTATGAAGGTGATCGTAAGCTGGATTCTGTTTTTTTGAGCGATCAAAATAAATTTAAATTTGAACGGACAGCAACACAACCTCGTCTATTGACATTAGAAGTGGGAAAAAATAGATATCCGGTTATTATCTCTCCGGGGGAAAGCCTGATTTTTAGATCTGATCTTCAAAATAGCCCTGAAACTTATCAGGTGGATGGTTCGGAGCTTTCGGCAGTATTGCGGGATTTTGCTCCAATAAAGCAGCGGAAGGAGTTTTTGGAAGATTCATTACAAGGGGATTTTGTAAAGCGGATGGTCAACAAGACCGAAGTAGAAATTGAAAGCTTACGTGCAGATTATATGGCGCAGTATCGCAATGAAATGGCTTCTTTCACACAACAGGCAACGGCTTTTGCTAAAGCGAATAAGGATAATTTAGCTGGTTTTTACGCTATGAGTAGCCTTGATCCAGATGTCGCAGAAAATGAGTTAATCGCTTATGTGGATGAGTTGGGCGATCTTTTTTCGGATAATGGAACAGTGACTCAATTTAAAGAAGAAGTAGCTAAATTGCGTAAGCTAGCAATAGGTCAGCCTGCTCCGGAAATTGTGGCCTACACCCCTGATAACAAAACCGTCAAACTTTCCGATTTTAAAGGAAAGTATGTGCTCGTAGATTTTTGGGCATCCTGGTGCGTACCTTGTCGTAAGGAAAATCCAAATATTGTACGGGTGTACAACAGCTATAAGGATAAGAACTTTACAGTTCTTGGAGTCTCTCTGGACAACAACCCGGGCTCTTGGATGCGCGCAGTAGAGGAGGATAAATTAACATGGACCAATATCTCAGATCTTAAGGCTTGGAGTTCTGATCTCGTGATAAATTATCGGATAAAAGCGATTCCAGCTTCCGTTATTGTGGATCCGGCCGGTAATATCGTAGGGAAAAATTTGAGAGGGACCGATTTGGAAGCATTCTTAGAGCAGACTTTGAATTAGACGAAGTTTATTAATTTATTAAGTTATTTTTAATGGTTAATAATTTCATAACATTTGATTAACTTTATCTTACCATAAAGTACATACTTTAGCAAAAAAACTAATATGAGCGCCAAGCAAAAAATACTTGTGGTGGATGATGAGCACGATATCTTAGATCTCATTTCCTACAACTTAAATAAGGAAGGCTACCAGGTCTACACGGCATCGAATGGTAAACTAGCAATTGATAAAGCAAAAGAGGTTAGTCCTGACCTGATCATTTTGGATGTTATGATGCCAGTGATGGATGGTATAGAGGCATGTAGAATCATGCGTTCGTTGCCCGAATTCAAACATACGTTTATGGTGTTTTTGACTGCCAGAAGTGAAGAGTATTCTGAAATAGCTGGTTTTCATGTTGGAGCGGATGATTATATTGCAAAACCGATCAAACCTAGAGCCTTAATGTCCAGAATCAATGCGATCTTAAGACGAAATTCACAAGAATCTGTCGACGAACCATCGGATAAATTGGAGATAGCAGACTTAGTCATCGATCGGGATTCTTTTTTAGTATATCGAGGCGAAGATAAAATCGTACTCGCAAAAAAGGAATTCGAATTACTTTATCTATTGGCTTCTAAGCCAAATAAAGTGTATACGCGTGAACAGATATTAAAGGCTATCTGGGAAGATTCTGTAGTAGTCACCAATAGAACTATCGATGTTCATATCCGAAAGCTCCGGGAAAAAATAGGTGACAATTATGTGTCAACGGTAAAAGGTGTAGGATACAAGTTTGACCTTAGTTAGCTGTGCTTAACTAAATATATGGGAAGGGTAAAATTATAAGAGATTTATAATTTTACCCTTTATTTTTTTATCGGGTCGCTAATTTCTTTCGAAAAAGACTTTAATTCTTCTATCATCAATTGAAAAACAGGTTTTATCTCTTCAAATTTTTCCTGTATCAATTCGATTTTTAGATCGGATTTACTCATGTTTTCTAAATCTTGAAAAGCTACCCGAAGAGAAGATGCACCAATGTATTCCATCGTGGGTTTGATATGATGCGCGTTGTCACCTATCGCCTGTTTGTCACTTGCCGTTAAGCTCAACTCGAGTGTTTGAAAATCGATAGGGCTTTGTTCCAGATAAATAGCAATAAACTGTTTTATCATTTCAGGGTTTCCCATCATTGATTTCTGGATAGTCTCTGGTTTTATGATTTTATAGTTCATGATACAGTCGTTTTTATGCTATTGTTTTACTCTATGGACAGGTAGCTTGTCTTTAGATGTCGCTAGTAACTGTCCTGTAGTCTTCAACAGGACGGGGTGTAGGTAATTTTCAGCAATCTCGCAAAGAGGAATCAGTACGAAATTCCTGAATTGTAAAAGAGGATGTGGGATGCGGAGATTTTCGGACTCATATACCTCTTCATTGAAGTATATGATATCAATATCTATCAGTCTGGCTCCCCACTTGACTAGACGCACCCGTCCCAATTCTATTTCTATTTCTTGGCAAACCCTAAGACACTCATGCTTGTCAAGGTTCGTTTGGATGATCAAAGCTTGATTGTAGAACAAAGGCTGGTCTTCGACCCCCCATCCTTGTGATTCATAGACAGAAGATTGCGTAATTACCGGGCCAATTTTATCCTTCAAAAGGACGGATGCTTTTGCGAGTTGAGCGATAGGATCTCCTAAATTGGCACCCAATAAAATATAGATTTTATTCATGCGCTACTAAAATACGATATTGGTGCTTTATATTCTGCAAAATCAAATTAATACAGTAAATTTAGTCTGTAAAAAGATAATTTATGAAATGCGCCTGTATTAAGCACAGATATATCAATAAGCATTCCATACGGGCTTTAAAAGACAAAATATATGAATTTTATTAAACAAGTGCTAGCTACTATCACGGGGATACTAATTACGAGTGTCATCTTATTCTTTCTGTTTTTGGTATTCATTGGTGTGTTGGTTCAACAATCTTCCGAGCCCACCACAACGGTCGCTCCCGCCAAATCGGTCTTGTATCTTTCTTTCGATTATGATATTGTGGAGAAGACGGAGAGTAATCCCTTTGGAGATTTAAATCTTCCATTGTATAATATAGAGAGGTCAATCGGTCTAAATGATATAGTTGCACGGATAAAGGCCGCAAAAACAGACGTTAACATAAAAGGAATATATCTAAATCCAGCCTCGGTAGGAGTGGGCTTTGCGAGCTTAAAGGCTATAAGAGATGCATTGTTGGATTTCAAAGAGTCTAAAAAGTTTATTGTAGCTTACAGTGAGGGGTATTCTCAAAAGGCGTATTACCTATCTACAGTTGCGGACAGTATTTATATTAATCCACAAGGGGCGTTGGATTTTCGAGGGCTCAGTTCATCGGTAGTATTTATGAAAGAAGCGATGGATAAGCTGGGGGTAGAGATGCAAGTGATTAAAGTTGGGACATATAAATCTGCTGTCGAACCTTTTATGCTTAATGAAATGAGTCCTGCAAATAGAGAACAGGTCACTTCATATTTAGGAAGTATTTATGATTCTTTTTTAACGGACATTGCGCAGTCGAGAAAGCAATCTGTGGATTCGTTAAAGCGTATTGCAGACGATTACCTGATCCGAAATGCAGATGACGCCATTCGATATAAGTTTGTTGATGGGAAATTATATAAAGATGAACTGCTTAGTGCATTGAAGAAAAGACTAGATATCGCTGAAGATAAAGATATTTCATCGGTCTCTATATTGAAGTATAGCGGTAGTTCGAAAGGGAATTCTGCTGCGGCTAAGATAGCTGTGCTATATGCTTATGGAGATATTGTCGATGGTGAAGGTACTATCGGACAGATTGGTGGCGATAAATTATCTCGGCAGATACGCAAATTACGTCGGGACAAAGATATTAAAGCGGTGGTGTTACGTGTCAATTCTGGAGGAGGATCTGCTTTGGCTTCAGATATCATATGGAGAGAGGTCGAGCTTACTAAAAAAGAGAAGCCTGTTATCGTATCTATGGGGGATTATGCGGCTTCCGGAGGCTATTATATTGCTGCAGCAGCAGATTCTATCTTTGCAGAGTCAAATACATTAACGGGTTCTATCGGTGTTTTCGGTCTGATTCCTAACTTTAAAGGTCTATTAAATAATAAGCTTGGTATCCACATTGACGAAGTCAATACGGGTAAATTCTCCAGTCTAATGTCTAATCCAGATAAACCGCTATCAGCGGAGGAACGTTCGATAATACAAATGGAAGTGAATAGGACTTATGCTACGTTTATGGAACGGGTTGCGAATGGTAGGAAGATGGCCTTTGCGGAGGTGGATAGTATTGGTCAGGGGCGGGTCTGGACCGGCAAGCAGGCGCTTGAGTTGGGTTTGGTGGACGCAATCGGTAATTTACAGCGTGCCATTGGCGCTGCTGCTGCTAAAGCTAAACTGGAGGATTATCAAATTATAGAACTCCCGGAAAAAGAAGACCCTTTTGCCAGTATATTATCCTCTTCGAAGGACAAGGTTAAAATGTGGTTGTTTGGCGAGGAATTGGGTGAATATCAGAAATATTTATTGGATGTGAGCAAGGTGTTAAAAAATACCGGTATACAGGCGCGCTTGCCGTACAGTATAGAAATTTATTAATCTGTTTTTTTTTATGGCGTACTGGTGAATGCAATACATTTTTTCTAAGTTTACGTCTTAAATCAACTTAATTCTGAAATATATTCGAATGAAATACTCCTGTTTAGCGAAGCACAGAGACCAGGAGTATTCCATATGACCATTAAAAAACAATTCGAGTGAAACGAGCTCATTTATACAGATGAAAACAAGCACGCATAAATAATTATACACATATGAAAACAATTGACGATTTAAATTTTTCTGGTAAGAAGGCATTAATCCGCGTTGACTTTAATGTTCCTTTGGATGAAAATTTTAATATTACGGACGATAATAGAATACAGGGCGCTACGCCAACGATTAAGAAAATTCTTAACGATGGGGGAGCTGTGGTATTGATGTCTCATTTAGGTAGACCAAAGGATGGCCCGACTGAAAAATATTCACTGAAGCATATTGTGTCTCATCTTTCTAAAGTGTTGGGGGTAGAGGTGCAATTTGCGAATGATTGTATCGGAGCAGAAGCTGTTGAGAAGGCTTCCAGTCTGAAAGCAGGAGAGGTTTTGTTATTGGAGAATCTCCGCTTCCATAAAGAAGAAGAAAAGGGAGACACAGCATTTGCTGAAAAGCTCGCGCAATTAGGAGATGTATACGTAAATGATGCATTCGGTACGGCACATCGTGCGCATGCATCTACAGCAATCATAGCACAGTTTTTTCCAGAAGCGAAGTATTTTGGGTATCTAATGGCTGGAGAATTGAATAATGCAGAGAAAGTTCTTAATCATCCAAATAGACCGTTTACAGCAATCATGGGTGGAGCTAAGGTTTCTGATAAAATACAATTGATTGAAGCACTTTTGGATAAGGTGGATAATCTTATCATCGGCGGCGGGATGGCTTATACATTTGTTAAAGCTAGAGGCGGTGAGATCGGGAAGTCTTTAGTGGAACTGGATAAATTAGATCTAGCTAATGAGTTGGTTAAAAAGGCGGAGGAGAAAGGTGTCAATTTAGTTCTGCCCACAGACGCGCAGATTGCCGATGGTTTCTCTAATGACGCTAATACATATGACGGTCCAAATGATCAGATTCCTGCCGATCGTGAGGGATTGGATATCGGTGCCGAATCATCTAGACATTTTGCAGAAGTAATTTCAGCATCCAATACCTTATTGTGGAATGGGCCGATGGGGGTTTTTGAGTTTGACACCTTCGCTAAAGGTACAAAAGCTGTTGCCGATGCGGTGGTAGCTGCGACAGAACGAGGTGCTTTTTCTTTGATTGGTGGTGGAGATTCTGCTGCTGCGGTAGCAAAATTTGGGATGACTGAACATGTCAGTTATGTGAGTACAGGTGGCGGTGCTTTGCTGGAATACATGGAAGGTAAGGAACTTCCTGGAGTTGCTGCAATTAACAAATAAGCAAATAAATAGATAGCAATCTTAAGGTCATTTCGATTGAACTTCGGAACAATCGAAATGACTTTTTTTATGCAGTTTTTCGTTCGGAGGAGGTATAAAAGAAAAGGGATATATCAATGTGATATATCCCTTTTCTTTTATCTTTAAATTGAGCTTATTTAGCCTCAGCAGCTAATTTATTTAAGATCTCGTCATTTTTAGTAATTTGGCTATGCTTAGGCATTTTTGAACGTGAACCTAGTTCAATGTTACGACCTAAACTTAGAAACTGAACTTCAACACGTGAAACAGTTTTGTTTCTTCTGTCTTTTCTTTTTAAACGTGTAACTCCCATTTTATTATAATATTTTATTGTACGTTGAAAACGAGGTCGGAAGCGGATTCGAACCGCTGTAGGAGGTTTTGCAGACCTCAGCCTAGCCACTCGGCCATCCGACCCTTTACCCTTACTGGGCATGCAAAAGTAAACTTAAAATTTGAAAAAGCAAAATTAAATATAAAAACATTTTTTGGTATCAAATTTGAATAGATAGATCCGTAGAGTTGTCTGTTCAACTCATTATTTATAATTGAATTTTAAAAAAATGGTTATGAAAAAAGTTTTACTAACATTAGGAGTTGCATTATTGACAGCAGTTGGAGCTCAGGCCCAAATTGGTTACGGCGTGAAAGCAGGAGTCAATTTTCCTAAATTAAATTATTCAGGAGGAAATGTGAGCTATAATACGAGTACGTCTACGAATTTTTATCTTTCTGGATATGCTAATATCCCTGCTGCATCTAATTTTGTTGTTCAACCAGGGGTGTCTTTGCAGGGAAAAGGAGGGAAGTACGAGACAGGTAATATAGAATCTAAAACGGATCTAATGTCGATTGAAATTCCTGTTAATGCCGTGTATTATATCCCTACTGGTGCTTCAGGTTCTGTTTTCATTGGTGCTGGGCCGTATGTAGGATTTAATGTGTCAGGTAAAAATAAAGTCGGAGATGTAAAGACTGATATTAAATTTGGATCGAATGCAGATGAGACGAAAGTTGTTGACTACGGCGCTAACTTCCAGTTGGGATATAAATTGTCCAATGGCTTTTTAATTAATGGCGGTTATGGTCTGGGCTTAGGTAATATGTCAAATGTTGACGGTTTGAAAGTTAAAAACAATGTCTTCTCAGTAGGTATTGGTTTTGAAATCTAGGAAGTTTTACTAGTTTTTTAATGAAAGCCTCTTGGACTAAATCCAAGGGGCTTTTTGTTTTAAAGCGAATAGGATATAAGACTAACAAATCTTGTCTGTTAGATTAAGCGATTTTTTTTTTCATCTTTCGAAAAATTTAGCCAAATATTCAAAAAAACTTAATCCTGCTTTTCATCGGCTTTATTTAAAAGTTATACTTTCCAGTAAAGTATCGATCAGATTATGCGCTTTTTGATGATCCAGGCTATAAACTGTTCCAAAGACTTTATACCGATTCTGATTATCCTGAATTTGAAAATTTTTTTCAAAAGACTTTGTTCTGTAGTAATGGATCAACACTTCGAAATTGTTGATATTTTTCACGTCATCAAAATGATCATCGTAATAAGTCCTTTTTTTGGGGTGTCCTACCATGGTAGAAATATCCGGCCGCATGGAGTATCTTTTTTTACCTAGATCATCTGCCTTATAGGTCGGTGTTAGCTTCCTGCTTATCAACTGAACCAGCATCCCGTCGATCCACCAGAATTCACCTGCCATTTCTGCGGCATTTTTTGGGTAGGCTTTAATACCTAGCGAGTCCAATTTTGCAAATGCCATATCCATATCTAATCTATTGGACTCAGGGAATAGCTGGCTGTTTGCAATACTGTTAAAGGGAATTACATTTAGCCCTTGTAAAAATATCTGTGCATTTGCGGACAGGCCTAGAGCGAGTATGATGGTCAGTGTCAAAATTATTTTTTTCATCTTTCGAAAAATTTAGCCAAATATTCAAAAAAACTTAATCCTGCTTTTCATCGGCTTTATTTAAAAGTTATACTTTCCAGTAAAGTATCGATCAGATTATGTGCTTTTTGATGGTCCAGGCTATAAACTGTTCCAAACACTTTATACCGATTCTGATTATCCTGAATTTGAAAATTTTTTTCAAAGGACTTTGTTCTGTAGTAATGGATCAACACTTCGAAATTGTTAATATCTTTCACCTCATCGAAATAATCATCATAGTTCGTTCTGTTTTTGGGGTATCCTACCATGTTAGACATTTCCGGCCGCATGGCGTATCTTATTTTACTTAGATCATCCGCTTTATAGGTCGGTGTCAGCTTCCTGCTTACCAACTGCACCAGCATCCCGTCGATCCACCAGAATTCACCCGCCATTTCTCCTGCATTTTTTGGATAGGTTTTAATACCTAGCGAGTCCAATTTTGCAAATGCCATATCCATATCTAATCTATTGGACTCAGGGAATAGCTGGCTGTTTGCAATACTGTTAAAGGGAATTACCGCTTGCCCTTGTAAAAATATCTGTGCATTTGCGGACAGGCCTAGAGCGAGTATGATGGTCAGTGTCAAAATTATTTTTTTCATGATTTTGTTTTTTAAATTAAATACAGAAATTATAAGTTGGTATCCCATTCGGGTCCAGCTTCAGGTTTTTAAAATCGGTGTTTTGATTGGCATCTGTACTTCTATTGGTTTTGTATAGGTTTATCAGATCACCATACATTGTTAGAAGTGCCTTTTCCTGTGCTTCGGTGTGGGGTAATAGCAAATTTTTTTATAGCCGTCAGTCAGGATTTTATACTCCTCTTTTTTGTCTCGATCAAAGTACTTGCTGCCGCCCATTGATTAGGATCTTTGATCGTAATGACATATACATGTTCGGGAGTAATTAAGGTAGAGGTAAAATAGCGCAGGAACGTACTTTTCATAGTCGCTGTCATCGCATTTGGGCCAGTTGTTAAATAACCATTGGCCCCCATAAAGATATCCTGCGGCGAAGGGGCACTCGAAAAAGGATGGGTATGTATAAAGCCTACCGTCAGCATGTTTAGTTTTGAATCCCAAATCATATTGTGCTCCACCCAGTCACGTACAGTATCTGTCCTGCATTCCGATGTTTTAATTTGCTTTGTGACCCAATGCATGTCTAGCCGGTAGAAATGTTCATAGTCTGTGCTCAAATCAAACAACGTTTTATTTTGCTTTCTCACCTGCTCCAAATTCATCCTTTCATTTACAGCTGCCTTACCGGCACAGGGGTCTGTTGAAGGTGATTTTGTCAGTTTATTCGTGACTTGCTGACCCGCTCCCCCAGGTTCAGTACCACCAGACAAGCCGCCATCATAATCCGTATTTAATACAAAATAGGGGTTAAAACTATAATTATTGGAACTCCAGTTATACAAAGAATACCTGCTGATGACTACTTCTTCAATTACAATCCCCGGATTTAGAATAGGTTCATTATTTTCATCCAGTATGATGTCATTGTTGTCATCAAGCATAGGTTCGTATAATGGCCGCAATTCGTAGGTAAAACCTTCTTCTCCTTCGTACCAGATCTGCCAGTATGCTGGGGAGACATCTATGTTAAATTGACCGAATTCTTGATCAAAATAGAAGAGCCCACCGTTAGTATATTGAAATATGAGACTTGGATCAAAAGAGCTATGTTGGGTGCAATGCTTACAAGCTTTTGCTTCCAGGTCAAAGTAATTCTGTGTTTCTTGACATACCAACTGTTGTGCAAATAGGACATTCTTGTACATATACATGGAAGGTGTCCCCATGAGAAGCTTATCTTTTAAGTTTGCAAAGGGGCTTTGTTTTGGTGGTATTAATTTACCTTTAAAGTCATAGGCTATATATCCCCCCTGCCCATTGAACACTCCCTTTATCCGGTATTTGATCATTCCCGATATCTGATTGTTCATATCTTTGCTGAAGTATAGTTCATAATGACCTACCAATTTAGAACCTTGGTTATTGCCCGAACCGGATTTTATTTTGGTGGTAACCCGTAGATCTCCTTTCTCTGTGTACATAAAATCGGACCAGTCAACCACGAGATTGTTTAGCTGAAAGATAAAGTTATCTCCCCCCTTCTGATTTGGAAATTGGATTAACTGGGATTCATAAAAGGTTTTTGCTTCCGCAAGAGTGAGTTTGTACGGTATGGATGGTTCCTCTTTTCGACATCCATGAAACAGTATCAATAGGTATGTTAGAGATAATATTGGTTTACATTTCATAGGTAAATAAGTTAATGGTCAGATGTATTCATTAAGTTATGGTTTTACAAAGTAATAGGAAACAATACTACCTATATGATGTAAAAATAAAATAGATTCCATAAAATATTTAAATTCAGTTATGCTAATCGATTCTGCAATACTGTTCCCCATGTGTCAAACCGGATTGTTTAAATTGATTTTTCACCGGGGATATCGCACTTTTTTTGGTTCCTGACAGGTTCTTGCAGCTATAACGGGTACATAAAGGGGGAATCAGAAATGATATTGGGATAACAATTTCTTTCCTTAAGATTAAGCGAATAATATTTATCTTTGTACTATGATAGAATTACCTGTTATACCCGTGAATCCAACGCAGCGTAAACCCGATTGGTTACGTGTGAAACTTCCAGTAGGGAAAGAGTACAGACATGTGCGTAGCTTAGTCGATGAGCATAAGCTTCATACGATTTGTGAAAGTGGGAACTGTCCGAATATGGGGGAGTGTTGGGGGGCTGGTACGGCGACTTTCATGATTTTGGGTAATATCTGCACACGCTCTTGCTCGTTTTGTGCGGTAGCAACTGGAAGACCTCTTCCGGTAGATGTAGACGAACCAAATAGGGTGGCTACTTCAGTGAAGCTGATGGGGGTCAAACACTGTGTTATTACTTCGGTGGATCGTGATGATCTGAAAGATGGTGGTTCGACAATTTGGGCAGAGACAATACAAGCTATCCGTAAAGAGAGCCCTGAGACGACGTTGGAGACTTTATTACCGGATTTTAAAGGGCAGTGGGATAATTTAGATCGCGTTATTGCCGTAAGGCCTGAAGTCGTGTCGCACAACCTGGAAACTGTTCGTCGCCTGACTCGGGAAGTACGTATCCAAGCAAAATATGACCGTTCGTTGGAATGTCTCCGTCGTATTTCAGAAGCTGGCTTGCGAACGAAATCGGGGATTATGTTAGGCTTAGGCGAAACGGAGGAAGATGTTATTGAAGCGATGCAGGATTTGTATAATGTGGGCGTGCATATTTTGACATTGGGTCAGTATCTGCAACCTACAAAAGCACATCATCCTGTTGTTGATTGGATCACACCTGCCCAATTTGAGAAATATAAAGAAATAGGCCTGAAAATGGGCTTCAAATATGTGGAGTCTGGACCATTAGTCCGTTCATCCTATCATGCTGAAAAGCATTTGTTTGACATGCAATAATAGTTAATAAAAAGAACACAAAAAAATGGGGATAACCGTATAGTTATCTCCATTTTTTTGTGTTAGATATATTGGTAAATACAGTCTCTCCTGCGATAACAGTGCGTAAAGTCTTTACCTCTCTTAGCTCTTGTTCTGGGATTGCCATAATGTCTTTTTCAAGGATCACAAAGTCAGCATCCTTACCTTTCTCTATGGAGCCTCTCTTTTTTTCCTGAAAACAAGAATAAGCCGCCCATATAGTCATACCCCGTAGTGCTTCTTCCCGTGATAAAGCATTTTTCATTTGAAATCCACCCGTAGGAAAACCAGTCTTATCTACACGAGCTACAGCCGCGTGAAATCCATAAAGCGGGTTGAAGTGTTCTATTGGAAAGTCAGAACCTATTGCCACCTTTCCATATTGTTTTAAAAGATCCCGATAGGCATAGGCTCCTTTGATCCGTTCATCACCCAATCTTTGGGTAGCCCAGTACATATCCGAGGTCGCATGCGTGGGTTGGATAGATGGTATAATCTTAAACTTATTAAATTTGATGAAATCTTCAGCGGCGATGATCTGTGCATGTTCAATACGCCATCTTCGTGTTTTGTTATCCGTAAGGTATTTGCCATATACATCTAGAATAAACCGGTTGGCCGAGTCGCCGATAGCATGGGTGCTGACTTGATAATTGCTGTTTGCTAGCTTTTTGATCGCATCGTCGAATTCCTGAGGTGGATGCAACAGAAATCCCTTAGTCGCCGCATCCTGATAATTTTCCAGTAGACATGCCCCCCTGGATCCTAAAGCCCCATCTGCCAATAGCTTTATCGATTTTATTGTTAGCCTCTCACTGTCAAAGGTGTCTTCTTTGATATAGTGGTCGACCTGAGCGGGCTCTGCAAGAACCATTGCATAATCTCTAATTTTAAGCAAGTTTTTTGAATAAAAGGTCTTTAAGAAATCGATTTGTTCATCCGTAAGGCCGGCATCGACAATACTTGTCAATCCAACAGAGACAAGAGAGTCTTGTGCCTGTTGGAGAAATTTTAGTGTATTGGCTTCATCGTGTTTCGGCAGGTATTTACTGACTAAGGTCATCGCATTATCGATCAGCAATCCGTCAGGTTTGCCGTTTATGGCTTTGGAAATAAGCCCTCCTTGCACCTCATAGACGGAGTCTACACGAGCGATCCGTAATGCCGCCGAATTAACTAGGGCGGCGTGATAATCAACACGTAAGAGATAAATCGGGATGTCTGGAAAATATTTGTCCAAGCTGTCCTTTGTTGGGAAGGCCTTGTTTGTCCAGAGGTTTTGATCCCATCCTCCTCCTATGATCCACTTTTTGTCGGGATGGGTATACCTGTACTTCTTTAATCTATCGATCACCTCATCCATAGATTTGGCGCCATTAAGGTCAACTTCCTGAAATAGATTCGCAAGATCGAAATAGTGGGCATGTGCATCGTAAAAACCCGGGTAGACAGGCGATTGATTGGCGTCTATTGTTTCTTTTGCCTTGTAACGTCGTAGGATATCTTTTGATGAACCTATATCTATAAAAATGCCATTTTTTACGGCAACAGCTTCTTGTATACTGAACGTCGAGTCTACGCTATATATCTTGGCATTATAGACAATAAGATCTACTTCTGTATTACTGGTACAACGTGTCAATAAAAGGGCCGTTAAGAGAATAAAAAAGGTGTATTTCATATGTCGGATAGTTTGATTTTCAACTGTCATATGGAATATCCAAACTAAACTCATTTATGATTGTACAGCCTGTGCTACATGGATATTTCATAACTGGTTATTTTTAAGTACTTTCTCTTAAAAATAGTCTTTTTTTGTGATAATTAAAATTGATTACCGGTAAAGGCGTTTAAAAGCAAAGAGCTCAATGTTTGTGTCATTGAGCTCTTTAGTATCTTGTATTGGATGTAGATTATAATGCTTCCGCAACAACTTCCTGTACTTCTGGTACCATACGTTTAAGAAGTCCTTCTATTCCGGCTTTCAGGGTGATCGTCGATGAAGGACAACCACTACAAGAACCTCTTAACTCGACGGTGACAATACCTTCCTGAAAAGATTTGTAAGCGATAGCACCTCCGTCTTGTTCTACAGCAGGACGGACATAGTCATGAAGGACCTGTTGGATTTTTATTTCCGTTTCAGTTCCCTCAAATGACGTGTTTTCGTCACTGATAACTTCCTGTACCTTAAGTTCAGATTCTACAGCACCTTTAACAAAGTCCTTCAAAAGAGCTTCGATATCTTCCCATTCTGCATCTTCTGATTTTGTGATCGTCACAAAATTACTAGCGAAAAAAACACCATTTACAAAGTTGAATTTGAATAACTCTCTAGCAAATGGAGATTCCTGAGCTTTTTCTCTATCCGGATAATCTACACTCCCATTGATAAGTAATTTGTTGACCAAAAACTTCATGGTTGCTGGATTCGGGGTACTTTCAGTATATACGTTTATTGTAGCCATTGTTTCTATTTTATTGCGTCAAAGATAGTGTATAACTGCTTGATACGCGTCATTATTTCGTAAAACCTAAACAGCTTTATAGTACACTATACCCAATTATAAGGAGACTCCTGTATAATTGGATGGGCTTATATTCTTAATTTCTTGCTTAACTTCTTCGGACACATTAAGACTGTCGACAAATGCGGCAATAGTATCTTGTGATACCTGTGTGTTTGTTCGAGTAAGGTCTTTTAAAGCCTCATAAGGCTTCGGATATCCTTCGCGACGCAAGATGGTTTGAATTGCCTCGGCTACTACAGCCCAGTTATTTTCTAAATCTTTCTGAAGAGCAGCCTCGTTTAAGATTAGTTTACCCAAACCTCTTAAGGTAGATTTGATTGCTATTAAGGTATGGGCCATCGGAACGCCGATATTGCGAAGTACAGTAGAATCTGTGAGGTCACGTTGCAATCTGGAGATCGGCAATTTTGCTGCTAGATGCTCGAACAATGCATTCGCAAGGCCAAGGTTTCCCTCTGCGTTTTCAAAATCTATTGGATTGACTTTATGGGGCATGGCCGAAGAGCCGATCTGCCCTGCTGTGATCTTTTGTTTGAAATAATCCATCGATATATAGGTCCAGATATCACGGCATAGGTCAATAAGAATGTTGTTGATACGCTTTAAAGCATCACAACTGGCGGCAAAGTTGTCGTAATGTTCGATTTGAGTCGTTGTTTGCGAACGGTCTAAACCAAGCTGGTCGTTTACAAAGCTGTTTCCAAAGGCAACCCAGTCATGTGTTGGATATGCTACAACATGTGCATTAAAATTACCCGTTGCTCCACCGAATTTGGCAGAATGAGGTACTGATTTTAAGTTGTTGATCTGCTTTTCTATTCTTTCTATGAAAACTTTAATCTCCTTACCTAAGCGCGTTGGCGAAGCCGGTTGTCCATGTGTGCGGGCTAGCATTGGGATGTCTTTCCATTGTTCAGCAAGACTACGTAATTCACGGACTACATTTTCAATACCCGGTAGATAGACCTGATTCAAGGCCTCTTTCCAGGAGTAGGGGATAGCCGTATTATTGATATCTTGCGATGTTAATCCAAAGTGGATGAATTCTAATGAGTCATGTAGACCTAATTTTTCAAACTCATTTTTTAAAAAATATTCTACTGCTTTGACGTCGTGATTTGTTACTTTTTCGGTGTCTTTGATCCATTGGGCATCTTCAAGGGTAAACTCTTCATAAATTTTACGAAGCTTTTCGTTAAGAGATCCGTCGAAGTGTGCCAATTGGGGAATTCCCGATTGGGTAAGGGCAATAAAATACTCTACTTCAACCAATACGCGGTATTTGATTAATGCAAATTCGGAAAAATAATTCGAAAGTTCCTGGGTGCTATTGTGGTACCGTCCGTCAATAGGACTGACGGCTGTTAGTGCTGATAATATCATTGTATGTGAAAATTAAAAAAGTCAACTATATTTCAAAGATGATCCCTCAGTTGTTGGATCTTATAAAACTGGTGCAAAAATACAAAAAGAAGAAGTTTTTTTAGAATTATAGCTTAATAAAAAAGCCTGTGTCATTAAGAACACAGGCTTTTGTAGGAGTATTTTAACTCTTTTTCGGATTATTGAGCGTTTTTAGTAGAATCGATAACTTGTGCAGTTGAATCGATTGCTTTGTTAGCTGAATCAGCAACATTGTTGATTGAATCAGTAAGAGCGCCAGCTGTTGAATCAACGATTCCTTTTAAAGAATCAGCATTTTCTTCAGTTTTAGAAGCGTTGTTACCACATGAAGCTACTGTTAAAGCTAATGCTAAAAATCCGAATGCGAATAAATTTTTCATCTTTTTAATTTTCTATTTAATTGAAACAAATATTGTTTTTATATCCTTTAATACCGGTATCCTAAAAAGGTAACCCAAAAAATAAAAATTTTTTATTTTAATATTAACATTCTGATTTACAGGAGTTAAAAATCTTTAAATTTTTATTTCGGATGCAAATATAGTATTGTTTTGTTGAAATGCAACAATAAAAAACTATTTTAATTTAAAAATGTTGTTATTCTAGAAATAGAGCTTATGCTAGGAAAGATTAAAAATATACTTAAACTCATAAAAACGATTGATTTTGAGCAGATTGAAAAGATCTCAAGGAAAGTGGATCTGTCGGAGGTAATGAATGCCGTTTCGAAAATGGATGAAAAGCAACTTCAGATGGCGATGAAACTGTTGACCGGAAGTAAGAAAAAGAAAGAACCCCCACCTATCGATGCCGATTTTTATGATATATCGGAAAAGCTATCTCTTAAGGATCGTGCCCTTCAGTTACGAATTCGTTCCTTCTTGGAAGCAGAAATAAAGCCTATAGTAAACAAATATTGGCTGCATGATGAGTTCCCGTTCGAAATAATACCCAAGTTAGCCGAGCTAAATGTGTGTGGGTACGTATACCAAGGATATGGATGTGCAGGAGGTACTTCGCTGATGGATGGTGTCATTGCCAGTGAATTTGGTCGTATCGATCCTTCTATAGCAACTTTTTTAGGCGTTCAAAGTGGGCTGGCTATGGGATCGATATATATGTGCGGATCGGACGCGCAAAAGGAGGAATGGTTGCCGAAAATGCAGCAACTAAAAATTATTGGTGCATTTGGCCTTACAGAGCCAGAAGTAGGTTCAGGAACTGCTGGCGGGTTGACAACAACCTGTAGACGTACTGCTAACGGTTGGGTATTGAACGGACAAAAGAAATGGATCGGCAATTCGACGTTCTCTGATATCACCATTATCTGGGCTAAAGATGTAGAAGATAATCAGGTAAAAGGATTTATTGTAAGAAAGGATAATCCCGGCTTTTCTGTTGAAAAAATAAAAGGGAAGATGGCCTTGCGGATTGTACAAAATGGACTGATTACTATGACCGAATGCCTTGTTCAAGAGGCAGACAGGCTTCCGCATGCACAATCTTTTAGGGATACCGCAAAAGTGTTGCAGATGACCCGTGCGGGGGTCGCATGGATGGCTGTCGGTTGTGCTCGAGGAGCCTATGAGAATGCACTGGCCTACACCCTTGAAAGGGAACAATTTGGTAGACCTATTGCATCTTTTCAATTGATTCAAAATCATCTGGTAGAGATGTTGTCCAATTTAACGGCTATGCAGACCTTGGTTTTTCGTCTTTCGGAGCTTCAGGACGAAGGAAAGCTGAAAGATGAACACGCTTCCTTGGCAAAGGTGTTCTGTACGCTGCGTACGCGTGATATTGTGTCTCGAGCTAGAGAAGTAATGGGAGGTAATGGGATTCTTTTAGAATATAATGTTGCCCGCTTTCTGGCGGATGCGGAAGCTATTTATTCTTATGAAGGTACAAAGGAGATTAACTCTTTAATTGTCGGGCGAAGTATTACCGGGCATAGTGCTTTCGTGTAAAAAGTGGGATAAATAAAAGAAAGGCATCTAATTTAGATGCCTTTCTTTTATTTATTTTTTCTTAGCTTGTTGAGCGGCCTGTTGTTGCCTCATCATTTCCTCCATTTTTGTCTGAAAAGATGATTTTTTAGCTACTTTAGGGTTTTTCTGATTCTCTTCTAGCTTCGCTAATATCTTGTCATCATCGATAGACTGACGAATGATGAATTGCGTTAAGAAGGTGAAAACAGCTCCTAAGAAATAGTAGTAGTTTAATCCTGAAGGGAAGCTATTCAACATAAAGAAGAATAATAACGGCATGATATAGCCTATATACTTCATTTGTGCGCCCATTCCGGAAGTTGCTCCCGAAGTCGCATTGTTATACCAAGTTGTCAGTAGTGTTACCGCTGTCATCAAAACACACATTAATGAAATGTGATTGATTCCGAAAATAGGGTTAAAGGTGATGAATGTATCGTACGTAGATAAATCTTTCATCCACAGAAAACTTTGTCCTCTCAATTCGAATAGATTCGGGAAGAAGAAGAAGAAAGCGAGGGTAAAAGGCATCTGTAATAGCATCGGTAGACAGCCTCCTAATGGATTAACACCAGCCTGCTTATACAGTTTCATTTGCTCCTGCTGCAATAGCATAGGGTTATCCTCTCCAACTTTTTCTTTAATCTGGTCCAATTGTGGTTTCAAAACACGCATCTTAGCCATAGAAAGATAAGACTTACGTGTTAATGGGAACATGGCTCCTTTTAAAAGTAAGGTTAAGATTAAGATCACGATACCATAGCTCATATGGTAGCCATCTAAGAAATCAAACAACGGCACAGTAATGAATCTATTGATCCAGCCCATAGGTCCCCAACCCATATTGATAATCTTCTCGTAGTTGTTGCCTTCTGCTTTTAACGTTTTATATTGGTTAGGCCCGAAAAAGAAGCTGAATTCAAAATGATTGTTAGACTGTGTATTAAAAGCTAACTCAGCTGTTGTTTTATAATTTTTAACAATATTTTCTTGATCTGAAAAAGTAACCTTAAGATTGGTGTTCTCAAAAGCTTGCTTTGAGGAAAGGATTGAAGAAAAGAAGTGTTGTTTGAATGCAACCCATTCCACTTTTGTTTTCTCTACTTTTTCTTCTTCATCACTTGTTTCTGATAGATGATCTATAGTACCTTCTGTATCCTTGAAAAAGATCGTGGATTTTTCACGTTCAGATTTAATGTTTTGCTCTTTTTGAAGTAGATTGGTCTCCCAATCCAAAAGAATTGTTTTTTGTTTGACATCAATTAAGTTCTGGATACCGACAGCATTTACCTGTAAAGCTAAGTTGTATCCATTTTGTAATGAATAGTTATATTCCAGGTATTGGTTGTCATTATATTTTAAACGGAATGATGCCGTATTTGGAGAAGCTGCTTTAGGAGCAAAGTACAGGTCATTTGTGTTGATGTTTTGACCACTTGCATTAAAAAGAAAACCAAAATTATTATTATCGCCTTCGAGAAGATTAAGTGGGGTGCCATCGAAATTCTTTTCGCCTTTCAGTTGTACGGATTTTACTTTACCACCTTTAGAAGATAATTGAACGATTAATTGTTCATTTTCTAAAGTGATTAGTTGCTCTTGTCCGATTTTAGCTGTCCCAAAAGGTTTACTTAACGCTGCTGAATCAAGTAGCTCGTTTGTTTTAGAAAAAGCTAAAGTGTCGGTCGGCACTATGCCATTTTCGGCATTTTTTCGGGAATCCTGTAATTTTTGCTCGTTTTTGAGTTCTTGTTCTGTAGGTTTTAAAAAATAAAATGAACCTGCAAAAATTGCAAAAATCAGCACTAGTCCTATAATGTTATTTCTATCCATCTATTATAAATTATTCCATTTCTATTTTTCTCTTTCTTACTTTTGTCAACCGGGATGAAGAAGATTACTTCGTAACCACTTTCTTGTTTGCTAAAGAAGCGGCTACAAAACTAACAAAAAGTGGGTGAGGATTTGCAACAGTTGACTTTAATTCTGGATGAAATTGTCCTGCAACAAAGAAAGGGTGATCTTTAAGTTCAACTATTTCTACCAATCCTGTTTCTGGGTTGAAGCCAGAAGCAATCATTCCGGCCTTTTCGTAGTCTTTTAGATAAGCATTGTTGAATTCATAGCGGTGGCGGTGACGTTCTGAAATCTTTGTCTTACCGTAGATGGCAAAAGCTTTTGTGCCCTTTTTGATATCACAGTCGTATGCTCCCAAACGCATAGTTCCTCCCATGTTTGTAATGTTCTTTTGTTCTTCCATTAAATTAATGACAGGGTGTGGTGTGTTCTCGTCCATTTCGAAGCTGTTCGCTCCTGTTAACCCCAACACATTACGGCCAAATTCGATTACGGCACATTGCATACCTAAGCAGATGCCGAAGAAAGGAATTTTATTCTCCCTAACATATTTAATAGTGGTTAGTTTTCCTTCTAATCCACGTTCACCAAATCCTGGAGCTACCAATACACCATCCAGACCTTTTAATTTGTCTACCACATTTTCAGGAGAAACGCTTTCTGCGGCTATGTACTTTACTTTTACCTTCGTTTCATTTGCAGATCCGGCATGGATAAATCCTTCTACAATTGATTTATAAGCATCAGGGAGTTCAACATATTTACCTACTAACCCAATATTGACCTCTGTAGTCGGGTTTTTAAGACGGCCAAGGAACGCTTTCCAGTTGTCCAAATTGGGTTCATTCTTAGTTGAAAGCTTTAGCTTAGTCAATACCGTTTTGTCCAATTGTTCTTTAAGCATTAATAGAGGGACATCATAAATAGTGGATGCATCGATCGATTCCACGACAGCATTGATGTTTACATTGCAAAATAGAGCCAGTTTTTTACGGATTTCTGGAGTTAGTTTATGTTCTGTGCGGCATACTAAAATATCTGGTTGTACACCATATTCTAATAAGGTCTTTACAGAATGTTGGGTAGGTTTAGTTTTTAATTCGCCAGCCGCCGCAAGATAAGGTACCAATGTTAAGTGGATGACCAGAGAATCATTATTACCTAATTCCCAACGAAGTTGACGCACAGCCTCTATAAATGGCAGAGACTCGATATCACCAACTGTGCCTCCTAATTCTGTAATGATAATGTCGTATTCGCCATTTTGGCCTAAAAGCTGCATACGACGTTTTATCTCATCTGTAATATGGGGGATTACCTGGACGGTCTTTCCAAGGTAAGCACCCTCTCTTTCTTTTTCTATAACGTGCTTGTAGATACGACCTGTAGTAACATTGTTTGCTTGGGACGTAGGGACATTTAAAAAACGTTCGTAGTGACCTAAATCCAAGTCTGTTTCAGCACCATCTTCTGTAACATAGCACTCACCATGTTCATAGGGATTAAGCGTTCCTGGATCGATGTTGATGTAAGGGTCGAACTTTTGAATGGTTACTTTAAAGCCACGTGCTTGTAAAAGTTTAGCAAGGGAAGCTGCAATAATACCTTTCCCTAACGACGAGGTTACGCCGCCCGTAACAAAGATGTATTTAGTCATAGCAATTAATGGAATTTTCTACGAAAGATGAATGAATTGTGTCTCCAAACATCTGCCTTATGTACGGGGTACAAAGATACTATATTTTTCGGAATTGGTGTTATTAAAAAAATAATCTTAAAATTTATTAATGCTATATGTTCTAACAATGGACCGTGTATTGGGACAAAGCCAATACACAGGGGTATAAAGAAGTGTCTTAACGAATAGATTGTAACAAAGCTATCGTTTGAGCATCAAAGTCCGTCTCGCCAAAAAGAGAGATGCCTGCCGCCCCGTTTTCTTTAGCTAGAAGGATGCCTTGTTTGAGTTCGTTTAAGTTTTTAAAATCAGGTAGATATAGGCCTGCATAAAGGGGAAACTTGCCATGTAGCCCTTCTACGCCTTCAGCGACCGCTGTACCGATCCAGTGTATAGGCTCTTTGTAGAAGCCATGGTAGATCATCGGGAATACACCGGATAAGTTCCAGTTTGTCCAGTCTTGTCTTACAATGCGACGAGCTAGATCCGGTGTGGGGAATACCGCTGCCGTAACCGGCTTCTTATAGTCTTTAGCTGCTTCACAAATTCTGTTTACAACTTTGTTGATTTGCCTGTATCGGAATGACCTCCAAGAAAGGCTCTGTTCGGGACGTTCGACTTTATCGATATCTATACCCGTTTCTTTCAGGAAAGCCTCTTTGCTGAATTTGCTATAACAGAAATCATAATCTGCTAGTTCAGTATATTGATCTAGATTGTAGTTGTCCCAGAGGTTGACCGGAAGTACCACATCCGGATAACGGATGTAGTCAAGGTGTAGCCCATCTACATCTTCTTGCTCGAGCTGTTCTCTAGCCTTCTCTTCGAGGTATTTTGGTACATCAGGATGAGATGGGCACAAAAAGCGGTAGTAATCTACGTATGGAGGGTTAGTGGCACAGGATTTACCAGATCTACTAACGGCATAGTATTCCGGATGAGCATTTAGTAGTTCTCTTTCACCTCTATTCATGGTCCACATCCAGCGATGCGTTTCTAGGCCATATTGCTTTGCCAATTGAAAATGTTTGGGAATATAGCTTTCGAAAAAAATCCCTCGCACACCAGCATCTTTGTAACTTTGATATCTTTTTTTTAATACGGATTCCGATTCCGAGGCATTAGGGCGTGCCCATAACCAGAAGTCAAATAACAATGGTACCGAAGGCCGCTGTGCCAGTAGCTGCTGCGGTGTCAGGTGTAGTGAAGCCAATCCCAAACTGGCGGCTTTAATGAAATTTCTTCTGCTATTCATGTGTAAATAATTATTTCATGAGCTCGCAAGCTCGGTTTGTTTTTTAAAGGCCGTATGGAATATCCAATGTGTTTTTATCTGTTTTTTTGTAGGTTTTGCTACAGGGATGTTTCATGAGATATGTTATAATTGCCAAAGTTGTCGATGGTAACTTTGAGGTGATTGATTGTATCGGTTAACTCTATTTTGTAAAGTGTTTTACTTTTATTGATGGTTAAAGCATGTTTAATCCCTGCCATCTTGTTTTTCAGAACACTGTCGAAGCCCGGTAACAACTCTAATTTATCACTATATTTTGCTTGGGTACGTTCGGCATATAATTGTTGAAGATAATAAAAGTCCCAGGCGATCTGTTCGATTCGATGTGATTTTGGAAGTTCATTGGTTTCTATATCGTCTGTAAACTGAATGTATCCCCATTTTTCCGGGTAATGCATATTGATTATTCCTATAGGAGTCCACACCCAGTTATCTTCTGTTAGTCGTTTTCTGTTTTCTACTTTTCGTTTGTATTGTCCATTTTCAATCGAGTGCTGCCATTGTACCCTTGAAAAGTTAATGTGCCAAAAATCATTAACCTTTGGCGTAGAGGCCCTGCCGAACGAGCTTATGGAGGCAAAAGGTATAGCCATCTCGACACTCCAGTATTGGTCTATGTCATTAGGGGTGTTCAATGTGCCCTCGATATGTACGGCAGATTTTAGGTTTTTGACGTCCCAATGCATAATAGCTTCGCCCCCTAGTCGGTAGGGTTTGGCCATCATGAGGTCCATGATAGTGTTTAGGGCATTAACTTCAATCTCATAGTATAACGACTGATGTTGGCTCGGTTTTAAGAATACCTCAAAGTCATTATCATGGTAGATAATAGCATCATGCTCTGTTAAGGTGCTCCATATGTGTGGTTCCTCTAATTGTGCGTATAAATATAGGTACGTGTCGTCCCACAGCATTTTTACTTTGGTGTTGAATCTTGGTTTAGGTTTAACATTCCCTTCAATATCGATAAAGTCATCTGACCAAAGAGCGTCTTTCCAGGTAGCTTCATCAGCTATGCCATCAATGAGTATAGGTTCTTTTGTTTTTTTTGCTGCATATATCTTCGGAGGAGATTGCATGTTTAAGATTTGCGCAAGATTTTGCTGGCCATAGGTGTATGCTCCGATGGTTAAAAAAGTGATGAGTGTGTAAAAAGGTTTTAGCATAATCAATATGAATATACATAATAAACCTGTTTTAAAAATTAAAATATAAAATTAATTTAATCGAACGTTGGAGGGGGCATCAAATAAAAAAAGGATGCAAACATTGTTTGCATCCTTTTTTTATTTGACTATCCCGTAAATCTAAACTATTTAGCGATACGCTTAGATTTGATACGAGCAGCTTTACCAGTAAGTCCACGTAAGTAGAATAACTTAGCGCGACGAACTTTACCGTGGCTGTTTATTTCAATTTTATCAATGTTCGGAGAGTTTGCAGGGAAAATACGTTCTACCCCAATACCGTTAGAGATTTTACGAACGGTAAAAGTAGCGTTAACACCTACGCTGTTTAATTGAATGACTACACCTTGGTACACCTGAACACGCTCTTTGTTTCCTTCGCGAATTTTATAATGCACGCTGATGGTATCTCCTGCCTTGAAAGCGGGAATCTCATTCTTTACGACCGCTTGTTCTTCTACAAATTTTACTAAATCCATGATTTTGAGTAATTATAAACGATTTATATCCTGTAAAAATCGGAATGCAATATTACAGCTTTTTTATTTAATTTAAAAATCTTTTTTTTAAAACTTCTGCCACTATTTCTAGAAGCGAGTGCAAAGGTATAAAAAAAAAATAAAGTAGACGATAAAGCGCTTTGATTATTTTCCACATCTGCGCATATGTTGTTTGTAAAAATATCTTGCATCAAATCAGTGTGTTAGTTTGTTCTTGAAAAAAAGTCCTTGTTTTAATTGTAAAACGATGTATATTTGCATCACTGAAAACAAAAGGTGATACCTTTTCGGGGTGTAGCGTAGCCCGGTATCGCGCCACATTTGGGATGTGGAGGTCGTAGGTTCGAATCCTGCCACCCCGACAGAAAATAAAAGCTCGACGAAAGTCGAGCTTTTATTTTTTTGGGTGTGTCAGATTCGAACAGGGGTTCGATCCGAAGGAGACTCAGGGGTGCGCTGGGGGTCATTGGTACTGAGGCAATCCTGCCACCCCTACAGAAAAGAGTTCTAACGAGAGTTAGGACTCTTTTTTAGTTTATAGGGGAAAGCGGGATGAGGACCCTGGTTCGATCCGAAGCAGCTTTAGGGGCAGCTAATTTTGCGACATGCCATAATTAGTAAATAAAATAATAACAAAGCCATGGTAGCGGGATGATTATCAGGTTTTTTTGCGTTTTAAGTATACGGGAATACATGCTTCAGTATTCTTTTTTCGATCGAAATAGACCCTGACTAAACAAAAAGGACTAGCACGGATTTGTTTGTTAGGAGTCTTTTGTTAGGAGTCTATAAATGATAGTCAGGTAGAATTCCTTAAGCCAAATGTAGTTGTTTCGAAGTGTGATATTGCCAAATGCAGGTTTAAAGTTGTTACATAAGAAGCGGAGTAGTGGAATGACATTGGACAAAAACGTTGATCTATGTAAGAGAAAAAGCCTGACATTAACAATGAATATGAAATTGGAAGAAAGGGTTTTTGAAAGTGAAAAAACATTCTTATTTTTAAGTGTCAAAGTATTGAAATACAATTGATTTAATTCCCCGGTTGCTGCATGTGATCCTATGGTTAATAAAGTATGATAGATTGAAAAAAGCAATTGATATTCACAATAATGATTGAAATCATGAAATCAAAACTAACATTTCTGCCCATTTTAGTAGGGCTCATTTTCATTTCTCACAATGCCTGGAGCCAGGGTTTTACTCTTCAAGAAGTTATTAAGGAGACCGCTCCTTTGCAACAGGTAAGAATTTACACTGCCAAAGAAATCATTACGTTGAATCCCGAAAAACCCTACGCAAATGCTGTTGCTGTTGTAGGAGACAGGGTGCTTGCCGTAGGGTCGCTCGATGAGTTAAAAGGTGCTGTAGGAGACCAAAAGTATACCGTCGACAATACTTTTAGTGATAAAGTGATTGTTCCCGGTTTTATTGCGCAACACGACCATCCGCTGTTAAGTAGCTTGGCCATGATCTCTGAAATTATAGCCATTGAAGATTGGGTATTGCCCAATAAAACGTCCCCCGCTGCCAATAACCAGAAAGAGTATCGCCAACGTTTGCTGGAGGCCAACAATAGCTTAAGAACAAAAAAAGAGGAGTTACTCTTTACCTGGGGCTATCATCCATCTTTTCACGGTTCGCTAACCCGGGCAGATCTGGATAAGGTAAGTGCAACGCGCCCCATTATTGTATGGCATCGCTCTTGTCATGAATTTACGTTGAATTCTGTTGCCCTGAAACTGCTGGGCATAGATCAAGTTTTTATAAATAAATTTTCGGAATCGGCGAAAAAACAGTCCAATTTTGCGGAAGGGCATTTTTGGGAACAAGGCATGTTTGGCATCATCTCCAAAATAATACCCTATATAGCTACCCCCGAACAACTTCAGAAAGGATTGGAGCTTACCCAGCAATTCTATCATTCAAGTGGAGTTACTTTAGCCTGTGAGCCCGGCGGATTGTACTCTAGGCAATTGCAGGAATCAGAAAATGCCGTTCTATCCAAATCATCCAGCCCTTTCCGGTTCTATTTTATCCCCGATGGGAAATCTATTTACTCGCTTTACCCCGATAATGCGATCAGTGAAACAGAAAAAACGCTCGATTGGTGCCATGGCATGACAACCATGCTCCCCAAAAAGGTGAAGTTATTTGCAGATGGTGCAATCTATTCATTGGCGATGAAGCTACGTGACCCTTATATCAACGGTAACTTCAAAGGCGAATGGATTATGGATCCCGATCTCTTTGCAAAGGCTTTCAAACTATATTGGGACGCCGGCTATCAGATTCATGTACATGTAAATGGCGATGCCGGCCTAGATATGCTGCTGAATAATTTGGAAGCCAATATGCGAAGAAAACCGCGCTATGACCACCGTATGGTTGTTATACATTTTGCTGTATCGGAGAAAGATCAGGTAGACCGGATTAAACGTTTAGGAGCTATTGTTAGCGCAAATCCCTACTATATTACCGCATTGGCCGACATGTATAGTATTAATGGACTGGGGCCTGAAAGAGCAGACAATATGGTGCGTATGGCAGATGTCGAAAAGGCGCATATTCCTTTCTCTTACCACTCTGATATGCCCATGGCACCTGGACAACCCCTGTTTCTGATGGATTGTGGTGTTAACCGGACAACAAAATCAGGCCGTGTTGCCGGTGCCGATCAACGCGTGAGTCGCCAAGGAGCGTTGCGAGCCGTTACCATCGAAGCTGCCTATTCACTGGGGCTGGAGAAAGAAGTAGGTAGCATTGAAAGTGGTAAACTGGCCAATTTCACCATTTTGGGGGATAACCCGGTTACCTGTAAAGCTTCCGAAATTAAGAACATCGCTGTCTGGGGGACGATTCATGAGGGGCGTATGCTGCCGCTTGGAAAGTCTACGAATTTAACTGGAAGAACAGGCCCGATTCTAAACAAGAATTCGTATGCTGCAATGGACGAAATGGACGAAGAACACGACCACGACCACGACCATGTCGGAGCGAGTTGTGTGTGTACACTAAGCCGTCTTTTCTCCAGTGCATTGGCGAATCAACTGAAATGATCCTCGAACGTGCATGCCATGAATAGGTGTTGACTCAATAACGAACCGAAGGTCTTGCTTCAGATAGAGCATTGTTTAAACAAAGTCTCGGATAATCTGACAGAAGGCACTTTTTTTATAAGTAGATATAATACCAACTAAAAGATATTTGAGATGAAAATTAGATTATGCATTTTAACACTCTTGATTCTATTGAGTTCCGCTGTATACAGCCAGGAGCGTAAGAATCAGAAAGAGATGATTGACCCAACGATCAATACGTTTTGTAAACCGGTCAATGAGCGAGGTGAAAAACTGTTTGAAGAGATAACGCTTCCCAATGGCAAACAGAAGGTAACCATTGACAATTTTGTGCGTGCTGAAACAGACAACTATTTTAAAATCAGAACAGAGGATGGTTGTTTTGGCAAGTTATGCCACAACAGTGGCCCGGCAGATGTGAATCATCAGTCCATCATTCGTACCAATCGGGATACGAGGTATTCCTACGGGATTTTTGACCTAACCTCCCCGGTGACGATTACAATGCCCGATACCAAAGGACGCTTTCAGTCCATGATGGTTATCAACGAAGACTCTTACATTCGAGTATTTTATGAACCTGGTTCCTATACCTTTACAAAAGAGAATGTAGGCACCCGGTTCATTCATATTACCATCCGGACGCTGGCAGATCCCAATAGTGCAGAAGACAATAAAATTGTAACTGCAATTCAAAAATCTATTGGTGTCCAACAAGCAAATGTCGGTAAATTGGAAATCCCCGATTGGGATCCGGAGAGTTTGACCAAGACCCGTAATTTACTCTTAGCATTGGCCAAAGATCTACCCAACAGCAAAGCGGCTTTTGGTACCGAGTGGGAAGTAACTCAGGTGCGCCAGCTTTTAGGTACGGCCGGTGGTTATGGCGGCAATCCGGAAAAAGATGCTATTTATTTCAATTTCAATCCACCCAATGCTGATGGTGTAACTCCTTATACACTCACGCTGAAGGATGTGCCTGTTGATGCATTTTGGTCAGTTTCACTGTACAATGAAAAAGGGTATTATGAGGTGAATAAATACAACAGCTATAATTTCAACTCTATTACATCCAAGAAGAACGCAGACGGCAGTGTAACCATCCATTTTGGAGGCGATCCTAAAAACCCCAACTTTTTATACATTACGAAAGGGTGGAACTATATGATACGCCTCTATAGACCTCGTCGGGAAGTTTTGGATGGAACTTGGAAATGCCCTGAACTGGTAGAAGTGAAAAAGAAATAAGGTGCATTTAAATAATTAAATCATATACGAAATGAAAATAAATTATTTTTTTGTTTTCCTGTTGATGGCTTTTTCAACAAAACTATCCGCACAGGACGATGCTGCAGAGTTAGCCAAGAAACTCTCCAACCCGGTTGGGGCATTGATCAGTGTTCCCCTGCAGAATAACTTGGAGCATGGTATAGGTGTACACAAAGGAAGTCGTTATACCCTCAATGTTCAGCCGGTGATCCCCTTCGTGATCACTGAAAATCTTAACTTGATAACAAGAACCATCATACCGGTTGTGTCGCAGTATAATGTTACTGGCGCTTCCACAGCAGAATCGGGACTGTCCGACATTGTAGCAAGTGCTTTTTTATCGCCCCGAAATGCAAAAGGCCTTATTTGGGGAGCCGGACCGGTGTTTTTGATTCCCAGTGGTAGCCATGAATATCTGACAGGTAAAAAAATCGGTGTAGGGCCAACGGCTATCTTACTCAAACAAGCGAACGGATGGACTTACGGAACATTGATCAACCAGATCTGGAGTGTGGCAGGTTCGTCATCCCGTAACGATATCAGTAGGATGTACATGAATCCTTTTATTAGTCATAACTGGAAAAGTGGGGCGGGTATGAATCTAAATGTCGATTGGACTCAGGACTGGAAAGACAATACCGGAAATGTATCACTCACAACGATGTTCACGGGAGTCACCTCTTTTGGTAATCAAAGAGTGAGTTTAGGCGTTGGCCCTCGCTTTAATCTATATGCACCTGAGGCTGTTAAATCACGGTTTGGAATACGTGCCAATCTTGTATTCATTTTCCCCAAATAAATGGAGGATACGCCAAACGAAATATTATGTAAAAAGGATAAAAAATTAAAATGAAGTATTATGAAAAGAAAGGATTTGTTATTAGCTGTGCTCTTTTTGACGAGTCTCATCGGCTGCCAACAGAAAGCGAGTAAAGAAACCGCTGCCG
The DNA here is from genome assembly GCF_011007405.1 of Sphingobacterium sp. xlx-130. Lineage (NCBI taxonomy): Bacteria > Pseudomonadati > Bacteroidota > Sphingobacteriia > Sphingobacteriales > Sphingobacteriaceae > Sphingobacterium > Sphingobacterium sp. xlx-130. The sequence goes on from NZ_WFKN01000013.1 coordinate 111,498, forward strand.
ATGCCATTTATACGAATGGCGATATTATCACCATGGAGGGAGATAGTGCGAACTATGCTGAAGCAGTTGCACTCAAAGAGGGAAAAATTGTGTTTGTTGGCTCTAAGACGGAAGCTGAGAAGTTGAAAGGCGACAGTACAAAATTAATTGATCTACAAGGTAAAACTCTGCTGCCGGCATTTTTAGATGGTCATGGGCATTTCTATAATGTTGGCTTTGCAGCTTCTTGTGCCAATATATTGCCTCCCCCAGATGGCGCCGGTAAGGATTTCGCATCCATCATTGCTGAACTGAACCGGTATAAAGATACAGAAGATGGCAAGTTGATGATCCAGAAGTTCGGATGGATCATCGGAAATGGGTATGATGATTCACAATTAACCGAGAAAGATCACCCCAAGGCAACCGATCTGGATAAGGTCAGCACCGATGTTCCGGTTGTTATTATTCACCAGTCGGGCCATTTATCGGCAATCAACACCAAAGCGATGAATCTGCTAGGGTATACCAAAAATACGAAAGATCCCAAAGGTGGAACATTTAGAAGGGATGCCTCTGGTACACCCAACGGGGTACTCGAAGAGAATGCTGCCTTTGCCGTTTTATTTACTATTTTGGCAAAAACTGATGCAGAAATGTCGGATAAATTCATACAACGAGGACAGGAAGAATATGCCAAAAAAGGGTATTTAACAGCCCAAGACGGGCGGACAACCGTGGAGCAAATGGCAGCCTTAAAGTCGGCCGCCGACAGAGGGCTGTTTTACCTTGATGTAGTCTCCTATCCGGACATAGCCCTGGGCACAGAATGTATGAACGATGGCTACTATAACCACGAGCATGTATATAAAAACAAGTACCGGATTGGGGGGGTAAAATTGACACTCGATGGTTCTCCTCAAGGCAAAACAGCTTGGTTGACACAATGCTACCATGTTAATCCTGTCGGTCAGAAAGGTTGTTACAAAGGTTATCCGGTAATGAATGATGCAAAAGCCGATGAATACGTTGAAATGGCTTTTAAAAATAAATGGCAGATACTTTGTCACACCAACGGTGATGCAGCTATTGATCAATATTTAAGAGCGGTAGCAGGTGCCGAGGCAAAATATGCTTACGACGACCACCGTACGGTGATTATCCATGCCCAGACTTTGAGAAAAGATCAAATCCCAACACTGGTTAAGTTAAAAATACTGCCTTCTCTTTTCCCGATGCATACCTATTACTGGGGCGATTGGCATGCCGAATCGGTTTTGGGTGAACCAAGAGCCGACTATATTTCGCCTTGTAGAGACGTGATAGATGCCGGGCTCACAATCACTTCACATCACGATGCGCCGGTGACCTTTCCTAATTCGATGCGTGTGATGGATGCTACTGTAAACCGGGTTACCCGCAGTGGCAAAATACTAGGTGCCGATCAGCGCATTACCCCTTACGAAGCGCTCGAATCGTTAACTAGCTGGGCTGCATATCAGTATTTTGAAGAAAAATCAAAAGGTACGCTCACCGTTGGAAAGTTAGGCGATTTAGTTGTTTTGGATAAAAATCCGTTGAAAATTGATCCGTTGAAGATTCATACTATTCAAGTTTTGGAGTCCATAAAAGAGGGGAAAACAGTTTATAAAAAATAATAGGGAATATCTTGTGTTAAGATTTATCGTTCAATATATCAAGTTAATGAAATTAGATAACTCTTCCTGATTCTATTAACTTGTTAATATTCATAATATATTCGAGTATTTTTAAAATGCAAGATCTCTTTTTAAATTCTATTTGAGATGAAGAAGCATCAAACAATTTGTGACTAAATATCAACATTATGAAAAAAGGATTCATTGCTTCATTGTTGCTCATTTTTATAGCCTCTCTCACCTTTGCGCAGCATATAAAACCTAAGAGACAACTTATTAAAAACGGAAATGATCAAATAGAAGTTTTTGTTTATGGTCAGGGTGATGTAAGTTTAATTTTGGCAGCTGGAAATGGACGTCCTGCAGCACAATTAGAGGAATTGGCTACGGCTATCGCAGCAAATGGTATTCAGGTAATTACTTATAACTACCGCACTTTAGGCGCAAGTACCGGAGTTATTGAAAATATTACGCTGCATGATTACGCAAACGACTTAATGGCTATTGTAACTAATTTAAAGCTAACCAATGTCTATTTGGGCGGAAAAACCTATGGAAATCGGGTTGTTAGAACTTTCTCTCAAGATTATCCCGATATAGTGAAAGGGATCATATTGATTGGTGCAGGTGGCGAAGTTAGTCCCTCGAAAGAGACAATCGAATTATACCAGCGATACATGGATCCCAACATAAGCAAAGAAGAGTGGATGAGGTTACAAGGGGTGCTGATGTATGCTCCTGGGAATGAATATTTGGCAAAAATAGATGCTGAACAAGGTGAATTTCCTATTTTGGCCGGCGAGCAAGCGAAGGCTAGTGATAGAACCCCCAAAGCCGAATGGTCGATGGGAGGGGTTGCGCCAATGTTGATTCTTACTTGTTTGGAAGATAGGGTTGCGTTGCCCGAAAGTGCTTTAAGTATTGCTAAAAAAAGACCAAAAACCTGGCTCATTGGCTTGCCGAATTGTGGGCATAATATGCTGAATGAGCGTGGTGATGATATCAAAGAATTGGTTGTGAATTTTCTCAAGAAGACGCCTTCTGAGGAGGTGAGGGCAGCAAAACCATGAAAAAGTAAGGGTTAGATATTGTTTTTGGTAATGTGGTAAAACCTGTTTTGCCACATTACCTTTTTTAATAATCTTTCTATAATCTAAGTTATGCCGTTGTCTTATTTTACCGGTTTTAGTTGTATCTAATTGTAAGGACTAACTTAAAACCACCTAAAAAAATCTATTAATAAAGTTTGTAAATACGATGTGATTATTGGTGTCCTTTTTTGCTTTTTCAAGGTGTTTTTTCGAGGAAATTAATCAATTTTTCGATAGGTCGACCAATTATTGCTTGATTGCCTCTGATGATAATGGGGCGTTCAATAAGTATGGGGTGTTGTAACATGATTTCAATCCATTGTTCATCTGTTCTTACCAAGCCTTTGTAGCGTTCCTGAAATAGTGATTCTTTTGTGCGTATGAGTTCAATGGGTTTTAATTGGAGCAGGGTCAATATGTTCTTCAATCCTGGCTTATCTAACGTCCCGTCCAGATAAGACAGGATTCTCGTCTCTATACCACTTTTGTCCAGAAGTGTTAATGCGGCGCAGCTTTTGCTGCACATTTCATTATGGTATATCTTGATAGTCGTTTTTGATTTCATGTGTTGCTAGAAAGAGTAAGCCGTTTCACTCTTGGTTTCTGAGAGCACGAAGTAGGTTTGTACGGTGCTGACATGAGGTAGTACCGCTAGTTTATGTCTTAAAAATAAGTGGTAAGCATCCATATCCTTGGTGGCTATGCGTAACATAAAGTCGTATGAGCCAGCCATTTGGTAGCACTCCATGACTTCCGGGAATTTGGCTACTTCTCGTTCGAACTCATTAAGCACTTCATAAGTGTGTGCTTTTAAAAATACCTGCGAGAAAGAAATTAGCCCAATTCCAATTTTGTGTCGGTCTAGTATAGCGACAGTTTTTCGTATATAACCTGCTGCTTTAAGTTTTTTTACTCTTTCATGTATGGCGGCTATAGATTTATGTAGCTTTAGCGATAATTCCTTGTTGCTAAAGGTTGCATCCTCTTGAAGTAACTTAAGGAGTTTCATATCTGTTTGATCTAATTCCATAACGTATTTTTTTTGGTGACGCTGCAAAATTACTATTTTAATCTGTATTTTTTATTGGTTTTGTTTTCGTATTCGATAAAAATTATCGATTGTATTGTGTTGTGTTGAATATTATTTTGTTTTGTTGGAATTTTGTACTGTTTGGTAGAAAGACCATATTATATTCGAAAAATATCTAAAAATATAATTTATTAAATAAATAATGATAGAGGAAACTACTTTCAGTAAATGTTTATCACCAGAATTGGAAAGTCGCTTTAAACATTTGTGGTGTTTAGTTGGGAATACACCGATGCTAGAATTGCAATATGTGTATAAAGGTAAGCCGGGTAAAATCTATGTGAAGTGTGAGAATTATAATCTTACTGGAAGTATCAAAGATCGTATGGCGTTATATATCTTATACAAGGCCTATACGAATGGTGATATCAAATCGAACGATATGATTGTAGAGGCTACCAGTGGTAACACGGGAATTGCCTTTTCTGCTATTGGTAAGGCTTTGGGACATGACGTAAAAATCATTATGCCAAATTGGTTGAGCAAGGAGCGTATCGATATTATAAAAAGTATGGGTGCGGAGATTCAATTGATTACTAAGGAAGAAGGTGGTTTTCTTGGAAGTATTCGTCTTAGCGAAGAGCTTGCTGCTCAAGGTGGAGTGTTCCTGCCTAGACAGTTTGAGAATGAATACAACGCCGAAGCACATGAACTTACCACCGGTAAAGAAATTGCATTACAGTTAGCTTCTAAAGGATTGGTAGCGGATGCCTTTGTCGCTGGTGTAGGTACAGGAGGTACAGTTATGGGGGTTGGCAAACAATTGAAAAACTATAATCCAGCTGTTAAAATTCATCCTTTAGAACCGCAGGAAAGCCCTACTTTGACTACTGGTTATAAGGTTGGAGCGCACCGTATCCAAGGGATTTCAGACGAATTTATACCTGCTATTGTTAAATTAGATGAGTTGGATACTGTTGTTTGTGCCTCGGACGGTGATTCAATCATTATGGCTCAAAAATTGGCAGGCCAACTTGGATTGGCTGTTGGTATTTCTTCGGGCGCAAATGTCATCGGTGCAATTAAGTTGAAAGAAGAATTGGGAGATGATGCGGTTGTGGTTACACTTTTGTGTGATGATAATAAAAAATATTTAAGTACAGACCTTGTTAAGGAACAGCCTGTTAAAGAAGGGTATATCTCTACGGATTTGAATTTTTCGGGATTCCAGCCTATTGCGCGTTTAGAGAAACCTTTGTTCGGATCGAACATTATATAAGAATTTGTTTCAACCTAAATTTATTTAGGTGTTGTTTGTGTTTGTGTGGTAAGCCGGGATTTTCGGATCCCGGTGGTCCTCACTTAAATTGGTTTAATAAAAACTAATCTCTTTAAGCTAAAATTATGAAAGCATTATTATATGTTTTTTCCATACTGTTATTGCTGTTTTCAGGTGTAGCTATCGGTCAAGAGGCGGATAGTCTCACTGATGTCTCGGGTCTCACATTTACCGACGGTAGTGTGTCGGATAGTTCCCAAGGGAGCGAAGTCCCTGATGACCTGGTATTCTCTGATGGACAGGACACGGGCAGTACACAGCTGGATAGTACCGCTGTACAAGATGAAGCAA
>NZ_WFKN01000014.1:0-79935 GCF_011007405.1 Sphingobacterium sp. xlx-130
TCGAAGAACAGTCGAAGGGCACTCGAAGCCTTGTCGAAGCGGAGGGTGCGCGAACGAAGGTTGAACGAGGGATGATACCAGAACGACCTGCTGGAAGAGAGATCGGTTGCTTCGTTGTCGTTCCTCCGACCCGCACGGACATCAACCCCGCAGATGACCTATATGTCGTTCGATTGATCTCAAGAGGTTTTCGGGCGCGCTGTAGAGCTTTCAGGAACAAAGTGGAGTCTATGGTCGTCGGCAGAAAATAATGTGGGAGAGGAGCTTAAAATAGCTTAAACAAAGAGCGTATGGCAGAGGGTCTATGGCAAGCGGGGCGGTCGCTCAGACGCAGCCGGGGTCGGTACTCCAAGGTGAGGTACGCTCGGCTGCCGATGGGTCGATCATCGAAGGGGCATCCGTATCCAACGGGATCAAGCATACGCGTACAGATAAAAATGGCAGGTTTAGCATCGCTGTAGATAAAACATATGGATGATTATTAATCAAGTATATAGGCTATAAAGAGCAAAGTGTTGCCTATGAGAATACATCTACAATACTAAATATCGCCCTGCACGCTGGTGAAAAACAGATCGAAGAAGTCGAGGTGGTCTCGACAGGCTATCAGAAGATACCCGAAGAACGATTTGTAGGCACCGCCTCCCAATTGGACAGTACCGCCTTTCACAATCAGGTCGGAAAGGGAATCACTGAAAGGCTAAAAGTGAATGTAACCGGTCCGTAGAGATCTCGAGCGCTATGTCTACCGAAATGATACACAGCAGCAGCATTACTTGGGCTTGAATGGGGGATCGGCTAATGCCAATTATGCACTGTCTTTTGGTTACAATCACAAGAAATCAAATATACAACATGCGGAAGCTGGGACAAAGCTTCGTATAATCCGTTAGGCATTATTTAATGCAATTTTGATTCTTTATAAAATATTTTGGTTAAAAAACACATATCAACACAATAATATAGAATACGATACGTTAATAAACCAGAGAATAATATTAAAAAGTAACGTCCTGCAATAGGGGGTTATATTATAAAATAAACGCTTGATTACAATATCCGAAAAGAAAAGTCGGACGACTGATTCGAAAAAAGAAACATAGACACGGAAAAAAAGGAAATTGTTAAAAAAGTTAGAAGGGGTTCGGATTTTTCTGAACCCCTTTGCCTTTTATGTCATTGAAAGAAGTCTCCTAAAATTGATAGGATAGACCGATAGAGCAGTTTTGCCAGATGTTTTCAAACACCCGGAATTCGGAATCTTTAGTGTCATTACCTTTTACTTTGGCCTGCTGATATTGGATCAGCTTGTTGAGTCGGAACTCGGCACCTAAGCCTTTATAGAAAGTATAACGACCGCCTGCATGTAAGCCCGTGGAGAATTTCTCATATTTAATGTCTTCAGGAACAATAGCCCCATCTGGCGGTATCGATTTGGCCGTTGTTCTTCCTTTGACACCGTCTACCTCTAGAAAAGCTGCAAATTTACCATTATCATATAAATACGACTGAACAAATAATGCAAATTGATTAGTTGTACTGCGCTGCTCAAGTCTGAGCATATAATAGTAATCTGGTATATCAACGGCAACTGTGGTATAACTTTTATTGAATCCGTAATGATAACCAGCACCTATGGCCCACACCTTGTTCAATCTGTAGGATAGGCTCGGAATCAAATTGAAATCTCGATAGTTATCATTCGAATTATAAAAGGGGCCTGAGCCATAAGCGGATCTGCTTAGATTGGTATGCGCAGACAGGGTTACCTTTTTGTATTGGGCATAGCCGCAGTTCAAAAATAGAAGGGTGATAAACAGGGCAAATAAACGGTATTTTGTCATGGGAGCTATATTTTAAAAAGAATAGAAAGATATGTATTTGATAAAGGTGATTTAAAAAACTCGTATGTTGTCTTCTTTTCCAGTTCCGAGTTCCAGGAATCTTTTAAGCTATGATTGATACTTCCAACGGAGTGAAGAGATAGTTGAATAAGAAAGTTTTGAGAAATGCGATAGGAGCCTCCTATTCGTAGATCGGTATCCCAAGCACTGACTTCTCGCTCACTTGAAAGATAATTTTCATAATCTATTTCATAATCCCGTAAAGATGTGACGTATGTTGATGATAAATAACTTCGATTTTGATATTGTAAACTGGTAGCCAATTCTGCAAAGCCGTTCCATCGACTCACATCTATGGGTAATAAGTAATGACGATAAAAAATACCATAAGAGCCGATTTTTACCTTCTCCTGTGAGTAGGAATGACTAAAATAATCACTATTAACGAAGAATTCCGTTGCCTGTAATATAGTTCCTTTGCTATGTTGATAGCTCAATCCTAAATAGGAGTTTGAAGTTACTTGATAACCCAGTTGGATATTAAAATGTGCGTACTTGGAGTCCGACAAAGAGCTTGTTTTATTGCGATCGACATACGGAGCCATCTTTCGTTTACTGAATGTACCTCCTAGCTCTAGGAGTAATTTGGTGTCCTGTGCATAAACACTACTATAGATTGTCGCTATAGCAAGGAAAGCAAATATTCTTTTCATAAATTAGATTAATATCGGGCGAATATACTTTTTTAAATTATTAATTTATAATAAAACCATCTTGAAAAAGAAAGTGTCTTTTCCTTATTGACTAACTTAGTAACTGTAATTTACTAAGTCCAAGAATAGCGAGTCGGTGCTATACCTATATATTGCTTGAAATCCTTAAGAAAATGATTGTAGTCGTAATATCCTGCTGATAGGGCTACATCGGATAAATCTTTTGATTTGCTGGATTTATAGGCTTGATAGGTAAAAATAAATCGCTGTAGAGAGATGTATTTTTTTGGTGCTATTCCCAGGTATTTGACAAAGTTTCGGTGTAACCACTTTGCGTTTACGCCTACACCTAAATGTTGGAGTACATCTACAACATTGGTGTTTCCTCGTTGAGCTTGGATATATTCGGTAGCAATGCTTAACATCGGAGAGAGGTTATCTTCTGTACCTGGTAAAGATAGCCTGTCACGCAAAAAAGAAATTTTATCGGACAGTGTTTTCTTTTCATACATCTGGTCAAACATATGAAGCCATTTGTCATGTAGGACGTCCTCCAAACGACGTATCGGATTTGCCAGAAAGACGGATGGTGATACATTGAAAAACGAGTAAAAATAAGCAGGGGCGAAACGCAATACCAGAATGTACTCGAGTGCTGAAGCGATCTCCCAGTAGGTGTTTTTTATGACTCCACAACATAACCAAGCTGTTCCAATGGATATTTTCTTTCCATGTACGTTTAGACGTGCAGTGTCCAATTTGTTTGGGAGGAGGATCAGGGATGGGGTGCCATCGTTAAAAAGCGGTTGTTGCGGGGGTAGATCTTTACAAGAGAAAACATATGCTTTTATTCGGTGATCTATCGCTATTTGTTTACAAAACGGGTTCTGTCCCTCGGTGGAGATAGTTTCTAAAAGAAACGATGACTTGATATTCTGTAAAAAATTTATTGGCATATCAAGGTGCAATAATACGGAATAATGTATTATAAATTTTCTAATGTCCGATTTTTACTTTTAGAAGCCTATACTAGCCCCTACCTTTGTAAAGTAGAGAAGGGATCTCTAGGACAAACGGATAGGATGCGATGTTAATAACGAAAGAAGAAGATTTAATCGGAATGCAACAAGTGAGTGATGCTGTGGCATATACCTTAAAGAAAATGAAGAGCTACGCCAAAGTGGGGATGACGACCAAAGAGCTGGACGATTTTGGTGCAAATATTCTTGCTGGGTTTAGTGCTCAATCAGCCCCACGATTGACCTATGATTTTCCGGGGTGGACTTGTATAAGTATAGATAAAGAGTTTTGTCATGGGGTACCATCAGACCGGCGAATATTACAGGAGGGGGATCTAATAAATATTGATGTTTCTGCAGAACTCCGGGGTTTCTGGGCAGATAATGGGGCTTCGTTTATTCTGGGGAATGATATACATAAACATCAGCAGTTGGTCAATGCCTCTGTCGAAGTATTGCGAAAAGCCATCGGTATGATCAGAGGGGGAGTGAAGATCGCAGAAGTAGGACAGCTCATGGAGGTAGAAGCTAAGAAAAGAGGTTTTAGAGTCATCAAAAATCTAGGGGGACATGGTGTCGGAAGGAGCCTTCACGAAGAACCGGATGAACTGCTCAATTATAAGAATCGATTTGACCAGAGACGATTTAAAAAGAATACGGTGGTCGCGATAGAGACTTTCATTTCTACAGATTCTTCGTATGCCGTAGTAGGCGACGATGGGTGGACAATGGTAGGTGATAAAGGCGGGTACATGGCACAGCATGAACACACCATTGTCGTTACGGATGATAAGCCTATTATCTTAACGCAAAAGAATGGTGTTTGGGACTAAAGGTTAGGGCTATATCTGTTCGGTGCAAAAAAAGACCCGCACTCCTGCGGGTCTATGTTGAAACAAAAACCTTCAGTTTATTGAAGGTTCCTGAATACCTATTAAAATAAACTCGTTATGAAGACTTCCTCAGTTTGAGGATTCCTAAATGCCTATGGGTATGTCGTTACCACTTTGCTGACTTTCCATCCATCTACGGTCTGTATCATGGTGATGTAGTCTACACGCGTGAATTTTTCAAACTTCATAATAGCCTTTGCTACGGAAGTTGTACCTGCTTGATCCAATATTTCGTATGTAGTCTTACAGTTGTATTTTAAACCTTTGTTAGCTTTTAAGAAAGCAAGATATTCTGACCTACTGGATACGAGTTCGTTCGCTGCGTTGCGGTATTCGAAATCGGAAGTGAACAGATGCTTATTGAATTCGGTATTGCCTAGTGTGATGGCCTCTACGTAGGTAAGGGCGATTTTCTTAGCGTTGACATCTTTTAATGGGTTGGCAGTTTCTGCAGCAGAAGCATTAAAACCGAATAGTAAGGTGAATAGGGTTGCGATGGTTGCGATAATCTTTTTCATCTGAGTAATTTGTTTTTTAGTTGAAGATGAGAGCTCGAATAAATGATGCTTCAAATGGTTTAGCATTATTTATGTCTCGGTTCATGTTGTTGAGGTGTTGATTTTTTAATTGTTGTTTCTTTTATCTTTTATTCATAAGACGCTAATTCTTTTCCCAAGGTTGCGTCTGCTGTTTGTTTTAATTGTTGATTCAAAAGTAGGCTAGAAAGTGGAGGTAGGAAATGGGTTTTCGACCAAATGTTTTTACTTTTCGGTGAAATCGCTGATTGTTTCGGTGAAAATTGTAGATGGGGCCGTGTCTAAAGCTTTTTAATTGCCATAAGAATTGGTCTTTGCGAGGAGGGACGATGGAGCAATCTGCCGTTTGTAGAGAATTAGACGTACACGACATAGTTCCTCAGGTTCGCAATGACGACAACCCCTTGCTTTTTAGATACCCTCTTCTTAATTCATGGAGTAATACCTCTTTTAACTTTTTATGCAGGGCTTAGGTGAATTTATGCGCGGAATCTTGAAGGGAGAGTCGATCTATGCTATTTACTACTACTACTACTACTACTACTACTACTACTACTACTACTACAATTATTGGCTATTTATAGGTTGGATTAGCTGTATGTCAATACGCCCCTCCGAAGGACATAAAATATCGATTTTTCGTTGGTATGAGCCTTAGCTTTTGTAGACGAAAGAGCCGTGTGCTGTAGAAGCCACGGCTCTTTACTGTTTAAGTAGGTTTAGCTATTGTCTTAATGCGTACATCGGCATACCGCTAATAATTAGGGTTTTGTTTCAAACTACCTTTGCCAGCATCGATAACACTTTGAGGAATAGGCCATAGCTCATTTTTATTCGCCGTAAAAGTTCTGTTTTCTACAAAAAACCTATCTGTGAGATTGCTAAATGTTACTTGCCCTGTTGCTAAATCCACCGAACCTTTAGACAAACAACCGTAAACTGGACCATTCATCACTTCTTTTGCAATACCCCAGCGTATAATATCAAATCTTCTTCTTCCTTCTCCTGCCAGTTCAACTCGAAATTCACGCCGCACAAGCTCTCTCAATTTTTCTTGCGAAGCAAATAGTGTTCGGTTTATTTTCGGTAAACCGGCCCTCTCCCTAACCAAATCAATAGATTCGTAGACAGCATCATTAATTTGATTCAATTCGATTGCAGCTTCGGCATTTAACAGGAGTATTTCTGCGTATCGTTGTACGATGATATTGACTCCTACGTTCCAAACATTGGCGTAGGAGGAAGGATTTTTTAGGTATTTTCTGTAATTATAACCCGAATTCGAAGCATTATCAGCACTATTAGGGTGATCAGTCGTATTGCCCAATGGATTAAAATATTTGCCGTTGTATAGCGCTCCAGGATATACTATTGTTGCAGCTAGTCTCGGATCTCTGTTTGCATAGGGTTTCGCTGGATTATAAGATGCTGATGTTGTTATTGTCTCTCCATCTTTGGTCTCATAAGAATCTACTAAACTTTGCAAAGGGACAATTGAACTCCATCCTCCAATGGAATTCGGCAACATGATTCCTAGACTGGTATAACCAAACGTATTTTCAATATATTGAATGTCTGTAATGACTTCCGAATTACCTTCGTTTGCTATTTCGAATAAATCTTCATAATTATCAAATAGTTTGTAAGTTTTTAAATCGATAATCTCTTGGGTCGTTTTTAGTACTTCTGCGTGTTTCTTTTGAAATGCGTAAGCCCTAGCTAAAAGTCCTAAAGCAGAACCTTTGGTCATCCGTCCTTGGCCATTTTGTACTGCAGGTAGGTCTCTCGATGCACTTATTAACTCCTCTTCTATGAACTTAAAAACATCTGCCCGATCGTTAGCTGGAACAGCAGACTCTTCTATTGAGAGGGTTGTTGTAATTAATGGAACATTGCCGAATAAAATGGCCATATCAAGGTATCTGTAGGCTCTGATGGTTTTAACTTCGGCTTTTAATCTGTTCTTTAATTGTTCACCGATAGGTGCTTTGTCTATATTTTCTAGGATCCAGTTTGCTCTTCTAATGTGTGTATAGCTAAAACGTGATAGTGCATTTCCTGAATTGGTAGGGTTAAAGGTGCCATTTCCAATCTGTTGAAACCCTTCATGAGAAAAATCATTATTGGAATTGTCCGAAGCACAGTCCATGTAGAAAATCTGGCTTCCCGATTCCCAACCATTGTATAACCCTGTGACTGCAAAAAGTGTTTCTTTTTCTGTTGTCCAAAAATTAGCTTCTCCCAATCTATCCAAAGGATTTTGATCCAAAGATTCACAGGATGAAAAACCTAAGACACAAGCTAAGAGTATATATTTATATTTATGTAACATTGTCTTCTATTTTAAAAATTAATATTTAAACCAAAAATATTGGTCTTTACTTGCGGATAAAAATTACCTCTGGAATCTGCTGGTGTTTCGGGGTCAAAACCTTTAGCAAAGCCAGTAAATGTCAGCAAATTCTGTCCGCTATAGTATATTTTAGCTCCTTTTATTCCTATCCTGTTTGTGATCGCTTGGGGTATATTGTATCCAAGTGTTATATTTTTTAGTCTTACGTAACTAGCATTTTGAATCCAGAAGTCTGAAGGATTACTTTCCGCTTTATTCTGTGTCCAAGATGTCAATGCGCGAGGCATGGAGCCGTTGGGATTATTTGTGATGTGAAATCTATCTGAAAATATTTCAGTTGGTTTGTCCGCTCCTGAAATGTTTCCTAGAGCTTCTCCCCATAAATAACCCTGTACATCCGCAGCTCCCTGCCAAAACATATTCAGATCAAAATTTTTGTAAGAAAGGTTTGTTGTTAACCCAAAAATGTATTTTGGATCAGGTGAACCTAGATAGACTCGATCTTGACCGTCAATCTTACCATCTCCGTTTTGATCTTTGTAAATTAGATCACCAGCGCCGACAGTATTATTAACACCTTTTACATTCGAATTTTTATATTCTTCATCCGAGCGATAAATACCCATGTTCTCATATCCATAGAACGAACGAAGAGGTAGTCCTGCGTCACGTACGTAGAATGTGCTATGTGGCTCTGCTGCGTTTGACTTCCATTGTAGGATTTGATTGTCGATATAGGAGGCATTGGCGCTGAGGTCGAATTTAAGTTCGCCGATATTATTTGAATAGTTGACTTGGACTTCCACGCCTCTATTTCTTATTATTCCTGCGTTTTGAGTTGGAGCTGGAAGACCGAATTGGATAGGCACTACCAAAGCCGTATAAAGTTGTTCGGTACTTCTGTTAAAATAATCAACGACGAAGCTCCAATTGTTTTTTAAGTTCAGATCTAGACCAATATTTGAACTGATTGATCTTTCCCAAAGCAGAGCTGGGTTTGGAGCGACAGAAACAGTACCTCCGGAAGAAAGTTCATTGCCGAAGGGATAGTTAAATCCAGAGTTTATGGTGTATATGCCCGGATACCAGTCATCATTTGTTGGATACGCGTTTTCTCCGACTCCAGCAGTTGTCTGATTACCCAATACACCCCAACCTCCCCTTAGCTTCAATTCGGAGAAGATGTTTGCTAAGCTAGAGTTTTGAAAGAAGCTCTCTTGAGCAATTCTCCAACCTGCTGAAAAGGAAGGAAAAGTATTCCACTTGTTTTTGCCAACAAAGCGGGATGTACCATCTCGTCTTACATTTGCTTCAAACAGGTATTTGTTAGCAAATGCGTAATTGAATCTTCCAAACCAAGATCGAAGAATCAGTTTTTTTGCTCCACCTGTAGCGACTTGACCTGAAGCATCTCCTAATACCAACTCTTCATATTCCGTGCCTAAGAAATTTTGCCGATATGCACTGGTAAAATCTGCCCGCCTAGTCTCATCCATGAACCCGCCCAAAATATTAAAGTCGTGATCACCTATAGACTTGTCATAAGTAAGCAAAGATTGTAGCGTCAGTAATTCCTCCTGATTATTGTAAACGGTAAGATTATTTATTCCTTGCTTTTGACTAGGTAAACCCGTATTGTTGTCGTAGTATTGGATTTCTTTTACAAATTTTGAAGACATATTATCTCGGGGTTGGAAGCTGACCACTTGTTTGAATTTTAGTCCGTCCATGATCTGGTACTCTCCAGACAAATTAATATTCGTATGCTTATAGATCATTCTGTCTGTAGATCCCATGTCGACCCAAGCAATCGGATTACCGTCACCATAGTATCCATAACGACCACTGGTATATTTATAGGGTATAAATGAGGGGATACGATTGACCTGTCTAAAAATCTGAGCCATGTCACCGGTATAGGGGTTGATCGGTTCGTTTATTCGTTGGTAATTATATGCTAACCCTAGATTGAGCGAGAGTTTTGAACTGACTTTAGTGCCTAGGTTTGTCCTAAAATTATATCGATCAGATTTTGCTATATCGATTACACCTTTTTGGCCCATAAATCCTAATGAAGCCATGTAGTTAATTCGATCGGTAGCGCCAGAAACTTGTAAGTTATGCGATTGTTGTAGCCCACTACCTGTATATAATAGCCCTAACCAGTCCGTGTCTGGATATTTATCTGGGTTTGTTTGGTTTTTAAAACCTTCTAAATCCGAGTCTGTAAAACGTAATGATAAGCCCTGATTTGCTAATGCTTCGTTCAGGATTACGGCATGGTCGTAAGACCGCATGTATTCAGGGAGACGGGTTGGATCTTGCCAACCTGCATAGCCAGAGTAGTTCAGCTGAGGCGCGCCAATTTTACCCTTTTTAGTTGTGATGAGAATAACACCATTGGCAGCTTTAGACCCATAGATAGCTGCGCTGGGGCCGTCCTTTAGTACAGAAATGTTTTCAATATCATTAGGGTTGATATTGTTCATGGAACTTTCTACACCATCGACCAATACTAATGGGTTTGCATTATTTGTCGTGCCCAATCCCCTGATGCGGATAGATCCACTGTCTTTGCCCGGCTGGCCTGAGTTTTGTATAATGGTGACCCCAGCGAATTTACCCTGTAAAGCTGTAGATACATTCGTTACCGGCCTATCCTCTAGGTCTTTACTCCCTATGGCCTGTACAGCACCGGTAAGGTTTACCTTCTTTTGAGTGCCAAATCCGACAACGACAACTTCTTCTAGTGCTTCATTTAACGCAATCAATTGAACATTAATGACGTTTGAATCGACGACTTTCTCTAGAGGTTGGTATCCAATCAGTGAGAATATTAAGGTTTCTCCCTTAGTGGCCTTAATCGTGAACTCTCCGTTTGGACCGCTGGATGTCGCAATTTTTGGGTTTTCTTTTACAGTAACGGTAACCCCAATAAGTGGAGTTGAATTCGACTGAATCGTACCAGTGACAGCGTTCTGATTTTGAATTTCTGTTAAGCTATCGAATCGATCTATCTTATCTGCTAAGACATGACTTGGCAGAGCAAGAGCTAGCATGAGAGCAGAGCTGATTGGATAAAAGTTCGTAGCGAAAAAGGGTTTAGTTTTTTCTTTCATAGATTTAAAAAAAGTGTTTACTAGGTTTAGATCTTATTCCAATGGAATAATGCTCCCAAAGTAGGGTTATTTTAGTCTATTTAGAAGTTTGTTGGCAACGAAATCGATTGCGTGAAATAGTAACGTACGCTATTTGTTGAAAAAATGGTTATAGTATCGTTTTTTATGATGTAATTAATAGTGAAATACATTCATAAAAATATAATATAATGCGTTTGCTCTGTGGAATTAAAATGTTTATTTTAGCCGTTTGTTTAATATAAATACCCTAGTGTGCTGGTTGAGTTTGTGTTTAACTTATATGAAATATCTAGGGAACACAATATAGATTTCAATAATTGAAGCACATCTGTGATTGCTAATGTTGGAGTTAACCATTGAAAAGCAAACCAATCCGCCAGCTGGCGGATCATGAAATAATTATTTATATGAAAAAAGTATTTTCCTTATTATTAGCCGGTATCACTTTGTTGACGGCACCTGCATTGGCATGTACACGTGTTGTCTACAAAGGTCCTAATGGAAATATCATTACCGCACGTAGCATGGATTGGAAAGATGATATCGCGGCCAATTTATGGGTATTCCCACGTGGCATAGCGCGTAATGGCGAAGTGGGTACACAATCTATCAAATGGAAATCCAAATATGGATCTGTTATCGCTTCTGCTTGGGATATCGCAACGACAGATGGTTTGAATGAAAAAGGACTTGTAGCAAACGTGCTTTGGTTGGTCGAATCTAACTATCCGAAATTTGATCCGGTAGGTTCGAAGCAAGGGTTGACCATATCGGCTTGGGCACAGTACGCTTTGGATAATTATGCTACAGTACAGGAAGCTGTGATAGACCTAAGTAAGGAATCTTTTGTGGTCGTCAGTGATTATATTCCAGGTACACAAAAGTTTACTACACTGCATTTATCTCTTTCGGATGCAACGGGTGATAATGCGATCTTGGAATATATCAATGGTAAATTGATCATTCACCACAGCCCTAAATATACGGTAATGACGAATTCTCCTGTGTTCGAAGAACAGTTAGCACTGAATAAGTATTGGCAAGGTATACCGGGTACTGTAATGTTGCCAGGTACTAATCGGGCAGCAGACCGTTTTGTACGTGCATCTTACTACATCAATGCAATACCACAGACTGAAGATACGCGTATATCTGTAGCAAGTGTGTTCTCTGTAATACGTAATTGTTCAGTTCCATTTGGTATAAGTTCTGAAACAGAACCTAATATATCATCTACCCGTTGGAGATCCGTAGCTGATCAAAAGAATAAAGTATACTACTTCGAAACAGTACTTACTCCAAATACTTTTTGGGTCGATTTAAATAAGTTTAATCTGGCCGAGGGTGCTAAGACAATGATGCTTGATCTAAAGGCATTTTCGACATTTAATGGTTTATCAAATGCTAACTTTAAGGAAGCTAAACCATTTAAGTTTATGGGCATTTAACAGTTAACATTTCATTTATAAAATTTTAAAATTAGTAGATTCAAACGATGGGAAGTCGACGTTTACGTTCGGTTAGCTCCTTATTTTGCTTGTTTTTATGGGGTACAGTATTGATGTTCTCAAGCTGTATCAAGAAAGCTTTGCCAAATATTGAAGCCGATATATTATCTATAGTGCATAAAGAGGATGATTTTTTTGCGGATCCGGTTGTTACAAATGATGAGGTGAAGCTCTTTGTAGACGATCAAAAGATTAACGTAAAAGCCTATGCGTTCGCGTTTAAGCTGAGTCGGGGAGCCAGCAGTGTACCGGTTAGTGGTTCTATTCAGGACTTTACAGATCCCGTCATCTATACGGTGACTTCCGAAAATGGGGAGTTTAGTAAAAAGTATACGGTGACACTGACTAACGAGCGAGTGACTTTCATGCCGTTGGAATATGACTTTGAGGACTATAGTATTCACGATAGAAACAAGTATACTGAATTCTTTAGCTTACGCGATGAGCGTAAACTGGATACCTGGGATTCAGGTAATGCAGGATTTGTTTTCAGTATCTCACCGATCGTGAAGAAGCAAGCCGAACTGTATCCTATGCAATATAGCACAGTAGCACATGGTGGAAAGGTCGCTGTAAAATTGGAAACTAAATCTACCGGGAGCTTTGGTGCTGGGGCGAAAAAGCCAATTGCTGCAGGAAATATATTCATGGGGGAATTTGATTCAGGTAATGTGATGGGAGATCCGTTGCAATCTACGCATTTTGGACGTCCTATCGAAGCAGCTCCTGTTTCGTTCGCTGGTTTTTACCACTATACGCCGGGCAAGCAGGTGATCGATCATAATAGCAAGCCTATGCCTAATGTTAAGGATACCTGCTCTATAGTCGCGGTACTTTTTGATGCCGATGAACTAAAGGCCCGTACGAAGGTCGATTATCTGGATGGCACAAACTTATTGACAGATAAAAGTATCGTTGCGACAGCGTTGCTGTATGATGAGCTGGCTACAGTGTCTAAAGACTTTAAGTCTTTTAAAGTTGATTTTGACTATCGCAAAGTTCCCCAGTTGGATGGATTTGCAGGTGGTAAGTACCGTTTAGCAATTGTAATGAGCGCCAGTAAGAATGGTGATATATTTCAAGGTGCTATAGGTAGTGTATTATTAGTGGATGATATTAAGATTACGGTCAAATGATAAGATGTATTTTTTTGCTGTTAGTTACCGGTGTGACTAGTTTAGGGGCGTCTGCACAGGTAGCGATTGATCGGGTAATTATCCATTCAGGTGTACATATCGGTGGTGTGACGCCGGCATCCATTCCTCAAGAGATTCGTGAAGTAGAAAGTTATCATCCGGTGAATCCGATTTCGGTTGGTGTAGAGGTGCCTTTTTACAAGATAAATAATAAATTGACTATTTCTTCGGGATTGAATCTAGTAAATAAAGGGATGAAAACAAGGGCTTTCGCTGAAAATTTTAAAGCGATGATTGAGTTTGAGGATCAACCTATACCTAGCTTTATAGGTTATTTTACAGGATCTGTAGGTTCTTCCTTTAATAACTTATACCTGGAACTCCCAGTGTCTGCTCATTATGAGTTGAGTCCCAAATGGTCGCTGCTCGGTGGTTTTTCGGTCGCTCGTGCAGTATATCGTTCGTTTGAAGGTAGTGTACATAATGCTTACGTACGATTAGGAGATCCTACAACACCGAAGATAGAGATTTCGAGTGCTACATTTGATGTTTCTAAACTTGTGAATAAGACCGATATAGGTTTGCACGTGGGGGGAGTCTATGCGTTGAGTCCGGTATGGCAGATAAGGGCTGTGTTTAATTATGGTGTAAACAATGTTATCGATGCTCCTACGGATCATCTTCCGATCAAGCTACATAATACTTTTTTTACTATCGCGGCGGGGTATGTTCTACCATTTAAAAAAACTATAATGAGGACGGAAAAATAGAAAATCGCCATCTTGTTTTCAGGATGGCGATTTTTTTAGGATCAGCGGGACTCTATTTGGTAGTTTCTAAGTCAAGATCATCGAAAATGGATGTATGGGAGTCTGTATTATATTAACTTTGCGACTTGATCAAAAATGAAAGTATATATGGGGAATAAAAAGAGAAGTAATTTCTTTTTTCTGGTCTATCTGGCAGGATTGAGTGTCATTGGTTTTTTGGCGACAGATATGTACTTGCCAGCATTTGATAAAATGCGTATAGATCTTGACACGAGTAAAAATAATATAAGTGCGAGTCTTACGTTATTTCTTGCAGGATATGCGATAGCACAATTGCTGTGGGGACCCTTCGCTGATAAGATCGGTAAGCCGCGTTCTATTTTGGTGGGACTGGGGATATTTACAGTGGCTTCGCTTTCGATTTTCTTTACTTATGATGTCACGGTATTGCTGGTGTTGCGTTTGTTACAGGCGATAGGTGTCTGTGCGGCGGCAGTAAGTTGGCAGGCACTGGTGATCGAGCGTTATCCGGCGGATAAGACGAATAAGGTGTTTGCTACTATTATGCCACTTGTGGCTTTGTCTCCAGCATTGGCTCCACTGCTTGGCGTATTTCTATTGGACTATTTTGGCTGGAGATCTATATTTATCGTTTTGGCTATTATTGCTCTATTAATGATGTTCTATACACTTACTTTAAGGGAGGAAGCAGCAAGAGGTAACCAGGCTATACCGAAAAAAGGAGCGTCGTATATACAGTTGCTGCAATCTAAAACATATGTTGGTAATGTGATGATCTATGCAGTTTGTTCGGGAGCATTCTTTGCTTGGTTGACCGGTTCGCCATTTTTTTTAAAAGAACTAGGATATGATGAGGCGCAAATAGGTTTCAGCTTTGTGCCGCAGACGGTAGCGTTCATGCTGGGCGGATATGGTTACAGGGCGCTTTCGGATCGGATGCAAGGAAGACGTATTCTGCCTTTTTTGCTGGTTCTTTATTCGGTGGCGGTAATAGGTGTGTTGGCTATTACACTGATTACACCCCCCACATTGGTTATGCTGTTGATTCCGTTTTGCTTGATGGCCCTTGCAAATGGTGCTTGTTACCCAATTGTTGTGGCTCAGGCCATGAAGCTATTTCCGGGTAGTCTTGGTAAAGCTTCTGCATTGCAGAATGCGCTACAGTTAGGGACTTGTTTTTTAGCCAGTGGTATCGTGTCGTTGTTTTCAAATACTGCATTATTGACTACAGCATTGGTTATGGTAGGCACGATTCCTTTTGTAATCATTGGGTTTAGAATGTCAAAATAGCTGTATATTGCATACAGAACCCGAGATATTCCTCGGATCCTGTATGCTTCTCGGTGTTATATTTTCTCCGCAACCAGCGCATACACCATAGGTATTCTGTCTGCTAGATGCGCTATTCTATATTTCTTAGGTTCGAATTCAATAGTTTTATTGAAACAGTTGTAAGGAGAGTAATCAAACTCGTCAAAGGATTTGAGCTGGAGTCCGTTTTCCAATAAACTATTTAGAACTTCTCCAAGTCCATGGTTCCAACAGATGTAGTCTTGGCTGATAGGTGCTTCCTTATCGGCATATGTACCGGTTTCGGATTCGATAATAGCCCCTGAGTTGAAGTAGCTGTAGCCTATTCCTTCAAAATTATCATCAAACATCCATACTACGGGATGAAACTCTACAAAGACGAGTTTCCCTCCTGGTTTTAAGAATGTGGAAATCACCTGAGCCCATTTGTCCAGATCAGGAAGCCAGCCTATAACACCATAGCTGGTGTATACGATGTCGAATGTCTCGTGGAGATGGTTTGGGAGATCGTAGATATCACAACAGATAAATTGGGTGTCAGTGTGAAGTTTTTGTGCAATCTGACGGGCACTATCTATGGCCTTGTCGGAAAGATCGGCGCCGGTAACGGTGGCGCCCAATCGGCTCAGCGAGATACTGTCCTGACCGAAATGACATTGTAGATGGAGTATGGATTTGCCCCGTATGTCGCCAAGTAGCTTTAACTCGATGTCGTTGAGAGAGGTGTTTCCATTAAGGAAACTTTCCATGTTGTAAAAATCGGAATTTAAGTGTGTTTCTGTTCTGTTGTTCCAAGACTCGCGGTTTACCGCTAAATAGTTGTGTTCCGTGCTCATTTTACCCTTTTTTATGTTTCTAATTGTCGCCCAATGCGACAACAGCTGTACAATTTACACTTTATCGGGAAATAATATGTAACCAGAAGGAGAAAAAGAATATAGGCTATTGTTGATTATCAATAAATTGTTCGTCACTGAGGGTATGCAGAAAGGAGATAATAGCCGACTTTTCCTGGGAAGTCATTGGGATTCTGTTTTTGTTTTTCTTTAAAATAGGGTCGAGATTGTCACTGTCGAGTACGCCCTTGTCAAAATAGTCTAATACCGCTCGAAGGGTTTTAAATTGACCAAAACTGCCGTAAGGAGCTGTGTAGGCGATGTTACGTAGACTGGGGACACGAAAACTCATATAGTCGGCAGGTATGCCTGTTACCCGAGAGCGGCCCGCTTCATCGGTGTTGGGATTTAAGGGAAAACCTACATTTCGAAAGCTCTCATCTGTGAATAACTCTCCTTGGTGACAACTGGCACATTTGGTGTTAAACAATCGGTAACCCCAAGCTTCGCTTTCGCTAAACTGTTCGCCCAGGTTTTGTCGTATCCTGTCATACTTGCTATTGGCTGATATGAGCGAGTATTCGTATTGGGCGATACTTTTATAGATTCTTTCGGGGCTAATCTCTTGATCTCCAAATGTTTTATGGAATAGTATGGGGTAATCTTTGTCAGCCTGAAGCTTGCTCATTACCTCCATGATGGAGGAGTTCATCTCTTCATGGGTGATAATGGGTACTAAGGACTGTTTTTCCAGTTCGCGCTTGCTGCCATCCCAATTGTAGTGCTTGATAAAAGCTAGATTCTGTATAGCAGGGGTGTTACGCAGGCCTATTCGGTCATAAATCCCTATAGCCTGTGCATGATTGTCTGCAAAAGCTTTTGCCTGTTGGTGACAACTGCCACAGGATATGGTATTGTTGCTGCTTAGCTTTTTTTCATGAAAGAGCTTTTTGCCCAATTCTACACCGTATTTGGTAGGAGGATTTCGGTATACAGCCTCATTTAAAGCAGGAAAACCTTTAGGGGTAGCGAGCTGTATCTTTGGGTTGTCGATAATTGCTTTTTTATCTGAGTTTTCGCGACTACAGGCTACAGTTAGTACTAGTAGTGACGAAATGAGAATGCCAATTAACTTTTTCATGATTTGCAAAGTAAGAGGGGAGTGCACTATAGACGATAGGACGCTCCCGCTTGTAGGTGTGATTTATTTTTTTACACTGATGATAGAGAATATTCCTGATTGGTCTGAATCCCCGTTGCCACCGAGATTGTTTACAAATTCGACCATTCCATCGGCACTGTGAATGCTAGGTGTAGCATTTCCAGCACCTAATTTGATTGCTTTAGTTTTTCCGCTCAATAGTTTGTCAAAATCAGCACGGATGTTGATGATCGGTGATCCTTTGCCGACAAAAGCTGTTTCGGGTAGGGAGAGATTAATATCCCTATAGGCATTTACACCGGGTATGTAGGTTGAAGGATCTTCTTGTTTGCCATTCAAAGTACTGCCTGTGTGAATAGAAAGTGTTTTTTTGTCTGTATCATAGAATCCTTCGATTTTGGTGAAACGGTACCCCGTACCCCATTCCCACATCATCTCCGTATCGTTGGCGCCCGCTGCTGCATAAAACTGAGGAAAGCGTACTTGATCAAGGGTGTTTAATTCCGGTTTGACACCAAGTCCGAATTTTAGTCCTTTGTAATCTCCAGAAGGGATGTTGGACAGTACATATTCTAAGCTGGCTGCTTTGGAGTGATCGATCACCCTAGCGCCATTGTCCAGGTCATTTATGTTATACGGTACCTCTTGGTCATCGGTTTTGATTAATCTTATATTGCTGATGACATACTTTAATTCGGAAAACTGATGTGTTTGGTTTTCAGATGATATATTGACTGTAGCGGTGGAGGAGTTCTTGTCACCAAGTACAATAGCTTTCTCTTTAAATGTATTCTCAAAGCGCAAAGTTAGATTGTTCGAGGAAGGCTCATTCTTGTTGCACGAAATCAATGCTACCGAAATTAAAGATGCAAATAAGAGGTTTGTTAAATTTTTCATTGTCATTTGTTTTTTAATAGTTTTTTTTAAAAATTGATTTTTGCGGAGGTGAAGATATTTCTTCCCATCCGTGGGATATTGCCCCAGTCGGCATATGTACTGTAATACGCGTTTAAGAGATTTTCGGCGCCAACCTGTAATGTGATTTTGAGGTTTCGGATGGGTAGAATGTAATCGGCCGACATATTCCAAATGCAGTATGCCGGAGTTTTGTCCTCACCATATTCAGGGCTATAATCACGTTGTACGGCGTCTCCTTGAAGTGAGGTTTGTATTCCAAATCGTTTGTACATGTAATGTAGACTGCTCTGATAAGTCAATGGACGGATAAAAGGTAGATTGCCTCCCTGACCATCAGTGGCCCGGGCATAGGTCAGGTTTCCTTTCCAGTGCAGATGAGCTAGAATGTCATAGTGTCCGCTTATAGCTGCATTGAATATATTCGCTTGATCCAGAGCTGTATATCCTTTAACGCCTACCGACTGATAGTTCATAGGGCTTCCCATATTCAATATCTTACCGACGATATAATTCTGAATGTAGAAATAATTAACCTTGGCCTGTACGCCCATTCGGTCTGTTTTATATGCTATGCTGGCATTGGTCTCGTACGATATTTCGTTTTTCAGGTTGGGGTTGCCAATGTAATCGTATCGGTCAAAGCTGTTGTAAATATAGTAACCATAGGCTTCTGATATGGAAGGAGCCCGATGTCCGTAACCGGTTCCGGCACTGATTTCGAACTGATTTATCTGGAGGTGATAGCTGGCATATAAACCTGGTAATATCCGCGTCTTTTGCGGTGGGGCACCAGGGTGAAAAATCCAGTTGAACTCGGCATATTTAGAGTAGTTGTAGTGGACACCCAAGGAGCCTCCGGCTACAACATGACTGCGTTCTGATAGATTCCAGGAATTATTGTTGGACACCCCGGCAAACCGTGTGGTCACCCAGGGCCAGCTGTAGGCAAACATGGTTCGCATGCTGCGGTCTTGCGGATACATTCGCATCTCTGCGATAGATAAGTTGTCATATACATTGAGTTGAACCTCCGATGTATAATTGTCTTTTTTAAGGGCTATCTTAGAAATTAGACCATAGGTGGTGCTCCAGCCCGGCATATCCATATGTACGAGATTCTCGGGGCGTGTGGTGTCATCCATATAATGTTCAATGGTATTGAAGTAAACTTTGCTATCCCAAAACTGTATTATACCCTCTTCAAACAACTGTTTGTAGGATGCGGAGGTAATGATGGCACGTGATAGCGAGAGGTCCATGGGGAGAGCCGGAAACCCTACGTCTTTGGCTTTGTCGTAGATGGCATCTATACGTATGGCCGAGCGGTCTCCTGTTTTGACTGCGAAGCCTAAAGAGCTGTTGAACTTATTAAACTGGGAGTGCTTTACTTCTTCATTATTACCATTATAATAGTTTTTTGCATTACGCAAGGAAATGCTGCCTTCTGCAGTAAACTTCTGACTCGAATAAGAAAGGTCCGCAAGATTGAAGAACTGCTTGTTGTTGAATTCGAATCCCGTCTGATAACTTCCACTTATCTTTTTATCGCCACCAAATGCAGTATTTTTACGCTGAAGGTCGATGCTGCCAGCAACGGTTGCTCCGTGTAGGTTTCCTTCCTGTCCAGATTTAATAGTTATGGTAGACAGGTTATTGGTCTCGACATAAGAGGTAATCGGATCCATTTTATCGGTACAGGCACCGAATATATGCATACCATCAATGGTAACGGAAGATCGTTCTGAGCTCATATTGTTGAGCATAGGTTCCCAGGCATAAGCTCCACGTTTGATAAAGCTGATATTCTGAGAGGAGGCAAGAAACTCGTCAACGGTGACGGCCAATTTGAGATCTGTTTTTACTTTCTTTTTGACAACGCCCATCACCTTAACCTCTTCGAGTAGCTTGCTGCTGTCTCGGTGTGCTGATATCTCTTGTGAACTGACTCTGGTTGTCATTATGATTCCCCAAAGAATAACATGTATCCACCTCATAGATTTTAGAATAAAATATCAATATGTAGTTCGCTTTTTTTGCCCTCGACTCCAGGCGTGAAATCACTCGGTACGGTAGTTCCTTTAATAACACTTCCATGTTGATTCAATAGAATGAAATTCAATGTCCAGTTACCTGTCATGGTATAATTGACCACGCCTTGGTATAATCCATCCTGTCGCTGTATGAGGTCTTGATTGTTGGGGGAGGAATGGTTTCCCATAGAAGGTCCGGGCATTCTTGGATCCAATTTCAGGGTGTGCCCTTTGACTTCAGTATAAGCATACTTTGCTGGATTGGGAAAGGGGGATGAAGGGAGTTGATTCGCTTCATTACGCTTATATATGCCTGCTATTAATTCATTTTCGGCTGCTTTGGGTTTGTGTGGTGCTACCAAAGCGATAACGTAGTCCTCTCCGTCAATTCCGGAAAATTCTGTTATGTTCAGGTTTTTGTTGTCTTGCTTTTCTACTTGCAGCCTTTGCTGTGCTTTTTGAGTTTGAAGTGCTACAGTAAAGTTGATGTAGAGATCCCAGGTGGCATTTGTGAGGGTTTGCTCTGTAAATACTATGTACCCTTCGAAATAACGGTCTTCGGGTTTGTAGATCAGCTGGTAGCGATGGGGACAGGAGCTAGGTTCTTGTTGACTACGGCTCAGGATGGGGAGCAGCGTCACAGCGGAAACCTCCGCTTTATTGTTTGTGGTGCGGTCTGTTACCTTGACTCTGATCGCATTATATCCCTTGTATAAGGTGCCATTTAGAGCTTCGAGATGTAAGTTATAATTTCCGCTTTGGATTGTAGTGACTTCTTCAAAATCGCCGCGTCCGGGAACAATAGTATCTATTTCTGCTTGATAGTCTGTTTTTTCTTTCGTACATGATGTCAGGGCAAAGCAAAGCACTGTTAGAAAAAGTGTAATTTTTTCCATTAGATAATTTTTTATAGTAATGCTGCGACTACGTCGAATAATTAGACGCTAGCGACAGTTGTTAAAAGTTAGTTGTGGGAATAGGGGCATAGTATTCTTACATGGACATTTTTGTGGCCAAGTTATTCCTCGTTAATCTGTCTTCTCGTCTAAGACAAATTAATGCAGGATGAAACCTTCAAAATGATTGATAAAAAGTAAGTATGCAATCTACTCTATAAAGAAATAATACTAAGCGAGTGGAGGGTGGAATACCGAAGTGCGGAAAGTAAATGCGTAATTAGTCAAATAAGGAGAAAATAAGCTTATTGTCTTTTCCTCAGTTTGGGGCTGTGATTGGAAAATAGTGTAATCTTTATGTATGTAGAATGCACTATATTCATAAACTACAAGGTTCTTTTTTGTTTCTTGCTTTTCTTTTTCTCTTATTTTTTTCATCAACTCACATTGTCCATTACAATGAAGTTGTGGTCTATCTTTGTTAATACATTTGGCCAGATATTCTGGTAGGTGTATCTGATACTCCATAGCCATGATACTACGATAGAAAGACTGCAGTGTCAGCGTGGCTAATAAAATGTATGTGCAAAAAAGTTTCAAAATATTTAGCTCTTTATTATGCTAATTGATTTTCAAAATTACAGAAAGAATTTTATAAATCGAAGAAACTATAGGAACTTTAATATAATAATCTTTTATTTATAATCGGTTTACATAAATTTGATTTTCAACATAATTAATGTAATGATGTTCAAGCAATCTTTGAATTCTATGTATCATTTGGAATTGTTGTCCCCAGGTAATAAGCTTCCTTATAGTTTACTTTTATTGGCTGATGAGACGCGCTATGCAATCGAAAAATATGTGTTTGATAGTGATGTATATGTACTGAAAGACGAGCGGCGTGAAGTCGCTGTTTTTTGCCTATACCTTGTAGATAATGAGATTATCGAAATAAAAAATATTGCTGTATGCCGTGAACTGCAAGGCAAAGGATTAGGATCGCTATTGATAGAGAAGATAATCGAAATTGCACAAGCTAGAGGTTGTAGGCGAGTTATCGTTGGTACAGCGGACTGTGGAGTGGATCAGATTCGATTCTACGAGCGTAATAGTTTTGTTAAGTATGCTGTGAGAAAGGATTTTTTTATCCATAATTATGAGGAACCTATTGTTGAAAATGGCATCCAACTGCGGGATATGATCATGTTGGAGCGTGGTTTGTAGAAAGATAATTAACCTTATATATTTGGTGTCTTCAATATAGTCTATGTAGGTCTACTTGGAGATCATTCGTCTTGACCCTTTTGTTTTCTTTGTAGACTAGTGTTTTATTCGATCAGGAGATGGCTATCGCTGAAGCTTATTATTGTTTTATAACCCGTGAATAATTTTAGTAACCTGCTAATAGTTGAAATTAGCAGGTAGCTGCAATGTGGTTTTTTCTACTTAGAATGTGGGAATGATATGCCTTTTTCAGAAGTTATTGTTAAATTAGTATATTTATACTACGTAATTTAACTTTTTATATATGCAAGATCATAAACTCGCCGTTTTGATAGACGCTGACAATGTTCCTTATGCGGATGTGAAGGAAATGCTGGAAGAGATATCAAAGAGCGGTACACCTACTGTGAAGCGAATTTACGGCGATTGGACTAAACCACATCTTTCGGGCTGGAAAAATGTTCTGCTGGATAATGCGATCATTCCTATACAACAATATAGTTATACAACTGGTAAGAATTCCTCAGATAGTGCATTGATTATAGATGCTATGGATATTTTATATTCGGAGAAGGTGGATGGCTTTTGTATCGTATCCAGCGATAGTGACTTTACCCGACTGGCGACACGACTCCGGGAAGCGGGTATGTTGGTAATTGGTCTGGGAGAACGGAAAACTCCGCAGCCGTTTATATCCGCTTGTAATAAATTCATCTATATCGAGATCTTAAAGCCTGTTGAAAAAGAAGCAGATGTTAAGACCACCGTTAAATCTGTGGCCAAGGAACTGTCTAAACCAACTCAAAAGGCTATTGATAAGGTGGATAAGAAAACGGTAACGCTGATCGTTAATAGTGTGGACGATCTTGCTGATGAGACAGGATGGACTTTCTTGGGGTCGCTGGGAAGTTTTATTTCCAAAAAGAAGCCTGACTTTGACCCGCGTAACTATGGCTTCAACAAGCTTTATGATCTGATTAAATATATAAATAGATTTGAGATTGATGAAAGGGACTCAGGTGGGCACAAACATGTCAAACACATCTACCTACGATTAAAGTGAGTTAAAATTGAAGAGATTATTATCTTTACAAAATGCAAGAACAAGCAAATAATCCGCTACATGGAAAAAGACTCGACACGATCATTAATGATTTGGTCGAATATTACGGGTGGGAAGAATTGGGACGTCGAATTTCTATTCGATGCTTTAATGAAAATCCGAGTGTCAAATCCTCGCTGACTTTTCTCCGCAAGACGCCTTGGGCGAGGGAAAAAGTGGAAGAGCTCTATTTGAGAATGCTTAAAAAAAATAACCTTTAATTATTTTTTTCTTAACTCAAAAACTTATCATTATTATCGTAACACCTATATAATATGCTATCTTATGAGAAAAAGAGTGTGTTGTAATCCAGTTGAATGCTTGTTGTATAAATAATAGTTAAAAATAAATTAAAATAAGTCAAAACAATTTCTGGTATATTCGTGTTGTCTGTATTGGAAGCTGCCAGTTTGAAAAAGGAATTATGAAAATAATCGAACTGAGCTATATTTAAATTTTTATACTATTCTAAAACTTAACTTGGGGAGGTATGAAAGCCACTGTCGATGTGATAGTGGCTTTCTTTGGGTCTAACCCTGTGGGTTATGATGCCTATGTTCTAAAAGTAAGAAAATGTAGTGCTGTATGACGTTGTGTGTGGAAATAAAAAAAAGTCCAACTTTCGTTGGACTTTTTTTAGTCTTAGCGGAGAGAGTGGGATTCGAACCCACGGTACCGTTTCCAGTACGACAGTTTAGCAAACTGTTCCTTTCGGCCACTCAGGCATCTCTCCCTGTTTCGACAGTGCAAACATAAGGCAAAAAAATCATTTAACAAATTTTAAATGCTGTTTTTTTGATAATTTTTCGGACGTTGAAATTAACCTGTTGAGATTCATTTATTTATTGTAAAACATCTTTTTTCTTGCTCAGATCGTAGTCTATGCGTACATGATAAATACTCATCAACATACTCTTAAAGATGTGCGCTACATCGCTAATGTCTTTCATGGTGATGTTTGCATTTTCAAATTGTTTTTGCATTAATTTGTGCTCTATAATTTTGTCCACTAGATTACTTATAGAGTCTTTGGTGGGTTCTTTTAGTGCTCGTGCGGCAGCTTCTACAGAATCTGCCATCATAAGAACAGCAGTTTCTTTGGAGAATGGGACAGGACCAGGGTAATGGAAGATAGTTTCGTCTACAAGCTTTTCGGGATTATCCCTAATAAATTCATTGTAGAAATAATCTACCCGTGTGGTGCCGTGATGACTCTTAATGAAATCTATAACAACTTCTGGCAATAGATTGCGCTTTGCGATTTCAATACCTTTAATTACGTGAGAAATAATAATCTGTGCACTTTGTTCGGACGTCAGTTCCTTATGTGGGTTGACACCGTTTTTTTGATTTTCTATAAAATAAAGCGGATTTATCATTTTTCCGATATCATGGTACAAAGCCCCTGCTCGGATTAATAGTGGATTCCCACCTATTTTGTAAACAGCGGCTTCGGCTAGATTAGCAACCTGAAGGGAATGTTGGAAAGTGCCCGGAGCCTTTAATGAAAGTTCGCGTAAGAGCTTTGAATTACTATTGGTTAATTCCATCAATGTTAAATCAGAAACTATACCAAACAACTTTTCAAAGGCGTATATAAGCGGGTAGGCCAAAAGCGTAAGACCCACGCTAACGATAAAAGGGGTTATATCGTTCCAGTAGATATTTGTCACTGACCCGTTTCGGGTAAGTACTAATCCCATATAACCGATGATGTAGGTCGCTAAAATCAGGATACTGGAAATTAGAAACTGCTCCCGCTTGACCATAGTTCGGATACTATAGATAGCAACCAAGCCCGACATGAATTGTAAAAAGACAAAATCATAGCTATTGGGTACAAATAAGGCTGCTATCAAAACCATCAACAAGTGGATATTGAGCGCAACGCGTGTGTCGAACAAGATTCTGAAGATAATGGGGACACCACAATAGGGGATAAAATATAAACTTGATATTTTGATCTCTATAGACCAAGATAAGACCCCTAGCATCGCGAGAATAACGATGAAGATAATGACTAAAAGTCTGTTGCTTTCATAGATTTGACGTCTGAAGAAATATAGAAAAACCATGAGAAGTGTCATCGCTAATCCTACCAATAAAAACTGACCTAATGCAACATAATTTCTATTTCCTGTGATTTTAGCTTCATCTTCAAACACAGTACGAAGTGACTCAAGTTTTTGGTACGTATCGTTGTTAACAATTTTATCCCTTTCAGCAATAAGTTCGCCTTTTTGAACCATCCCTCTTGTACTAGAAATATTACTTAATGCGGTCTGTTCGACTTTGTCGGTTAGAGATTCATTATAGATCAGGTTTACGGTAATATAATTCTTGAGTACATCGATAAACCATTTTTTTCTGGTGATCTCTTTGTCTCTGTCTAAGCTTAATTTAAGAAATTCGTAAGCTGTTTCTATAGTGAAACAATCTATCGTGTTTTTCTGCGAGGCTACATTGTTGTTGAGTAATGTGAAATTATAATTAGCATCAGTCTCATTAAGTTTTTCGGCATCAGTGCCTTTGGTTTGATAACGGTTGTTTAGTGAAAGTACACCTCTGTTGTAAATTGTCGTCAGTAACTCTACACCTTTCTTTTTGTAATATTCTATCTTTAAGGATGGGATGGTGTCCATCTGGCTACTTTGCCATTTTTCAGCCAGATCTGTGGTAAATTGATCAATTTGTTCTTTGTTTATTGAGGTGTTTAGGTTGTATATAGGTTGTACAGTCTTTAATATCTGTTGCTTATCTTTGTCGAGTTCTTCTTTTGTCTTTAATACTGCAAAATTATAAGGAGAGATAAGATTGTCGTGATTCCAAGCTTTTCCTTTTTGAAACTCATACTCGAATCGAGGTTGTTTGGGTAGGAAAAGGCATATTAATAATACAGTAACGATGACCATACCATATTTGAGGAATACAGAATTGCTATGTATTTTGGAATCGATGTAGTTTATCTTGAGTTTTGCCACTATATTGCCTGTTTATGTTTATAACACTTATACAAAAGTAACTATTATTCGGCATTTTTGGGAAAGAGCTTTGTTTAGGTACCCTCCAAACGTATAGGCTAAAAGTCTTAAGGTATCCATTCGTTAATCCGAAGCATTTTCTTTAGGTTTGTATTAGGTTTAATGATTGAAAAGATGTCATATAACAAACACTTGATAGCACCGTCAATACTGGCGGCTGATTTTGCAAATCTCAGTTCTGAGATTAAAATGGTAAACGATAGTGAGGCAGATTGGCTTCATATCGATATTATGGATGGCAATTTTGTCCCTAATATTTCATTCGGTTTTCCAGTGCTGCAGGCTATTGCCAAACATGCGACCAAGCCGCTAGACGTGCACTTGATGATTGTTGATCCCGATCGCTATCTGAAAGTCTGTAAAGATAGTGGAGCCGATATGATTACGGTGCATTATGAAGCATGTCCGCATTTACATCGTACATTGGCTGCAATCAGGGAGTTAGGTTGTAGGGCAGGAGTAGCGCTGAATCCGCATACACCAGTTCAGCTGTTAAAAGATGTAATACAAGATATCGACTTGGTATGTATAATGTCTGTAAATCCCGGGTTCGGTGGACAGAAGTTTATCCAAAATACCTACAGTAAAATCAAGGAGCTAAGACATTTGGCAGCTGGACGTAATGATAGACTTATTATTGAGGTTGATGGGGGAGTCACTTTAGATAATGCCGCGGAACTAGTCAAAGTCGGGGCAGATGCGTTGGTTGCAGGATCTTTCGTTTTCAACGCTTTGAACCCTATTAATACGATTAAAGAACTAAAGATGATTCAATATCCACCGCAAATGGTATAGGTAAACCTCGTATTTTAAACAAGTATATACAGCAATTCCCCCAAGAGGTATCGCTTTTTCGTGAAAGTCCAGGTCCTTAGCGGTTAACATGAAAGCTTTCGATAGTGATGGTATTTATTGTATACAGCCAAACTTTATACCGAACAAAACAACTGTTTGGACTTATTCTAAATTACGTAATTGGTTGCCTAAATTGTATTTGAAGCTTGATTTTTCTTATTTTTGCGACGAAAAAAATAAAGATTATTGCTGAATAGTTAATAAAAAGCGGTAGGATTTAAAATTTTATTTAACCGCTATAAAGACATAGAAAAACTAAAAATGAGTATTTACAACGATTACATACTAGAAACTGAGGAAAGAAAAAATATTGGATTGCATCCGAAACCAATTGATAGTGCGGAATTAACGAGTGAGGTTATTGCACAGATCAAAGATTTAAATCACGCGGATAGAGCGGAATCGTTAAGATTATTCATATACAATACATTACCGGGCACAACTCCTGCGGCTGGCGTAAAAGCGAAATTTTTAAAAGAGATTATTTTAGGAGAAGCTACAATTCCTGAGATCACAGGTGTTTATGCTTTTGAATTGTTGTCTCATATGAAGGGAGGACCGTCTATTGAGGTTCTTTTAGATTTAGCTTTAGGAACCGACGAAGCAATTGCAAGGCAGGCTGCTGCTGTTCTTAAAACACAAGTTTTCCTTTACGATGCAGATACAGCACGTTTAAAAAGAGCGTATGATGGTGGTAGCACTATTGCGAAGGAAATTTTAGAAAGTTATGCGAAAGCTGAGTTCTTTACCGAATTACCTGCGGTTGCCGAGGAAATAAAAGTGGTGACGTATATAGCTGCTGAAGGAGATATTTCTACGGATCTATTGTCCCCAGGTAATCAGGCGCACTCACGCTCGGATCGTGAGTTACACGGTAAGTGTATGATCACACCGGAAGCACAGCAAGAGATTCGCGCTTTACAGGCTCAGCACCCGGATGCCAGTGTGATGTTGATTGCTGAAAAAGGTACTATGGGCGTCGGTTCTTCGCGTATGTCGGGTGTTAATAATGTGGCTTTATGGACAGGAAAACAGGCATCGCCTTACATTCCTTTTGTAAACATAGCACCTATCGTTGGTGGAACAAATGGTATTTCTCCAATTTTCTTGACGACAGTTGATGTAACTGGTGGTATCGGGATTGATTTAAAAAATTGGAAGAAGAAAGTTGATGCCAACGGAGATGTTGTTCGTAATGAGAATGGAGATCCCGTTTTAGAAGAAGTGTACTCCGTTGCAACAGGAACGGTTTTAACGATCAACACCAAAACAAAGAAGTTATATAATGGGGAAGAAGAGCTAATTGATATCTCAAGATCTCTAACACCTCAAAAAATGGAGTTTATCAAAGCAGGCGGCTCTTACGCTATTGTGTTTGGTAAAAAAATCCAAACATTTGCTGCCCAGGCTTTAGGTATCACAGCTCCAGTTGTTTTTGCCCCTTCCAAAGAGATCTCTAATGATGGTTATGGTCTGACAGCTGTTGAAAAAATATTCAATAAAAATGCGGTAGGTTCTACTCCCGGAAAAATATTGCATGCTGGTTCCGATGTTCGTGTCAAGGTAAACATCGTAGGGTCTCAGGATACGACGGGCCTAATGACAGCTCAAGAGTTGGAAGCTATGGCTGCAACAGTTATTGCCCCTACCGTTGATGGTGCATACCAGTCAGGATGTCACACAGCTTCTGTTTGGGACAAAAAGGCACAAGCAAATATTCCTAAGTTAATGAAATTTATGAATGACTTTGGAGTGATTACGGCACGTGATCCAAAAGGACTATATCATTCAATGACGGATG
The DNA here is from genome assembly GCF_011007405.1 of Sphingobacterium sp. xlx-130. Taxonomy (NCBI): domain Bacteria; kingdom Pseudomonadati; phylum Bacteroidota; class Sphingobacteriia; order Sphingobacteriales; family Sphingobacteriaceae; genus Sphingobacterium; species Sphingobacterium sp. xlx-130. The sequence continues at coordinate 29,113 of NZ_WFKN01000014.1, forward strand.
TTATTCATAAGGTGTTAAATGATATCACGGTTGACGAATGGGCGATTATTATTGGGGGTGACTCACACACACGTATGTCAAAAGGTGTTGCTTTCGGTGCCGATTCAGGTACAGTAGCCTTGGCTTTGGCAACAGGCGAAGCGTCTATGCCGATCCCTGAGTCAGTAAAAGTAACTTTCAGGGGGACTATGAAAGAACATATGGATTTCCGTGATGTAGTTCATGCGACGCAAGCCCAGATGCTGAAGCAGTTTGATGGAGAGAACGTATTCCAAGGTCGTATTATTGAAGTTCATATCGGAACATTGTTGGCGGATCAGGCGTTTACATTTACAGATTGGACTGCTGAGATGAAAGCAAAGGCATCGATATGTATTTCTCAAGATGAGACCTTGATCCAATCCCTAGAAATAGCGAAGTCTCGTATCCAAATCATGATTGATAAAGGTATGGACAATAAAAATCAAGTTTTACAAGGTTTAATTGACAAAGCAAACAAGCGTATCGAAGAAATTAGAACCGGTACAAAACCTGCTTTGACACCAGATGATAATGCGAAATATTATGCCGAAGTTGTTATTGACTTAGATATTATCGAAGAGCCAATGATTGCAGATCCAGACGTAAATAATGCTGATGTTTCTAAGCGCTATACGCACGATACCATTCGTGATTTGACTTTCTATGGAGGGGACAAAAAGGTCGATTTAGGATTTGTAGGATCTTGCATGGTACACAAGGATGACTTAAAAATCGTTTCTCAAATGCTACGTAATGTAGAAAAGCAGCAAGGAGAGGTTAAATTTAATGCGCCATTGGTTGTCGCCGCTCCTACTTACAATATTATCGATGAGTTGAAGGAAGAGGGGGACTGGGAGTATTTACAAAAGTATTCTGGTTTTGAGTTTAGTGATGCTTTGCCAAAATCTACTGCACGTACCGAATACGAGAACATCATGTATTTAGAGCGTCCGGGATGTAACTTATGTATGGGCAATCAAGAAAAAGCTGCCAAGGGAGATACGGTGATGGCCACATCAACTCGTTTATTTCAAGGGCGTGTTGTAGAAGATAGAGATGGTAAAAAAGGAGAGTCTTTGTTAGCTTCTACCCCAGTTGTTGTATTGTCAGCGATTTTAGGACGTATTCCAAACATTGAAGAGTACAAGGCAGCTGTCGAAGGAATTAATTTGACAAAATTTACTCCGATAGCAATTAAATAGTCTGGTTGTTATTTTAAATATACACCGAGCGTATAAAATTTGAAAACGAGGTTACCCTAAAGGGTGACCTCGTTTTTTTATAGGCTATTTGGAGTCATTTAGTTAGAATCATTTTAAATAGACGAAGTGACAATATTTTGAAAATCAATTCTAAAAATAATTAGTAAATTGTAATAAAATAGCAACAAATAAGAACGAAATAATATATTATGGCTTTTGATATTGAAATGATTAAAAAAGTTTATTCACAGTATGATGAGCGTATTAAAGCTGCTCGTCAGATCGTTAATAAACCCTTGACACTTTCTGAAAAAATCTTATACACGCACCTTTGGGATGGAAATGCAACTGAAGCTTACGAACGTGGTAAATCCTATGTCGATTTTGCACCAGATCGTGTAGCGATGCAGGATGCTACAGCTCAGATGGCTTTATTGCAGTTTATGCAAGCAGGAAGAGCGAGAGTGGCTGTTCCTGCTACAGTACACTGTGACCACTTGATTCAAGCCAAGGAAGGTGCTGATAAAGATTTAGCTCGAGCTAAGAATGAAAGTTCGGAGGTGTTCAACTTCTTGAGTTCTGTTTCTAACAAGTATGGGATCGGCTTTTGGAAACCTGGCGCAGGGATTATTCACCAAGTTGTTTTAGAAAACTATGCTTTTCCGGGCGGAATGATGATCGGTACCGATTCTCATACTGTAAATGCCGGCGGTTTGGGGATGGTGGCTATAGGTGTAGGTGGAGCAGACGCGTGCGACGTTATGGCAGGCTTACCATGGGAGTTAAAATTTCCTAAGTTAATAGGTGTAAAATTAACGGGTAAATTATCCGGCTGGGCTGCATCTAAAGATGTGATTCTAAAAGTAGCTGGTATTTTGACTGTAAAAGGTGGCACCGGTGCAATTGTGGAATATTTTGGTGAAGGTGCTGAATCTTTGTCTTGTTCGGGTAAAGGTACGATCTGTAATATGGGAGCTGAAATAGGCGCTACTACTTCTACATTTGGTTACGACGCTGCTATGGAGCGTTATTTACGAGCTACCGATCGTGCAGATGTGGCTGATGCTGCTAATGCAATTAAAGATCATCTAACCGCGGATCCTGAGGTTTATGCTAATCCAGAGCTTTATTTTGATCAATTGATTGAAATAAACCTTTCTGAACTCGAACCTTCTTTAAATGGTCCATTTACACCGGATTTATATACTCCAGCTTCTCGTATGCGCGAGGAAGCCCAGAAAAATGGTTGGCCTACAAAAGTAGAATGGGGATTGATCGGCTCATGTACAAACTCGTCTTACGAAGATTTAGCGCGTGCGGCTTCTATCGCTCGGCAGGCAATTGATAAAGGGTTGGTTACTAAGGCGGAATTTGGTATCAACCCCGGATCTGAGCAAGTACGCTATACCGCAGATCGTGATGGGTTATTGAAAACCTTTGAAGATCTAAATGCAACGATTTTTACCAATGCATGTGGACCATGTATCGGTATGTGGGATCGTGCAGGTGCGGATAAGCAAGAGAAAAATACGATTGTTCACTCTTTCAATCGTAACTTTGCAAAACGTGCAGATGGCAACCCGAATACTTATGCTTTTGTAACATCTCCTGAAATGGTAGCAGCTATTGCTATTTCTGGTGATTTAGGGTTTAATCCGGTGACAGATACATTAACAAACAAGAATGGCGAACAGGTAAAACTAGACCCACCTACCGGTGATGAATTACCAACGAAGGGATTTGACGTAGAGGATCCAGGATATCAAGCTCCTGCTGCAGATGGATCATCTGTAGTAGTAGATGTATCTCCAACTTCCGATCGTCTCCAGTTGTTGGAGCCTTTTGCGCCGTGGGAAGGTACTGATCTAAAGGGGTTGAAATTATTGATCAAGGCTAAAGGCAAGTGCACAACAGACCATATATCGATGGCTGGCCCATGGTTGAAATACCGCGGTCACTTGGATAATATTTCAAATAATCTTTTGATTGGTGCTGTCAACTATTTTAATGAAAAGACGGATAATGTAAAGAATCAGTTGACAGGTGAGTATGGCGCAGTACCTGCTACCCAGAGAGCATATAAGGCTGCTGGGGTTGGCTCTATAGTTGTAGGCGATGAAAATTATGGTGAAGGTTCTTCCCGTGAGCATGCTGCAATGGAGCCTCGTCACTTGGGAGTTCGCGCAGTATTGGTCAAGTCCTTTGCTCGTATCCACGAGACTAACCTGAAGAAACAGGGAATGTTAGGTTTGACTTTTGCCAATAAAGATGATTACGATAAAATCCAAGAAAACGATACAATCGATATTATCGGATTGACTGAGTTTGCTCCAAACAAACCTTTGATGCTGGTGCTGCATCATAAAGATGGCTCAGAAGATCGTATTTCTGTAAATCATACATACAATGATCAACAAATCGAGTGGTTTAAAGCGGGAGGTGCTTTAAATATTATTCGTAAAAACCAGGTCAAGTAGTAACTATCGTCAACGAAAAAGGTCATACTTCGTAAAGTATGACCTTTTTTTTTGGAAAGAAGCGTTTCACTTTTTACTACTGACAGCCCCTTGTCACGGACATCTATAATTTTGACTATAATTAAAATATAAAGATATATGAACACACAAGGTATTATTTCAAAGGTGGAGCTTTTAAAAAGCTGGCAGGGGCATCGTTCGTTGGCTAGACGAGTTATCGAGAAGTTTCCAGAAAAAGAATTGTTTGCGTTTTCGATCGGCGGAATGCGTCCCTTTGCGGATATGGTAAAGGAAATGTTGTCTATTGCTGTTCCGGGGTTGGAAAGCATAGTTTCGAATAAAATTGAGAAGTACGATCATAATCTACCATTAACTACCAAACAAGAGTTACTGGAACGATGGGATGCGGATACACCAAAAATAGAAGCACTGTTCAATCAGATTCCTGTAGACCGGTTTAAGGAGAACTTTAAAATTTTTGGGGAATATGAGTTTCCAATAATCGAAAATATTCAATACTTTATTGACAACGAGATTCATCACCGTGCGCAAGGCTATGTATATCTACGCGCACTAGGAATCGAACCTCCTTTTTTCTGGGAAAGATATTAAAGCGTGCCTGGAATAAGAAATAAGCGATCTCTGTAAAAGATGGTCGCTTTTCTATTTTATGTCCACAATTCATAGATGATTTTGTAAGTTCGCATACGGAAAATACTAACATGACGCAAACGGTAACGTTAAAAAATGCCACACTCTGGTTAATGACCATTGCATCCGGCTTAGTCGTAGCAAACATCTATTACAATCAACCTTTATTGATCTTAATTGCGGAAGATTTTAAGGTCGCAGAGATGGCTGTGAGTAAGATCCCGGTGATGACTCAGATAGGGTATGCTTGTGGACTATTGTTCATTGTTCCCCTGGGAGACAAGGTGTGGCGTCGAAAGCTGGTGCTGATAGATCTTTTAGCGGTTATAGCATGCTTAATCTGGATTTATTTTTCTAAGGATCTGTGGATGCTATATGTGGCCAATTTTATTCTTGGGATTGCTTCTGTAGTCCCTCAGCTTTTTGTGCCCATGGCGGCCGAGTTTTCATCTTTGGAAAAACGTTCTTCAAATATAGGTATGGTCATGTCTGGATTGCTGTTAGGCATATTACTCTCTCGTATGTTTAGTGGTATTGTTGGAGATCTCTGGGGATGGCGGATGATGTACCTGATAGCTGTAGGCTTGATGATACTTACATGGACGGGGATATATAAGCTGTTGCCTAATCCAACGCCTAATTTTAAAGGTAGTTATGCCTCGTTGCTTCGTTCTGTACTTGACATGGCTAGGAAATACCCTTTATTGCGCTTAGCTTCGTTTCGGGGAGCGATGGCCTTTGCTGGTATGTCAGCGGTCTTTACAAGTTTGGTGTTCCATTTGGAAGGCCCCCCTTTTTATGTAGGAGCGACTGTCGTTGGAAGTTTTGGACTTGTTGGCGCTGTGGGAGCATTAGCAGCCGCTTTCGTGGGAAAGGTTACAAGGAAATGGTCCAATTTTAAAATCATAACTGTAGCATTGGGGATTTTACTAAGCAGTTGGCTATTTACTTTTGGTGCTGGTCATACGTATTGGGGTTTGGTAGTCGGTATCATTTTGCTGGATCTGGGTCTACAGGCCTCGCATATTATGAATCAAACTGACTTTTTCGCATTAAACGCGAAGGCTACCAATAGATTGAATACCGTGTATATGGTTTCCTATTTTATTGGAGGATCGCTAGGTACGCTGACAGCTGCTTGGGCTTGGCAATATGGACAGTGGACCGGGGTTTGTATTGTAGGTTTTACCTTTAATATCATGGCCTTGCTAGCGCATATATTGTTTGCGAAAAAAGTAAACTTCTAGGTGTACTACTTGATTCTTCCTGCCTTGAAGATAATCGGAAAGTTGACTTTCCTGAATTCAACAGACCCCCAAGCATTACGAAGATCTATCTCGATTTGAGCTACAGGATTACTGCCATGGGCCTTTTCATAATGCTGTACCGCTGACCAAGTATTAAGATAGCCAATGAGATTTTCTATCTTCCAGAGTTTGATATTTGTAACTTCTGGTGTCTCCAGTTCACGATAGGGGAAAGGAATACTTTGGTAGCGTTCTTGAATGTACCTTCTTTCAGAATCCCAATATTGACCAATAACATTGTTGTAGAAAGACTGGACTATAGTATCGATTTCGGGAGTTATATGATTTAATTCATATCCTATTAACGCAATAATGCTATTAGGCTTGGCCACTCGCTTTACTTCATTATTGAATTTTTCTATGTCGAACCAATGTACAGCCTGTGCTACAGTAATTAAATCAAAACTATCATCAGCAAACTGCGTGTGTTCTGCTTTTTGAATAGAGTAGTGGATGTTGTCCGCTTGGTAGGCATGCTTTAGCTGCTGCGCACTTATATCAGTAGCCTCTACCAATGCGAAGTCTTTAGCAAGCTCACGAGCCACCTGACCATTGCCTGTAGCACAATCCCAAGCTCTTTCTTTTTCCCTCAAAAGCGGGTATAGAAAATCATAGATTGTTTGCGGATAGTCAGGCCTAAACTTCGCGTATTTGTCTGATATGGTAGAAAAGTTATCTTTCATGATACGATATCTTTTCTATAAATTTAGGGAAAATAATTTGGAAATTTAAGGAATTAAATTTGGTTGTATTCGAGTGCACCTGCGATAAGGAAGCTATCCTTTGGTCGTTAGCGTGAGCCGGATGAAACAATAGCTGGCGCTTTTATCGCTGCCATTCTCTTTTTAATATCGAAAAGATGTTGAGATCGAAATATTGTTGTTCATGGCGCTCTACCTGTCTTAAAATACCTTCATGTACAAAGCCTAGACGTAACGGAATAGCTGTACTTTTTGTGTTGGTTGTTGCTGTCAAGATTTCTACACGCTGAAAATTCAGTTCGTTGAATCCAATATTTAATAAAGTGACACAGGATGTTGTGATAATTCCTTGTCCTTGAGAGTTTTCGGTGAGCCAATAACCTATTGAGGCGTTGTTGTTCATCTTGTCAATCTGATGCAGGCCGATACGTCCTACTAATGTATTATTCTTAAATATGTTATAGCTTAGCTCACTACCTTGTTCACAATTTTCTTGAGATTTTTGAAGATATGTTATGCTATCAGATACGTCGTTTACATGTTTTACCCAGGGGAGAAATTGACCTAGATAAGACTTGTTGCTTTGTATCGCATGGTACAGGGCATCGGCTTGATCTGGAGAACTACTTTTTAAGGTTACATCTTCTGAGAGTTTAATTTCAGGGATCCTAGAGGTCTTGTATGCCATTGTTTTGTTTCTTATTTATCACATTTTGTAATTAAAAACGTGTTTTGTCAAAGTTTATGCTTCAATACGGGTAAGTCCGTTTTTAAGTATCGTTTTGACAGCTTCTTTGAGTACGGTGGGTTGTACAATCAAAGCGTCATCCGCATACATCATAAACCATCTGGCAAAGTAATCAAGAGGGCCTTTATACTCAAAAAACAGATCCTTGTATGGAGTTGATCGATCCTCTTCGTGCGTAAACCCGAAGTACGATTTTTGCCAATCCAGATGAGGAGCCGTGTCTTTACCCACACGTATATGTATAGAGATTGGTGTAATATTGTTCTTACGGTTGGCCATTAACTCGGCCAGACTGATATGTTCTCGTGTAAAACTAGCCGTTAAAAGCTCGATAGTAAAGATGCGATCGGCTCTAAACTGCCTATAGTCATTTCTTTTTAAGCAATAAGCCCCTACATACCAGAAGTTGTTTTCATGAAATAAACCAATAGGTTCAATCGTTCTAGCTTCAGGCTGTTTATCAATGGCACCCTGATAGGAGAGGGCTACCTGTCGTTTGTGGGCGATACTCTCAAAAAATGTCTGTAAAGCGTGGGGGACCGACTGGTTGAATGTATTGTAGCTAGACTTACTCATAATGATCTGATTCTCGATCATAGCAATGGAGTCCCTTTCATTGTGCTTTAGAACAGATCTTATTTTATACATGGCTGATTTATAATCAGACATAAGTTTTTTATCCATAAATTTTTCCATCAGCTTTTCAGCTCCTATAAAACTAATAGCCTCCTCTTTAGAAAATACGATAGGGGGCAATCGGTAACCCTCCACTATCGAATATCCACTCCCAGCTTCTCCTATGATTGGTACTCCTGCCTGCTCTAGGCTTTTTATGTCTCGATAGATAGTCCGCAGGCTAACTTCAAAACGATCAGCAAGTTCTTTGGCTTTTACCACTCTTTTGGATTGCAATTGAATAAGAATCTCTACTATCCGATCAAATCTTTTTTTTAAATCAACAGACACGCTTTCCTTTTTTTAGTTAAACTTAGAAAAAAGCTTTGTATTATTGGAGGTCAGATCTAAAAAAAGAATAAAATCTTCTACTTGATTAGGTAGATTGTTTATTCTCGTTTTGTGGATCCAATTATTAGATTTACAGTATGGCTTGGGTTGAAGTTCCAGAAAAGTATATGATAGCGGACGGAAATATCCGACAGGTGTCTGTTACTGGATTAACATTTTGTCTAGTTTTTCATGGAGGCAGCTGGGTGGCATTTTCCAAAAAATGTCCGCATGCAGGTGCTCCTCTCGAGCAGGGCTGGTGTTCGGATGGTTTTGTAGTATGTGGCTATCACAGGCAACAGTTTGACCTTAAAACAGGTAAAGGATTGATTGGTCAGGGGAATTATATCACCATTTATCCACTACAAGAACGAGAAAACAAATGGTATATAGAAGTGAAGGAAAGCTTTTTGAAACGGCTTTTTTTGGGGAGCTAAAACAAAAGTTATTTGTTCTAACTCTCCAAAAAAAGACGGATCATAGCGTACTCTAACCTATCTTAAGAGAAGTCATTGTTAGCGATCCAGCTATTGCTTGATCGTTAAAAATATGTATATCCTCATGTTTTTCCTGAAGACCTAGACCATAGAGCAGGGGCATATAGTGTTCGGGGGTGGGGATTGCTAATTGAAATTCCTTCCCCTGTTTGTCGTAATCGATCAAAGCCTGGTGATTACGATCAATAATAAATTTTTTCATCATATCGTCAGCCTGCTTGGCCCAATCAAATGCATACCCCACCGTATGAATATGTGACCAGGATACTTTAGATAGATTATGGACATTGTTTCCACTTCCTACTATCAGTACTCCTTTGTGTCTGAGTACGGATAACTCTCTGGCCAACGCATAATGAAACGAGGGAGGCTGGGTGTAGTCTATACTCATTTGGATAACAGGAACATCTGCTTTGGGGTAAAGGTGTTTTATAACGGACCATGAACCATGATCTAATCCCCATTTATCATCTAGATGCACATCTGTAGATTGAATGATGTCTTTCGTTAGTTTAGCAAGTTCTGGTGAACCTGGAGCCGGGTACTGGACATCGAAAAGCTCCTGAGGGAAGCCTCCAAAGTCGTGAATGGTCACCGGGTTTTCCATAGCGGTGACATATGTACCACGTGTTTCCCAGTGCGCGGAAATAACCAAAATAGCACGAGGACGCTCAATCGCTTTGCTGATTTGTTTGAACCCCTGAACAAATTCATTGTCCTCGATAGCATTCATCGGGCTTCCATGACCGAGAAAGAGAACGGGCATTTTACTGCTGTTGTCGAGACTGTCAACAAAACTATTAAGTGAGCTGAGTTTTAAGGCTGCTCCTGTTAGTGGTAAGATTGAGGCTGCAGTCAAAAATTGCTTTCTATTCATATCTTCCATTTCTCTTTATATTTAAATAACTATGTTACAAAAGTGCTTAATATATATAGGTCGGTGGTATAAGAATTTGGCGAAAAAGTATAGATATTAATCCATATGCTTTCTCATATCCTGTCTAAACTCGCTTGGTGTAAGTCCTGATTTTTTCTTAAAGACACTGGTAAAGTATGCTTTGTCGGTATATCCCAGTTCGAACCCTATTTCTGCAATGTTTTTTTCGGTGGTAAACAGTAAGTTTTTTGCTTCAGTTAGCTTTCGGGTTTCGATGATTTCGGAAACGGTCTGCTGTAGAATACGCTGTGTTATGGTATTTAGCGCTCGTGGAGTCATAAAAAGTTTTTCTGCATAAAAATTTACCCCTTCGGAACGTCTAAAGTTATCTTCTAGAATAGCGAGAAAGCTTTGGAAGGTAAGATTTTGGTTATTCAATTTCGATAGTTGACCTTCAGTACTTTTCTTCCGCTCGACATCAATCATGATAAAGAGGGAAGAAAGAAGATTACGGATAACACAAAGTTCAGGACTTGCCTGTTTCATTTCATCGTTCATCAAATCACAGATCTTGTCTAGACGATCTAAATATGAGTCTTGTCTTAATTGAAAATTGGCTTGATCATGGTAAGAATTGTATAGATGGAAGGTGATTTCCGGGATGAATTCACTTTTGAAGCGTATAACCCAGAAATCGCACTGTCCATTTTGAAGATCTGGCTGGACGCGATGGATTTTACCTTTTGTAACAAAGGAGATAAAAGGAGCATCCCATTCCTGCACTTCATAGTCTATAAAATGCGTTAGTTTTCCTTTTAACCCAATAATTAGTTCCTCAAAATCGTGCTTGTGAGGAACATTTATACTCCCTTTAATGTTTTCGGCTTCCTCGGTATCCACCTTGTAAATCTTGAATAACTCTTCCATAATCTAAAGATAGATTAAAGAAATAGGGTCACCTAAAAGTTTTTTACTTAAAAAAAATGCAGGGGCGCTTTAGTAAGAAATGTAATTTTTGTACCTTTGCATCATCAATTCAAGCTATGAGTGACGCTATAAAACACGAGTGCGGTATTGCACTTGTCAGACTATTAAAACCCCTCTCATATTATCAGGAAAAATATGGAACTCCTTACTACGGGATTAACAAAATGTATCTTCTTATGGAGAAGCAACATAACCGTGGACAGGATGGGGCTGGTATTGCAACAATTAAATTTGATGTAAAGCCAGGTAATCGATACATCAGCCGGTATAGGGCTATGGGTTCCACTGCTGTTGCGGACATTTTTGAGTACGTTCAGAAAAAATTCGCAGCTGTAAATAAAGCTTATCCGAAGGAGTCTAAAGATACGCAGTGGCTTAAAGACAATGTTAGTTTTACCGGTGAAGTGTTATTAGGGCATTTGCGCTATGGTACCCACGGTAAAAACAGTATTGAAAGCTGTCACCCTTTTTTACGTCAAAATAATTGGATGACCAGAAACCTAGTAGTGGCTGGAAATTTTAATATGACTAACGTGGATGAGCTTCTTCAGCAGCTTTATGATTTGGGTCAACATCCAAAGGAACAGGCAGACACGGTTACCGTGTTGGAAAAAATTGGTCACTTTTTGGATGACGAAAACCAAGAACTGTTCGATCAGTTTAAAAAGGAGGGATACTCCAATATTGAGATTTCTGCACAAATCGCAAAGAATCTCGATGTTGCTAAGATTTTAACACGTTCAGCCAAAACTTGGGATGGAGGCTATACGATTGCCGGTATTATAGGGCATGGCGATGCATTTGTAATGCGTGATCCAGCTGGAATTCGTCCTGCATTCTTTTATCAAGATGACGAAGTTTTAGTAGTAGCTTCTGAGCGTCCTGTTATTCAGACTGCTTTTAATGTTCCTTTAGAAGCGGTTCAGGAAATTAAGCCCGGTCATGCTTTAATTGCAAAGAAGGACGGAACAATTTCTCAAGAGATGTTTAGACAGCCCGTTGAGCAAAAATCTTGTTCTTTTGAACGTATCTATTTCTCTAGGGGGTCTGATGCTGATATTTACCAAGAGCGGAAATCTTTGGGGAAACTATTATGCGGGCAAGTATTGAAGTCCATTGATAATGACATCAAGAATACTGTTTTCTCATTTATTCCTAATACAGCTGAGGTATCGTACTACGGCATGATGGAAGGTATGAGTAAATATGTAAGAGATTATCAAAAAGATGTTTTACTGAATAGAGACGAAAAGATCTCCGATCAGGAACTGGATGAGATCTTAAGCATACATCCGCGCTTCGAAAAGCTGAATGTAAAGGATGCTAAACTCCGTACATTTATTACACAAGATGCTGACCGCCAGGATATGGTGCAGCATGTGTACGATACTACCTATGGCATTGTTAGAGATCATGAAGATACCATTGTAGCCATAGATGATTCTATTGTCAGAGGGACTACATTGAAGCAATCGATATTAACTATATTGGATCGTTTGCATCCTAAGAAAATCGTCATTGTTTCGTCTGCACCTCAGATACGTTATCCAGACTGTTATGGAATCGACATGTCAAGGATGGGCGAGTTTGTTGCTTTTGAAGCCGCAATTAACCTATTGAAGCGTAACGGAATGTCACATGTCATAGACGAAGTATATCAAAGATGTTTGGCATCTGTTGCTAAGCCTAAAGACGAGATTGAGAACTACGTGAAAGCAATATATGAGCCGTTTACAGACGAAGAGATTTCGGAAGAGATCGCTAGAATAGTAAGACCTCATGATCTAAATGCAGAGCTTGTCGTTATTTTCCAAACTCTTGACAACCTACACCTGGCATGTCCAAATCATAAAGGTGATTGGTATTTTTCAGGTGATTATCCAACGCCAGGAGGAAATAAAGTCGTTAATAAGGCGTTTATGAACTGGGTGGAAGGAAAGAATGTGAGAGCATATTTCAGCAGTTAGTATCAACTACTATATGATATAGATAAAGGCTAATCCAATGGATTAGCCTTTTTTGCTATATAAATGAATTACTGAATGAGGCTTAATGATATACTTAAACATGGTTTAAGTATCTTGATGGCTATATTAGTCTTCTAGAATAGCCAAGTCATCTCCATCGTACAACCACTCTGCTGTATCGAAGATTGACTCTAAATTTGTGATTTCTAAATCTTTAATCATAACACTTTGTTTTATTTAATACAAATGTACTAGGGATTTATTAGTTATGTGTTAGTGTTGTATTAATTTTATGTTAACCCTTATTGTATTAACTTACCGTCTACGTAATACCATGCTCCTTGAAGTTGTTTGAAATTTGACTTCTCGTGATGTATATGTTGTACCGGGCTTCTTAAGTCTTTGTATCGAGCTTTAAACTCGACTGTGAGCGCTGTAGATTTAACGATTTCCAGTCCTAGCCAGGTATTTTCCGAAGCCCACTTTTTAATATCTTGTTTGTTTTGAAATCGTCGTGTCGATGGATGGAAACTATTGTATAAGAAGTCAATGTTTCCAACGGCAAATGCACTGTATCGCGCGCGCATCAACATCTCTGCTGATTTAGGTATTACTATTCCATTGTGTATCCGCTCGCAGCAGTGCTCAAATATCAATGTGCTTCCACAGGGACATTCCATTGTTCGTATTGTTATTTGTTTAGATATTCTGTTAATACCATTTGACTTTTTTCGTAAGCCCGTCTTTGTTTACGTTCTACCCATTTTTCTTTTAGAATTTTACGCATTAACTTGTCGGTATATCGGATTATAAACACCTCATTCAACATCTTAAACAATCGTCGAGCACTGCTTGGAAATGAACGCAAAGTAATGGAGAATCCTGCTTCCAGATAGCGATTGAAATGCCAGTAGCCGCTTGGCATAAACAAGGCATCTCCATGTTCCATAAAGATCTCATGGCCCTGAGCGTACTTTAAAGCTGGAAATTTTTCAAAATCGGGATTTTCAAAGTCAATATTATAAACGGTGTGTACGGATAACGGTACTTTGTATAAAAATGGAGATTGATCGGGAGCGAATAGAAGTACCCTTTTCTTTCCTTCAAACTGAAAATGGAGCAAATCTCCCAAATCTACATCATAGTGCATGAGTACTCGCGCTTCGCTTCCACCAAAAAATAGTGTAGGAATACGTTTAAAATATTTGAACCCTAGATCGGGATAGGTAAAGTTTTTTAGAAGTTCAGGGAGATGATCGGTGATGATATAGAAAAAAATCCTAAGATCCGATGGTTGGTTTTTGATAAGCGTAATGTAATCTTTAAAACGCATATGGGTAACAGGTTCGTCTGTCGCTTTATTTGGGTCGGCAGGTTTGTTGTCGTATAGCCCAACTTCTTGCTCCCCAACTTTGTCATATATGTAATTTAAGTTCCATTTATCAAAATCCTTCCATTTTTGTGCAAATCCCTTTATGAGTACTGGTCTTTGGGGTTGGAAATACTTTGTTAAAAACTCCTCTTTGGATATATCTTGAACTGTATCTACTTCGGATAGAATCATATGCTTTAATGCTTAAGCATAAAAGTAATAAATATTTAATTTTTTTATGACATAAATACAACTTAGTGGGCAAACTATTCCTTGGCTTTCTTCGTTGTTGTATAAAACAACCTCAACAAAATGACATCAATTAAAAATGAAATAATAGGAACGTGGGAATTACTGTCCTATATCGAAGTTCCAGTAGATGGCGTAGACTCTTTTTTCCCTTTCGGAAAATCTCCAAAAGGGCTACTGTTATATAGTCCCGATGGCTATATGGCCGTACAGATTTCAGGGTCTGATGCAATAAAGTACATTTCGGAGGATAGGATGCAAGCCTCGTTCGACGAATTGGATCGACGTGTGCGGGGATATATCGCATTTAGTGGGAGGTATACGGTCGACAATAGAAATGCACATGTAGTATATGATATTACAAATTCCCTTTTTCCGAATTGGGAGGATAGCCAACAGATTCGAAAATTGGATTTCGAGGGAGATGTCCTTTTCCAAAAATCCTTAGAACCTATATGTTCCGGTGGGCAGATTGTTCATGCTTATATGACCTGGAAACGAATAGGGAGGGCTGTTGATTTTGCTGAATTTGGTGAAGATGCTGTAACTAATTTCCTGAGTTAAGCTAGATCGGAGTAGAAAAGACATGTACTGAAGAAAAACCTTTAGCACATGTCTTTTTTTTGTTGATGATCCACCGGCTGGCAGATCAGGGTAGTTTTATTTATAGATAGATTCCTTTTTGAATTTTTTGACCAATAGTGCATATACGATTGCTCTATATTTATTTTTGTTGGATTTTCCTACCGCTTCGATAACCTCTTCGATAGCGGCATCCAGTTTAGCATCATCTTTTAATCCCAACTTTTTGATCAAGAAATTATTTTTTAAACGATCCAATTCCGCCTTATCCGATGCAGCGATAGTTTCTGCGTCTGCCTTATAGATAGATGGTCCTAGCCCTTTGGCCACAGACGCGATGAGGTCTGCATCAATATCAAGATTTAGTTTTTTTGCTTCGGCAACGTATGCTGCTACTTTTTCATCTAATTTACTCATTGTTGTTTCTGTTTATTTAATACGAATGATTAATAGTACTTTAAATTTAATCAATATTATTTTATAAAAACAAGACAGGGATGAATATAATTTCGAACGTAGATGAATTTTACGATAGTCTCTTCATTTTTCTGTTTAGCATCGCGAGGTAACTATAGCCAAGTATACCCGCTGCGCAAGAAGTCAATAATACAGCCAATTTAGCCTCTTCGATATGTAGCATATCGTTAAAGGAAAGCATGGCGACAAATATGGACATGGTAAATCCGATACCTCCAAGAATTCCGACTCCAAACATGTGTTTCCAGCCTGCATGTTCTGGCAGAGTGGATATCCCTAGCTTTACACACACCCAACATGTAAAGAGTATACCGACTGACTTTCCGACCAACAGGCCCAAGATAATACCCATTCCCATGGGGGATGCCAACCCATGGATCATTTCAGCATGTAGTACGATAGCGGTATTGGCAAATGCGAATAGCGGTATAATAATAAAATTTACCGGTTTTGACAGTAAATGCTCGAGATATTCCAGAGGCGATTCTTTGTCATCCGGTGTGGTCGGGATAGTCATCGCGGTCAAAACTCCTGCTATAGTAGCATGAATCCCTGAATGATGGATAAAGTACCACATAAATATACCTGGCACGATATAAAATAATAGATTGCGAATGCCGATTTTATTGAAAACCAATTGCAATATAACAAGTCCGATAGCCAATAATAGATAAGTATAATGAAGAGTCCCTGAGTAAAATAGTGCAATAACCAATATAGCTAATAAATCATCGACGATAGCCAGTGCTGCTAGAAATATTTTCAGACTGGCGGGAACTTTATTTCCCAGTAATGAAATTACAGCAAGGGCAAACGCAATGTCTGTAGCCATAGGTATGCCCCAACCATGCACAGTGGGTTGATCATGGTTAAACAAGGTGTACAAAGCAGCGGGCAAAAGAGCCCCACCGATAGCAGCAAAGATTGGCAATGCAGCTTTCTTGGGGGATGCAAGTTCGCCTTCAACCAATTCCCGCTTTATTTCTAAACCAACGAGTAAAAAGAAAAAGGCCATTAGGCCGTCGTCAATCCATTGCTTGATAGAATACTTTAAATGAATTGTGTCGCTCTCATAACCTATAGTGGTTGATAGTAGGTTGGTAAGAGATTCTCCGTAAGAGGAATTGGCAATAACTAAGGCAAGTATGACACATATAAACAGGAGAATACCACCGCCTGAACTAGATTCGAAAAAATTTCTAAATGATCGGAGGTTAATGAGTTTAGACATCTTATACTGAAATTTGATTTTCGACAAAGATAATTAACTTTTGTATCTAAACCATTTCACTATTTCTTTATAACTGGCCTTCTTTCCATACATTAATATGCCGATACGATAGATACGTGCTGCGATCCAGGTCGTCAAAACGAACCCACCCACCAAAAGTAACGCCGAAATGACAATCTGCCAAGTCGGTACACCAAACGGAATGCGTACCAGCATAGCAATTGGAGATGTGAAAGGGATGAAGCTCAGCCATGTGGCTACCGTACCGTGCGGATCGTTCATCAGGACTCCGAAGGATAGTGCATAGGTAAGGAGTAAAGGCATGGTTATAGGCATGGTAAATTGGGAGGCTTCTGTCTCACTATCTACCGCAGAGCCTACGGCAGCAAACAGTGCGCTGTATATTAAATAGCCTCCTAAAAAAAATATAAAGAAGCAAATAATAATTTCAGGAAAATTGATGGATTGCACCACAGCCCAAGTCTCTGGAGATAGCATGGCTCCGTCAGATTCTACCATCTTATTCCCAACAACCTGATTACTTAATTCGGTTTTTGACACAAAGAAAGTAGAGGCAACGCCGGCTAACATAAATGACAACAATATCCATAATACAAACTGTGTGAGCCCGACAAGACCTATACCAATGATCTTGCCCATCATTAACTGAAATGGCTTTACAGATGAGATAATGACTTCAATAATTCTACTGCTTTTTTCTTCGATGATACCTCGCATAACCTGTGATCCATAAAGAAATAGGGATATGTACACGAGTATGGAGAGCGCAAGAGCTATACCCATAGCGACTTCTGTATTACTATTTTTTGCCTCTCCATCTTCTGTGATTTCTTTAGCAGTAATACTGACACTTGTATTAATCTTGTTCAAGCTATCTATATTGATGCCCAATTTTTGATACTTATAATCCCGGACAATGTCACTCAAATTGGCGCGGATATCGTTTTGGATGCCTACATTGGGCTTGCTGGGCGCCATGAAATCAACTTTAAGATTACTTATGAAATCTTTTGGTATTACCAGAATACTGGTGTTGTTATCGGCATCTTTTATTGCAGATAATTGAGTCTGCAAATCTTTATTACTATGGATATAGGTTATATTATTGGATGATTTGAGTTTGCCTGCAATACTTCCTTCTTGGTCTACGATATATACAGTAGCATGATTTTCTTCAAAGCTCTTTTTGGTAAGAAAAATGATCCCTACATACATTCCGATAAAAAACAGAGGTACTAAGAAGGTCGTAAGTAAAAAGGAACGCTTTCTAACGCGTGTCAGGTATTCTCTTTGTATAATTAGAACAATCTTATGCATGGTTTAGTGGGGTTTGGGAGACTTTCTCAATGAATATATCGTGGATAGAAGGAATGATTTCCTTAACCTGTATTATTTGGATGCTATCCAACAGATAGCGTATACCGTC
This sequence comes from Sphingobacterium sp. xlx-130, assembly GCF_011007405.1. Classification (NCBI taxonomy): domain Bacteria; kingdom Pseudomonadati; phylum Bacteroidota; class Sphingobacteriia; order Sphingobacteriales; family Sphingobacteriaceae; genus Sphingobacterium; species Sphingobacterium sp. xlx-130. The sequence goes on from NZ_WFKN01000014.1 coordinate 46,911, forward strand.
ATTTAATGTGACACCATCAATTAGTTTTACTTTCAATTGAACCTCATCGTGTTGTACAGTCTGCGAGATGATATCGAATAATTCTGTTTGTTGCAGTATGTGTTCAGGTATATCAGGTAGTTTATAATCAATTAAATAGGTGCTGTTGTTGTATTGTTTCTTAATTTCTTTGACAGCGCCATCTAGTATTTTTTTCGATTTGTGGATTAACGCGATGTTGTCGCAAAGCTCTTCAACAGTTTCCATACGGTGCGTAGAGTAAATTATTGTAGCTCCAGCTTTGTTCAGTTCGAGAATTTCATCTTGGATGATTTGCGCATTGACTGGATCAAAACCTGAAAAAGGTTCATCAAGGATAATGAGTTTTGGTTGGTGCAATACGGTGGCGACAAATTGAACTTTTTGCTGCATACCTTTACTCAGATCTTCTATTCGCTTGTCCCACCAGCTTCCGATGTCTAATTTTTCAAACCAATAGTTTAATCGTTGTCTGGCCTCTAAGCGACTGAGTCCTTTGAGTTGTGCCAGATAAACCATTTGTTCACCTACTTTCATTTTCTTATACAAGCCACGTTCTTCAGGAAGATAGCCGATTTGGGCAATATGTTCACTGGACAGTGGGCTTCCATCGAATAATATTTCACCCGAGTCTGGAGCAGTAATTTGATTTATAATGCGTATTAATGAGGTTTTTCCGGCACCATTAGGGCCCAATAGTCCAAATATTTTTCCTTCGGGTATATAGAGTGAAACATCATCCAAAGCCCGATGATTTGCATATTGTTTTACAATATTCTTAATTTCTAACATATAGGTTTTTATGAGAGACTAAAATAGTAAAATTATCAGAGGTTTTTGAATCAACTTAAAAGCCTTTTTAATTTTTGTTAAATTAATTCTACCTTTGTCTATGCTTATCAAATCCGCTGAATTTGTATGTAGTAATACACAAGTCGACAAATTACCTGATCCTACATTACCAGAATATGCGTTTATTGGACGTTCTAATGTTGGTAAATCTTCGTTGATCAATGCTTTGACGAATAAGAAAGGACTGGCAAAGACATCCCAAAGACCCGGAAAGACACAACTTATAAATCATTTTATAATTAATGATACTTGGTATCTGGTGGATTTACCTGGCTATGGATATGCGCAGACTTCTAAAAAGAATAGAGCCGATTGGGAAAAATTTATTAGAAAGTATTTGTTGAGTAGGGAAAGCCTACAATGTATTTTCGTTCTGATCGATAGTCGTCTAGAACCTCAAAAAATAGATTTGGACTTTTGTTGTTGGCTTGGAGAGAGAGGCCTACCTTTTATGTTGATCTTTACTAAAGCAGATAAACAGTCAATAGTAAAGTCTGATCAAAACATGGCCAAGTTTAAGCGGGCACTTCTCAAATGGTTTGAAGAGGTTCCTACGAGGTTTTTGACATCTGCTGAAGATAAGATGGGGCTGGAGCCAATTTTAGAAAAGATTGATGCGATAAATCAAGAATTTACGGTACCTCCTGTTTCCTAGTTATGAAATATCCATGTAGTACCGGCTACACAAACACGAATGACCGCGAAGCAGCATGCACAGCATTTCGCAACTAAAACGTGCATAATATAGTTTGGATATTCCCTATGACAGATAAAAATCAAACCGAGTTTGCGAGCTCATGAAATAATTATACACATATGAAAAAATATATGTCGTTGGTGCTTTTTGCGCATAGCATCTTTGCACTTCCTTTTGCAGTTATTGGTTTTTTTTTAGCGGTATCGACTACAGTATATAATTTTGAGTGGAAGCTGTTCTTTCTGATGCTGTTATGTATGGTTACAGCACGTAATGCTGCCATGGCATTCAATAGATATTTAGATAGAGATGTAGATGCGCTCAACCCGAGAACAGCTGTACGTGATATTCCGGCCGGCAAAATCAGTCCCTCTGCAGCTTTAACATTCACAGTTGTTAATTGTATAGTTTTTGTAGTTGCTACCTACTTTATTAATCCGATGTGTTTGTTATTATCGCCGATTGCGTTGTTTGTCGTTTTGTTCTATTCTTATATGAAACGCATCTCGCCGCTTTGTCATTTTGTTTTAGGGTTAGGTTTGGGACTTGCTCCCGTGGGCGCTTATCTTGCCGTAACAGGCCAGTTTGATTTAGTACCTATATGGTATGGTTTAGCAGTGCTAACCTGGGTCAGTGGGTTTGATATTATTTATGCATTACAAGATGAGGATTTTGACCGTAAGCACAAGTTGCAATCCATACCGGCCAATTTTGGGGCAAAGAATGCGTTAAGAATCTCCGAAATATTACACCTGTTATCATTTGTTTTCGTGCTACTTCCTGCGTTATTTATCCAAGTAGGGATTCTTTATTACATTGGAGTGGCATTTTATGGCGCATTGTTGGTTTATCAGCATCGAATAGTGAGTCCTACCGATTTGTCGCGGGTGGACAGAGCATTTATGACGACAAATGGGATTGCTTCTGTTGTTTTTGCTTGTTTTTATCTCTTGGATGTTTTGTCAGGGCATTGGATGATATAACGAAGTTTTACAATATTATTGGTAAAAATAATTGTCATTCCATTTTGAAATAGTAATATTTGCAGAAATCTTATAAAGTTAATGGCTAAAAATTTATTGATAGTAGAGTCGCCAGCAAAGGCTAAAACGATAGAAGGATATTTAGGAAGTGATTTTCTGGTAAAGTCTAGTTACGGACATATCCGTGATTTGGTGAAGACGGATGACGCTATCGATACCGATAATAAGTTTGAACAAAAATATGAAGTTCCTGCCGATAAAAAGGCTGTTGTCAGCGAGTTGAAGAAATTAGCAAAGACTGCAGAAACAGTATGGTTAGCGTCCGATGAGGACCGCGAGGGAGAGGCCATTTCATGGCATTTGTTCGAAACATTAGGGCTCAAGGAAGATGCGACCAAGCGTATCGTATTTCATGAAATTACAAAACCAGCCATATTAAGCGCTATTGAAAACCCACGAAAAATAGACTATAACCTAGTATATGCCCAACAAGCACGTAGGGTACTTGATAGACTTGTGGGGTTTGAATTGTCTCCTGTGCTTTGGAGAAAGGTAAAACCATCACTTTCTGCTGGACGTGTACAGTCAGTGGCTGTACGTGTTATTGTAGAGCGTGAACGCGAAATAAATAAATTTAATGCGGAAGCAGCTTTTAAAATTGTCGCTATTTTTTATACAGGCAAGGGGAAGGAGTTTTTCAAAGCCGAGCTACCACAACGTTTTGATAAAAAAGAAGATGCGAAGTTGTTTTTAAATGACTGCATGAAAGCTGATTTTTCGATTGCATCATTAGAGAAAAAGCCTGCCCGAAGAAATCCAGCTGCACCTTTTACAACTTCGACGTTGCAACAGGAGGCTAGCCGTAAGTTAGGTTTTTCAGTTGCTAGGACTATGCAGGTCGCGCAGCGGCTGTATGAAGCTGGACGGATCACTTATATGCGTACCGATTCGGTTAATTTATCAGATACCGCAATTCAAGCGGCCGAAAATGAGATTGTAAATGCTTATGGGGAGAAGTACCACAAGCTAAGGAAATATAAAACAAAAGCCGCAGGAGCACAGGAAGCACACGAAGCTATACGGCCGACTTACTTTTCAGAACACTCTATCGACGGGGATGCTTCCGAGCGACGTTTATACGAGTTGATCTGGAAGCGCGCTATTGCTTCGCAAATGAGTGAAGCAGAGTTTGAAAAGACTGTGGCCAAGATTGATATTTCTACACGGAAAGAGGAATTGACCGCAACCGGTGAAATCATGCGATTCGACGGCTTCTTGAAGGTGTATATGGAGTCTACGGACGAGGAAAATGATGTGGTTGCGGATGGGGATGCGGACAATGCATTGTTACCACCTTTAGAGCAGGGGCAAGTGTTAACGCTCAACGAGATGACGGCCACTGAACGATTCTCTCGTCCTCCTGCCCGTTATACAGAGGCTTCTTTGGTAAAGAAATTGGAGGAGTTGGGGATCGGAAGACCTTCTACATATGCACCGACTATTTCTACTATTCAAAATCGTGGTTACGTAATTAAGGAGGATCGTGATGGTAAGCCGCGTGATTACAACGTACTTCGATTGGTCGGAACTGAGATTAGTGAAGTATTAAAGACCGAAATGACAGGAGTAGAGCGTAATAAGCTTTTTCCTACAGACATAGGTGTATTAGTTAACGACTTTTTAGTAGAACATTTTAAAGGTATTGTGGACTTTAACTTTACGGCTCGTGTTGAGAAAGAATTCGATGAGATCGCTCAGGGCAGTAAGGAGTGGACCGATATGCTAGAAGCGTTTTATCGTCCTTTTCATCATGAGGTAGAGGATACGTTGGAAAATGCCGAAAGAGCGACCAACGAGCGGGAGCTCGGTACTGATCCAGAAACAGGAAAGCCTGTTAGTGTACGTGTAGGCCGTTTCGGACCATTGGTTCAGATCGGAACAGCCGATGACGAGGAAAAGCCACGCTTTGCATCTTTACGCAAGGGACAGATGATCGAAACGATAACTTTTGAAGAAGCAATGGAGTTATTTAAGCTTCCTAAAAAGGTGGGTCAATTTGAAGAAAAGGAAATGACGGTCGCTATAGGACGTTTTGGACCTTACATCAAGCATGAGTCTGCATTTTACTCCTTACCCAAAGGAGTAGATCCTTTAGACGTGACCGAAGAGCAGGCTATAGCAATTATTAAAGAGAAAAGACAGAAAGATATTGAAAAAGTAATACGCGTCTTTGACGAAAATCCAAAAGCCCAGATTGAAAATGGACGATGGGGCCCATTTATTCGATTGGAAAAACAGAATATCAAAATTCCTAAAGGGACAGACGTATCAGCAATCACTTATGAGGATGTTTTAAAATGGGCAGCAGAAGACCCTAAAGCTGGTAAAACTGTAAAAAAAATAACAAAGAAACCTGCAACGAAGAAAGCCGCAACAAAAAAGAAGTAGCAGATGAAGAAAGATTTGCCGATTAATATTGTAGAAGACATTTCTATAGCCGTTGTACTCGAAAGCGATTCTCCTACCCAAAAATCATGGAATGTGTATTTGGTGAATGAGAAGGAACTACCGTTAAGAAATGTCTTTGTGACTTCTAAGGGCTATGGTCTGAAAGATGAAAGAGAAGTAAAGACAACCACTTTACGTCATTTTATTGGAGATGTAGCTGCAAATAGTTCAATTCGTATAGAAGCGATAGATCAGCAGGTTTTTGGCCTGACCAATGAATATTGGCTAAGTTATTATATTGATGATACTATCTATGATAAAAAATATATTTTTTTACCTGAAAGCATAGTTGACGAAAATCTATCCAAGGTTCCTTTGGTTAATAAGCCAGGAGTTTTAATAGGAGGAAATTCGTAATCACATTATGGCAAGAAAAAATTTTATTATAGCGATAGATGGCTTCTCCTCATGTGGCAAGAGCACTATTGCAAAAGCTTTAGCAAAAAAACTGAATTTTGTTTTCGTGGATAGCGGAGCCATGTACAGAGCAGTGACTTTATATTTCTTACGTAACACGATTGATTATACTGATCACGACGCCGTTGTGACTGCTTTAGAAGATATTCATATTGACTTTGTACCTAATACCGACAAAGTGCAGATTTTTCTTAATAATGAAGATGTTTCCGAAGATATCCGGAAGATGGAGATATCGGACAATGTCAGTGAGGTGAGTGCGATAAAAGAGGTACGTCAGGCGATGGTGTCTCAACAGCAGAAACTGGGGCAGAAGCGTAATATTGTGATGGACGGGCGTGATATCGGTACTACTGTATTCCCAGACGCAGATCTCAAGATCTTTATGACAGCCGATCCAAACGTGCGGGCAGAGAGACGCTATGCCGAATTGACAGCGAAAGGAGAACAGGTAACTATGGAAGAGGTAAAAGCTAACTTAGCTCATAGAGACCATATCGACAGCACACGTACCGAGAGCCCCTTAAGACAAGCCGAAGATGCTGTGGTATTAGATAATTCCGACTTGAATCAGAGCCAACAATTGGAGTTTGTGGTCGACTTGTATACCAAGCTAAGCAATAGATAGCCCGCATTGTTTGTTTTTAACATTTACTTAATAGTATCTTAAATTGCAATTCGTTTCTTAAGCGTATTTTTGAGAAACGAATTATTATATGAACATTAAGTATTTATTAGCTGGAGTATTGCTTTGTACAGGAATCGTGCAGGCGCAAGAAGTGGTAAAAGGAACCGTCTTTGTTGATGCCAATAAAAATGGCAAACGCGAAAAGAGTGAAGTCGGAGTGGGAGGTGTTAGCGTTAGTAACGGTAGAGATGTTGTACAGACCGATAGCAAAGGTAATTATAGCCTTCCGGTAAAAAATGATAACATAATCTTTGTGATCAAACCCAAAGATTACGTCTTTCCTCAAGATAAGCAGCATCGTCCCCTTTTTTACTATATACATAAACCTTTTGGATCTCCAAAGTTAAAACACACAACAGCTGAAGCCACAGGTCAGCTACCTAAGTCTTTGAACTTTCCGGTGTATGCACAGCAAGAGCCTACAGATTTCAAAGCATTGGTCTTTGGTGACCCACAGGCATATACCAAAGAGGAACTTGAATTTTTCAAAAAAGGTATCGTCGATGATATAGTAAACAAAGAGCGATTTTTGTTTGGAGTCAGTTTAGGCGATCTTGTTGGAGATGATTTAACGCTTCACGAGCCTTATAAAGAGACAATTGCAGGTATGGGATTACCATGGTACAATGTAATGGGCAATCACGATATGAATTATGATGTAGTCGCAGATTCATTATCAGATGAAAGTTTCGAGTTGAACTTTGGTCCCAATAACTATTCGTTTAATTACGGCAATGCGCACTTTATTATTTTAGATAATATCATCTATCCCAATCCGCGTAGTGGAAAAGGCTATCTTGGAGGTTTTCGCAAAGATCAACTCGACTTTGTAGAGAATGATTTAAGGTATGTACCAAAAGAAAAGCTTATTGTTTTAGCTTTTCATATTCCGTTAGTTCACAAAAACTCGGACGTATTTCGTAATGAAGATAGACAACGTCTTTTTGATCTCTTAAAGGACTTCCCTAATACCGTTTCCCTTTCCGCACATACACATTATCAACAACAGAACTTTTATGGGAAATCTGAAGGTTGGCATCAGACGAAGCCACACCATGAGTATAACGTGGGTACTACATCAGGCGATTGGTACTCTGGGCAGATGAACCATCAAGGGGTACCGGCATCTACCATGCGAGATGGTACACCTAAAGGGTATGCGATTATGAATATTAGCGATAACTCTTATGCTTTTGATTATAAAGTAGCTGGTCATAATAGCGAATATCAGATTAATCTAATAGCTCCAAGTGCCGTTAAAAGTAAACATGCAAGACGATATAAAGTATATGCAAACTTTTTTATGGGACGCACGGAAGATGTAGTGGAGTATAGTCTGGATGGTAAAGATTGGAAAGCAATGAATCGTGTGGAGACGACAGATCCAAGTTACCAATATGATGTCTTGAAATTTGATAACGCAACAGCGCTTATTGAAGGACGTAGACCTTCCGATGCTGTAAATTCAACACATCTTTGGGAAATGAAATTACCCAATTTAAAAGCCGGCACACATACTGTTGAAGTTCGGGTTACCGATATGTATGGAGTAGAGCACCGAGCGGTCAAAAAGATCGAAGTTTTGAATTAATAACAAACGGATTACTTGAGATTATAAGCCGTATTTCGTTAAGAAATACGGCTTTCTTCTATTCCAGCCGCTTCATTAAAGTTGACTTTTTGCAACTTTCAGCATTTTCTCCGCTTTCAGTTTTATCTCTTTGGGCAAAGCTCTAAAATTTGTATCCTCTACTTCACGGTATTCTTCGTTTTGGAGTAGTAAATTATTTTTTACCCCTTCTATTTTATTTTTAAGTCAGGGGGTAAAAGAAGCATTGAGGACTCTTGTCATAGGGTTGTCGTAGGCATATTGTACTTTTGTGATAGAAAATGATAAAAGAAGACACTATAGCGGTAAAACTAGTTTTTAGGTAAAAAGTCAGTTTTAATAATTCACAAAGAACATTGACAATACAGGAGTTACAACGGATTACGTTATCCAGTCAGGGATTACTGTCCAAATCACCATTCGGAACAGGGAAAAATGCCGTGCTCAGTACATTGGAACAGCTTGGTTATTTACAAATTGATACTTTATCGATTGTTGAAAGAGCACATCACCACGTACTCTGGACAAGAGTTCCGGACTACGCTACCATCTATTTGGATGAACTGGTGAAAGAACGTAAAGTATTTGAATATTGGTTTCATGCCGCATCTTATCTTCCTATAAAGGACTTCCGATTTGTATTACCCCAGATGTCAAAGGTCAGACACAACGAGTCTCATTATTACAATGCAGACTCTAGAGTGATGAAGTATGTTATAGATACTATTCGTTCTGAAGGGCCGAAAAAAACAAGAGACTTTAAAAGCGTAGCCAAAAAGGGAGGAAGTTGGTGGGAATGGAAACCAGCTAAAGTTGCTTTAGAGCGTCTTTTCTTACAGGGCGATTTGCTGATTTCAGAACGTAATGGCATGCAAAAGACATACGATATCCCTGAGAGAGTGTTACCTCATGATATTGATTTGACCGTACCTACTCCCGTCGAGTTTGCCTCGTATTTAGTAAATACATACTTGAAGGCCTATGGATGGACGACTGTCAGACAAATAACTCATCTTAAAGCAGGCGAAGCGATAAGAAAAAATGTAAGAGAAATTTTAAATACTATGCTTGAAGATCGAGTAATAGAAAAAATCAATATTGAAGGTTTCCCTTCTATTTTTGTATTAAATGATTTAATGGAGAAGCGAGCATGTAAGAATTTTTTGGAAATTAAGCTGTTATCCCCCTTCGATAATTCTATTATACACCGTGACCGGGTTAAGCAATTTTTCGATTTTGATTATCGTATCGAATGTTATACACCAAAGGAGAAAAGACAGTACGGGTATTTTTGCCTACCGATCCTATTTAGCTGCACATTTTTAGGTAGAGTAGATTGCAAAGCGCACCGAAAAGAAAGGAAGCTTGAAATTATACACCTTCATATTGAAAATTCGCAAATAGATTTTGAATTATGGGGTAAGTCTTTTGCCGAACGGATGAAACAATTTGCAGTCTTCAATGGCTGTACATTCGTGACGTTATCAAAGGTAAGTCCTGAAAATATGACGAGCGCTGTAAAGCATTTAGTACAGATAAACAACGATAGATCTGGACTCTCGCATCGATAGCTGAAGCCAAGTTTCTCGACTATCTCACCATGAAGAATTCCTTGTTGATCGTTGTGACAATAACAAGTGCGTTCATGCAGGGTAGTTAATATACAGACGGTTAGAAAAAAAAATATTTTGATACTAATCATTTATTCAGTTACTTTGTGAATCAAAGTACTTTTAATTACGTTTGACATGACCATAATAAACAACAGAGTAAAAATGGGTGCAGTTGGAATAGCAGCCATTTTGTCGATTCCCTTGATCGCTATGCAATTTTCATCCGAAGTCAAGTGGACGTTTTCAGATTTCATAATAGCGGCTTTTTTATTGACGGTGACAGGTCTGTTTTGCGAGTTGCTGATTCGGCTTGTCAGCAAAAGGTATTTGCGGTACGGGTTAATTTTTCTTGCAATACTGATACTTGCAGTTGTTTGGGCAGAGTTGGCTGTGGGTGTTTTTGGGAGTCCTTTTGCAGGAAGCTAGTGCATGATGGCAAGAGCTTCCTGCATGTATTGATAGGCGAGAAGAAGGGGGACGATATGCTTCATGAACTTGTCATGTAAACCATACGTCGGTACGACCGGGTTGATAGTTTTATAGAAGAACAATTGAGCCAGTTTTCGAAACCAAAGTTGAAAGCACTTTTAGCTTGTATCCCTCAGATAGCTAAATTGTGGGATGCATGATAGCCTTCTCTCTTGTCAAATGGAGATTTTTTAATTAGTTGATAGTACGTTGTCTTTTTTCAATTGATCGATGATTGCTTTCTTATATCCTTTTAAAAAACTATCCAATGAGCTAGGATTGTATGTTTCAGATTGTGTAGACCAGATTAGCTTATTCGTTCTCACGTCATATAGATTGGCTTCGAGGTAGTAGGTCTTATCTGTAGTATAGTATCCGTCATTATAGTTGCCATACCAAAAGTCATAATAACCTCCAAATGTGCCGTAGTATCCAAATCTGGTTACAGGATAGATACTGGTATTGGGCACATATCGACTTTCTGAAGTTTGGTCCAATAAGGCAATAGTCAAGATGGCGTCACTATTTGTTTCCGCAATTCTTCTCAGCGCCAGATCTGATTTCTTTGTTCCCGTTTTATTAAAATCTGGAGGAAACACTTCGATGCTTTTTACGGTATTTGTTCCAAGCATCTGTATTGCGTTCGCTATTTCGTCCTCTACCTTCTGACGTGCCGGTACGTTTTCAGTCAACGCTGCGACAAAAACCTTTTTGTACTTTGTGTCGCCTACAGCGGGAGCCTTCCAAGCCCCGGTGATGATACTTGAAGAGGCACATTGGCAAAATAGAAGCAATGTGATGCAAGCCTGATAAAATAATGTTTTCATAATACAATTTTTAATTTAATGATTTGTTTTTATCATGTACCCAATATCAAATCAATTGGATTTCAATAGTATAAACAGATATTATGATCAGTTGTTTTTGATATTTGATTACTCCATTTGATCAGAGAATCTTGTACGATTGTGATAGAACGGAAAAAAGGAGTATTTATTTGGATAGAGAGTCTTTAGGACTCTTGATGCCATGAAACAGAAAATTGCAGAATGATCAATAAAGAGAATAAATGTATTCGTAAGTTTGATTTAGCATCATTTTGGAAATGAAGTGCTGGCTGCCTCTCGGTCCAATCGAAAAATCAAAGTGGATCGACTCAGTATACACGGTTTGAAATCATATAAAGTCAATACAAATGCAATACATAAGAGAACATGGTAAAATATTTAGAAGAGGGTTTTTCTGCTGAAAAGCTGACTGAAGAATTGAACGATGAAGACTCAGGGTTTTATTTTGCCGTCGAAGATGAAAACGTTATTGGTTATTTGAAACTAAATTTTGGAACTTCACAAACAGAATTGAAAGACAGTAGTAGTAGCTTAGAAATAGAACGTATTTACGTGCTTCAAAACTACCACGGTAAGAAAGTAGGACAGATTCCTGTATGATAAAGCAATAGATGTAGCTAAAGAAAAGAGGGTCAGCTATGTCTGGCTGGGTGTTTCGGAGGAAAATCCACGAGCCATCCGATTCTATCAAAGAAATGGATTTGTAGAGTTTGATAAGCATATTTTCGTAATAGCCGAAGACGAGCAGACTGATATAATGATGAAAAAAGAGATGATTACTTTATAAAGTATTACTAAAGACCAGGACAAACGATTTAAAATAAATAATATGAGGCTAACATATAGAGATGCCAACAAAGCAGATCTAAACGAGATCGTAGATATCTATAATTCGACCATCGCTTCAAGGATGGTTACTGCAGATACGGTCCCGGTTTCTGTTGATAGTAGATTAGGGTGGTTCGATCGGCATAATCCGGAGAAAAGACCACTATGGGTTATAGAAGACGATTCTACAAAAATAATCGGTTGGGTGAGTTTTCAGTCATTTTATGGGAGACCAGCTTATGACGCAACCGTGGAAATCAGTATTTATATACACGAATCACAAAGAGGACAAGGTTTAGGAAAAGACATTCTTCAACACTCTTTAGAAAAAGCGCAAAATTTTGGTGTGAAGACTGTGCTTGGTTTTATTTTTGCGCACAATGAGCCCAGTATTAAATTGTTTAAGTATCTAGGTTTTGAAGAATGGGCTACACTTCCTGATATCGCTTTACTTGACGGCGTGGAGCATAGCCTCAAAATTTTAGGGAAGCGAATAGCCTGAGCCGATACCGGAGAATACTATCCGAATATGGGACACAATCCCCGCTTACTTCCGATTATCAGAATTTTTCATTAATATTGGAAACAAGCTTACTTACAGCACTAAAATTTCAGTTATGCGCCTTATTACATTTTCATTTTTGCTCTTTTGTGTCTTCATCACAAAGGGCCAGCAAGCCACAGTCTATAACCCCAATGCCAATGCCGAAGCTGAGATAGCCACTGCACTTAAACAGGCTAAAACCGAAAACAAACACGTGTTTCTGCAAATCGGAGGTAACTGGTGTAGCTGGTGCCTGTTGTTTAATAAATACACCCATGAAAATGATACCGTCAAAACAGCCTTCGACAAAAACTACGTAGTTGTCCATGTTAACTACAGCAAAGAACAAAAAAACGAGAAGTTGTTGTCTTCATTAGGTTACCCTCAACGTTTCGGATTTCCTGTATTTGTTATTCTCGATGCCAAAGGTAACCGTCTGCATACCCAAAACACGGCACACCTAGAACAGGGGCACGGGTATGATACGAAGAGGGTAGTAGGCTTCTTAGAAAACTGGTCGCCCAAGGCATTGGATCCGGCGAGTTATGCTGAGAAAAAATAAGATGTATCAAATCTGTAATAATAGGAAAGGTTGTGGGATAAATATCACAACCTTTCTCATTTCCTGATGGAATGGCCAATGACATGGCCTACCGAAACAAAATGCGAAAAGAAGCTTAAAGCACATCTATTAGCACCCGGATACTCATATAAGCCATCAAAACCACTATTATTGCTCCCACTAGCGTCAATAATGGAGGCTGCTTATACGAGCCGACAATTGTTGGTTTATAAGCTGCAATCAGCATTACCGACAGCGAAATAGGCAATATAATTCCGTTGATTGCTCCAGCCATAATCAGGAGATTAACTGGTTTGCCCAGCACGATAAATAGCATCGTCGAAATCAGAATGAATCCGATGATAACCCAATTTTCATTTTTAGCGATCTTCGTGCTAAATGATTTGATGAAAGAAACGGAGGTGTATGCCGATCCGATGATAGATGTCACCGCCGCGGCAAACATAACGAGACCGAACAATCGGTAACCAAAGTTTCCGGCAGCAAGCTGAAATACAGAAGCCGTCGGATTGCTATCGTCAATCGATAAGCCTTGTTGTATAATACCCAATGACGCCAAAAATAGACAGATACGCACTAGCGATGCTGCCGATATCCCCATTACTGCACTTCTGCTAACCTCGGGCAAAGCCTCCTTTCCCTTGATGTCCGCATCGACCAAACGGTGTCCGCCGGCAAAGGTGATGTACCCACCTACCGTGCCCCCTATCAATGTAATGATAGCGATAAAGTCGATCTTGAGCGGTAGCACCGTTCTTAAGGCTGCTTCAACTACCGGTGGACTTGCTATGATTGCAATGTAAACAATAGCCAAGATCATAATACCCGCCATAACCTGGGTAAAGCGATCCATGGCCTTTCCGATCTGTCTGTTTAAAAATACAGCAATAGCGATAAAAGCAGATAATATAGCTCCGGTGGTCACAGGGATACCGAACAACGCTTCGAGCCCCAGTCCAGCTCCGGCTACATTGCCAATATTAAAAGCCAGACCGCCCAGAATAATTAGCAATGAAAGAAAGACACCTAGACCAGGCAACAACTTATTGGCAATATCCTGAGCACGCATCTCGGATACTGCAATAATGCGCCAGATATTTAATTGCACACCGATATCTATGAGGATGGATATCAATATCACGAAGCCGAAACTGGCGCCCAACGATTTGGTAAAAACAGTTGTCTGTGTCAAAAAGCCTGGACCTATTGCCGATGTAGCCATCAATAGTGCTGCACCAATGAGCGCTGACGTATTTTTTTTGGTCATCTGATTTCTATATCCTCAGCTATTAATTGTTCATTTATCTTTCTAGCAAATAGAATTGCTTCCGCATTGTCCCCGTGCAGACATATGGTATCCACCTGTATATCCACCTCAAGCCCTTGCATTGATATTACTTTCCCCTCCTTGATCATTCGGATCACCTGCTGTGCAGCTCGTCTGTAGTCATGGATTAGCGCATCTGCATCTTGTCTAGGTGTTAGGCTACCATCGTGCTGGTAGGTACGGTCAGCAAATACTTCGTTGTATACAGTCAGCCCTTTTCCCCTTCCTGCGGTGATCGACTCACTCCCCGATAGGCCGAATAGAATCAATCCGGGATCTATATCAAATACCGCCTGTGCGATGGCATCGGCAAGGTCGCGCTTCCGTGCAGCCATATTGTAGAGTGCCCCGTGCGGTTTGACATGCTGGAGTTTCAGTCCTTTTGTCTTGGCACACGCTGCAAGAGCGCCTATCTGGTACACCATCAGTTCATAAACCTCGCGCGGTGTGACCTGTATTTCCCTTCTGCCAAAACCCAGTAGGTCCTGAAATCCAGGATGAGCACCTATCCGTATAGGATAGGCCGCCGCCAGTTGTAAGGTACGCATCATGGTCGAAGGATCGCCCGCATGAAAACCACAGGCTATATTTACCGACGACACATAAGGTAGTATAGCTTTATCATCACCCATTGCCCAAGGGCCAAAACTCTCACCCATATCGCAGTTGAGGTCTACTGTGTATTTATTCGTCATACTTGAACGCTATTGCACGGTTTAATTGCTGTAAGTTTTTGAAGCGGAGACGTAATAATTCTTGCGCCTCATCAATTGTAATAAATTTAAAATCAATCTGATCCATTGGTGCCATCTGCGCTAGCAAAGGCAGGTCTATAGTCGCCACCTGAGCGATCACGGGGTATCCTCCCGTGGTAGGATGATCGGCCATCAGTACGATGGCATTTCCCTGAGGTGGTACCTGAATGGTACCAAACGTGACTGCCGAGGACAACATCTCCGTTTTTTCTTTGAGACGTAGTGGATTAGATTCCAAGCGATATCCCATACGATCAGAAGCACGGTTTAAAGTAAAAGTACCGGACAGGAAGTCTAGATGCGCAGACGTATCAAAGCGCTCAAATTGTGGGCCCGCCGTGACCCGGATCGTCCGGATGGCAAGATCACCGTATAGAGAAGGATTCATCTGCCAGTTAAACTCAGTTTTTGCCCCCACATAAGGGCTACGAAATCCGATATGATCGTGTTTCTTTAATGCTCGGCCCTCATATCCGCCTATTCCGGCTTTGATATACGTGGAGCGGCTTTCTAATACCTCAGGAATGTCCAGTCCTCCATAAAAACAGATATAACTGCGACATCCCGAAACAGTTTTTCCAAAAGAAAGCGCTCCTCCTTGCGGTACAAAAACCGGCTTCCACATCGCTATAGGTGTTCCATCTATGGTAGGAGATAGGTCGCCTCCAGTTATACAAATCAATTGGTCTTTCTCAAAATAGAGCGTAGGCCCCAGATTCGTACACTCTATCGCAGCCTCTCCCTCTTTGTTGGCTAGGATGGCGTTTCCCAGCTGCAATGCCCAGGTATCCATAGCACCGCATACCGCTATCCCATATCGTTGGTACCCGTATCGACCGAGATCTTGTATACTCGTCAGTAGCCCCGCTTTGAACACCCTAATACCCATAATTGTCCTGTATTAAATGCTCAAAATCTTCTTTATCGACAGTCACAAACCGTAGCCGATCACCAGCTTCCAAGTAGGATGGTTTATCCCGATGCACATCAAACAGTCGTAGTGGTGTATGACCTATGATCTGCCAACCTCCTGGTGTTTGCATAGGATAGATACCGGTCTGTTGTCCCGCAATACCCACCGCTCCGGCATGGATCTTCAGTCGGGGCACTTCTTTGCGTGGTGTCGCGATACTGCTATCCATACCACCCAAATACGGAAAACCGGGTACGAACCCGATCATGTATACCAGATACTCATTCTTACTATGTATACGGATTACTTCTTCCACGCTCAGCCCATTATACTGTGCCACGTATGCCAGATCAGGACCATTGTAATAAACCGGGATTTCCTTTACCATAATGGATTGGGGCTGCTGTTCCGGTATATTTTTTAATACGTCGGAGAGCGATTTGATTAGCTCCTCATATCGAATCGTCAGCGGATCGTAGTAGATGGTTATTGTCGTATAGGCGGGCACATACTCCACGATACCAGACTTAGTCCAGTTCGCAAGACAAGCTACTACTTTTCTTATCTGTATGTTCACTTCTTCCGAAATATGGTCACCAAAAGACAAGACGACAGATCGATCGCCTAGAGGATAATATCTTATGGTGTCCATAATTTGCATGTTATAACTACACAAAGATTACAATTATCCTGCTATAATCAAATCTTAAGGTCAAATATGACGCACTGGTCTTTAATAAATTGTTGATCAATCTTTAAATAAAGATTAATGATAACGATGCCAGGTTACATATCTCAAATTGAATTAAATATTCTGTCTCTTTTAGAGGGTATCCATCTTCAGACTGGAATGCCCTATCGGTAACGACAAATTCGTACGCTTTATCTTTCTGGATATTCAATTCAAGCCATAGCGTCTTTCTGTCTTCGCTAAAACCTATGATCTTTTCGAGAGGAAAGTACGCTCTACCTTTTTCGGAAAACTTTATCGAGGTGCCATCTTTCATTGGTTTGGAAAAGACAATACCTATCTTTTTTGTTATAGAGGCTATTACCTTATCCTCCCCAATAGGCGTTACACATTCGACGGTGGGACATTCCCATTTGGATTTAATAACCTTTGGAAATCACATAAGCTTCTATTTACCCCTCATTCGTACTAAATCCATGCTCTTTCAATACGTCTTCCGGCACACCAGTCCAAACTCCCGGTTTGTTGCCCACATAACCTAAATCATCAATTCCAATCTTCGAGGTATAAAATCCTGATGCGGTTAAATTCCGTAGAGTCTTAAAAAAATTAACACCTTGCTCCACTTCAGGATTGTTTTTCGAAGGAAAAGCGATCTCATCCAAGAGGGCTACCTGCTGGTTTTCTTTACAGTTCTTAAATGCCTGCCCAAATTTTTTTTGGCAACGGATATCTATCCATTTTAGCCCGCCTCGCATCGGCGTTTTATATTCTGGCATATCTTTAACCATAAACTCTATAAAATCGGGCACGCCAGCTTCCGAAGCACTCCCTGAAAAGTCGTCCTTTGGAATAATATAGTCTGCCAGTATTGTAATGGTAGCCATCTCATGTTCAGAAAAAAACTGCTCTTCGTATAAGTTTAAATTTCTTTCATGTTCAAAGTCTTGAATACCGGGCAACTTATCGTTAAGATTTTTTGTTGCATTCGAACTATTGCTTTGTTTTTCTTGGCTACAAGATTTTGTAAGAATTCCAGTTCCTGCTGCTAGAAAACCAAGTGCTTTTAGTGAATCTCTTCTATTCATAGCATTAGCTGTTTAATTTTTTATTTTCTTCAAGTATGTATTCTGCCGTACGCATAGAGAGGGCTAGGATAGTCCATGTTAGGTTTTTGTCTCCCTGTTGTACAAAAGGTCCTGCATCTACCACGTATAGATTTTTGCAGTCATGTGCCTGTCCCCATTTGTTTAACACAGATTTTTTTGGATCATTTCCCATACGTGTCGTACCGCCTTCATGTATGATTTTCCCTGGAGCTTCTAGACCATAGAGTGTATCTGCGCCATGTATTTTAGATGTTATAACTGCACCCATTTCGTGCATAATAGATTGGAAAGTTTCTTGCATGTGCTTCGCTTGGAGAATTTCCTCATTTGCCCATTTATAATTGAAACGCAATATTGGAATACCGAATTTATCCACCTTATTAGGGTCTATTTCGCAGTAGTTGTCTATTCTTGCTATCGCTGTACCGCGACCGGCCATACCCACATTTGAACCATAAAAACGTCTATATTGTTCTTTCAATCCACTGCCATATCCCATTTCTCCCATTGGTTTTCCGTCTTTACTAGGGATTTTATCTCCCAACTCAGCTGTTCCACCAAAAATTCCGTAGGACGGCATCCGCATTCCTCCTCCATATTCAATATGATACCCTCTGGGGAAATCTAGTTTTTTGTTGTCTAACCACCAGGGTGAGTATATGTGTACGCTACCAACACCATCCTCATTGTACCTTTTTCTATCTAGGAGTTGAGGAAGAAAACCACTAAGACCGGCTCCTGTCGAGTCGTGTAGATATCTCCCCACCAAGCCTGAGCTATTTCCAATACCGTTAGGGTGCGCCGTTGATTTAGAATTCAGCATTAAACGTGCACTTTCACACGCACTAGCTCCTAATATTATCTTTTTACCTTTTACAGTATACTCTTGCAGGTCTTTAGTATCCACATAAGAAACACCGATAGCTTGCCCTTCGTCATTTGTCAGTACTTCCCGTACCATGGCATTATCAATAACCTTGAGATTACCAGTTTTCATCGCTGGAATAACCAAGCACGATGAAGACGAAAAGTCGCCATATACCTTACATGCCCGGCCACATTGCCCGCAATAGAAACATGTGCCTCGGTCTTTCGCTCCGGGCAAAGGCTCTGTCAGTACAGAACCGCGGCCTGCAATTACTGGGACTCCAGCTTTTGCACCTCCTTTACGGATGTAGAGCTCATTCAAGCGTGGTTTAGGTGGTTTTAAGAAAATCCCATCAGGTTCATTATGTATACCTTCTACAGTACCGTAAATACCTATCATACGGTCTATGCGATCGTAATAAGGCTTCACTTCATCGTAGGTAATCGGCCATGCGTCAGTGAGGTCATCCTTTGGTTGAAAGTCATCGGGGCCCATTCGTAACGAAATTCTGCCCCAGTGGTTAGTTCTTCCACCTAACATCCGGGCTCGAAACCATTCAAATTCTGTCCCATTTGTTTTGCTGTAAGGCTCGCCATCTATTTGCCAACCACCATATGCGGCATCAAAATCACCAAACGGCCTAGTTGTGCTAGCCCCTCTTCTCGGTGATTCCCATGGCCAGCGGAGCTGTAAAGCGTCTATCGCTGGGTCGTAAAAAGGCCCTGCCTCGAGCATAAGTACCTTTAAGCCAGCATGGGCAAGTATATATCCTGCCATACCACCTCCAGCCCCCGAACCTACAACTATTGCATCATAGTTTTCATTTGATTCAATAATTTGAAATGTTTTCATAAAACCGTTTATATTAATCAATATTTAGCATTTTCATCATTACGAACTTTATTAAAAGCTTTCTTTATGCAAAATGAGAAAAAAACTAAAGAACTGATTCCTCCGGATTGTTAACGACTTGTTAATAGTGCTGCTTTTGTAACACGTTATTGGTAAATATTATGCGATTTATTTAGGTTTGAGAAATACTAACTAATTATTTCATGCTAAAGAAGACGAAAGAGCGCTTGTTGTCCAGTACTATGTTAAAAGTTACGGCAAGCCTCTGTTTTATTATTTTATTAGGACTGCATTATAAGCTTATTTCAGACGCATACGAGACCAAAAATACCGAGCTATTTCGCGTTGAGAAAGAGCGGATAAAGGCTGCGTATGAAAAAGCCATCATTAATGATAAGCTATTTCCAGGAGGGCAACATATCATTGATAGCATCCTGTCGGTAGAAATGCTAAAAGAACTGGAAATGCTACATCAAGCAAACAGTTCAAAACTTTATACTATCAGTAATGATCTCTATCGAGACATTCTAGTAGCTTTGAAAAAAGATAATAACATCGATTCCCTCCTGTACAATATTTACCTTGAGCAAGGTTTAGATGCCGATACTATTGACCACACATTAGTGATACACACCTTTTTGATCACTTTTGATGGCAAAGAGTATCTACCTTTTGGGTACAAACCCGATCAAGCTTTTCAACCAACCTTACTTTCGGGCAAATGGGATATTGTTCATCCTTCCAGCCTAGTATCCACTATTACCGTTTCCGATCCGATTCCTTATACCTACAGGTTTGGTTTTGCATTGTATATTCAACAAGATCACGCTATTTGGCATACCCTCATTGGGATTTTACCGCTATTATTTCTTTCAGGTATCAGTATTCTACTCCTGTTATTTGTATACTTTGTAACATTCAACAATTGGATAAAGCAAAAAAAAATGAACGAAATAATCAGTGATTTTGTCAATAGCATAACCCATGAATATAAAACCCCGATATCGACCATTAAAGTCTGTGTTAAGAACCTTCAACGTGAAGCAGTAGATAAACTGCGTATGGACACCATAATATCGGGCTTGTCTATTATCGAGAGGCAATCAGATCGTTTAAACAACCTCATGGATAAGGTTATCTACGCGAGCATGTTTGATCCAGTATGCATTGAGAAGACAGAGCAGCCCATAGTTCAAGATCTTGAGACTGTATTAAATGATCTTCGGTTAAAATTCCAACTGAACGAGAAGATCATTATTCACTCGCATTTAGAGGCAAAAGACCTTTACATCAAATACAACTTGTTTCTTTTTACAACTGTTTTAATTAATTTGGTTCAAAATGCGGTCAAGTTTAATGATTCTGACTTTATTCAAGTAATAGTGGAACTAAAAGAAATAGATGATAGATTGTCGTTATCTGTATCCGATAATGGTATAGGTATTTCAGAAGAAGATCAAAAGCGGGTATTTGATCGTTTTTATCAAGGTAAAACATCTAGAAATCGGGGTGGTATAGGCTTAGGTCTTTATTATGTAAGACGGTTGGTTGTTACACATAATTGGACAATTGAGGTTAGATCCAAACTGAATACAGGTACTACTTTTAAAATTACAATCCCAAAGTATAAATAAAGTACATTATGAAAAACAAGATTCTTTTGATAGAAGACGATTTAGACCTCGGCGAGCAGACTACCTATTACTTGCGATCATCCGGGTTTGATATCACCTGGAGCAAAAACGCTACAGAAGCTTTGTCCTCATTACAATTGAATACTTTTAACCTTCTTTTGGTAGATATTCAGATGCCCGATATGGATGGTTTTGAGTTGCTACGAAAGGTACTGTTAATCTATCCTCAACAGCGATTTATATTTTTAACAGCTCGAGATAATAAAGAAAGTAAGATCCGAGGATTAAAGCTTGGCGGAGAAGATTACGTTACAAAACCATTCGATATTGAAGAGCTTTCCTGGCGTATTCATAATATTATAAACCGTCAACAGGTGCGTCAAACTTCTGATTTGATTATTGGAGATATTCGATTGCTCCAAGATCAAATGATGTTATCATTTCCCAACAAACACCAGGTCAGCCTAACAGAGCGAGAGTTTGAGGTTTGGAAATATTTTGCCTTAAATACAAATCGTGTTTTGAGGAGAGAAGACATCTTGTTGGCTGTTTGGGGCGAGAACGACTACTTTCTTGGCCGAAGCTTAGATGTTTTTGTTTCTCGAATACGCAAGTTATTGTCTTACTCTCGTAATGTACAGCTAGAAACCGTTTATAAAGTCGGGTTCATTTTTAGGGCACCAAGCACCTAATTTCTATCTATTAACAAGTTGTTAACAAGCGAATAACATTTGATTAACAAGTTCATTTGACAATGAGCCGTATCTTCAAATTGCTAATTATTTGAAGTACTTCAGCTCATTATTAATGTATATAATAACTAACTGAAGTTTAGCTTTTCTCGCATCACGGATCCAAATATGGTTGTTTTAGATGTAATCTTTTGCAACAAATTATTTGGGATAAAGGAGAAGGTGTCTTGAGCTTCTGAAGCTGTATTTCCTTTTATTTGATTCAAAGCAGCGAGGAGCAGAATTTGGTAGTTAGTATGTGTTCAAGTGGTTTTTTTAACCCGATTTGAAGTGCATTTATAGTTTATAATATAGACTTACTAAATAATAAAACCATCGTAGGAGTTGTTATTTTGATTAACAATTATTTTTAACAAACTAAACTTATGTACAAGCACTAACCGATTACTTATGAGAAAATTTATCAATTTTAAAACCAAGAGAAATTCCTGGCTATTACTACCATTCGCTCTATTCAGCACCGATGTCAGTCCGATTTATGCACTGACGACCCCCAAATTTTCAGCCAGTGGATTTTCTGTGGCACAAAGTGTTCAGTCTGTTTCGGGGGTTGTTCATGATGGAGAGACAGGAGAACCTCTTATTGGAGTCACAGTTTCTTTAAAAGGAGGCAAAGTTGCTACACAGACCGATTCAAATGGGCGTTTTCAAATACAAGCCGCAGTCGGGGAGATTTTAATAGTTTCTTACATGGGCTATACCGCTCGTGAGATTACAGTTTCTGGCTCCGCTCTAACTATCACATTAACTGCCGATAGCTCAACACTGGACGAAGTAGTGGTGGTTGGTTATGGTTCACAGAGAAAGAGCGAGATTACTTCAGCTGTTGCTTCCATAAAAGAGAAAGACTTTAATCAAGGAGGCATGCGGAGCCCGATGGATCTAGTGCAGGGCAAAGTCGCGGGATTGAACATTACACGTACACAAGGTAGCAATCCCAATTCTGGCTCCAGTATCCAATTACGTGGCATGGCCTCTATGAAGGGAGGAAATTCGCCTTTGATTGTTATCGATGGTATACCTGGAGGTAACTTGGATTTAGTTAAACAGGGCGATATCGAGTCTATTGACGTGCTTAAAGATGGTTCGGCAGCAGCAATCTATGGAACAAGGGGCAATGGTGGTGTTATCTTAATAACTACCAAAAGAGGAAAAGCAGGAACATCTTTTTTTGATTATCAAACCTACGGGCAAATAGAGTCTGTCGCTAGAAGGCCGTCTATGCTTTCAGCAGATCGATTTAGAGCATTAGTTGTTGAGGGGCAGAATCGTCCCTCGCTAGATATCGGACACAGTACAGATCTTTATAACGAGCTGATTAACAAAGATAATTTTTCTCATTTTCATAATTTTAGTGCGAGTGGCGGTAGTGATAAATCTACCTATAGAGCTTCTTTAAACTATCAAGATGCCAAAGGCATTGCCAAGCAAAACGAAAGAGAGCAGTTTGGTGGCCGTCTGAGTTTTACACAAACAGGTTTAAATGAGCGACTTACTTTCGCTACCAATATAGCGGCTAATTTTAACAAAGCGGATCTATTGGGTGGTAAGACCGAGTATTTTGAACAAGCTATACAGCGTAATCCTACCGCGCCGATATATAACGAGGATGGATCTTTTTACGAAACACAGGGATACAACAACTTCAATCCGCTAAGCCGTTTGGCGAATAGAATTGAAGAACGTAACCAGCAGACATTTTCGGGCGATGCCCGCTTAAAGTTACAGATTATAGCGTCTTTAAGCGTTTCTGCTTTTGGTTCTTATGTACGCGACAGTTGGAACGATAGACAGTTTCGATCCATTAAAGACTGGGATCAGCGGCCTAACTCTCCTTATTTGGGTACAGCCTATGCATACAAGAGGAACGAAATGAATGACAGTAAAACATTTGAGATTACTGCGGATTACAAAAAGAAGTTTGCAGATAAACACGAGGTTACGGGGTTATTAGGCTATAGTTATCAATATTCTACCTTAGAGTGGTTTGAGATGTCCAACAGTGGTTTTACCACAGATGCTTTTCTCGACTGGAATATAGGCGCTGGTACAGCTATATCTAACGACAAACTTCCGCGACCTGGATTGGGATCCTTCAAAGAGGATAATAAATTAATATCATTTTTCGGACGTGTTAATTATACATACGATTCTCGTTACTTTTTAACGGCTATACTACGTCGCGAAGGATCTTCTCGTTTTGGCGATAATAATAAATGGGGGAATTTTCCCGCTGTTTCCGCCGGTTGGAATATCAGTAATGAAGAGTTTTTTTCCAATAGGGATATCGTGAATGATCTTAAGATACGAATTGGTTATGGTGTTACCGGTAACCAAGGATTTCCTAACTATAAGTCTTTGATTTTATTATCTACTGGAGGTGTATATCCTCAAAATGGAAATTACTATCAAACTTATGGCCCCTCGTCGAACCCTAATCTTAATTTAAAATGGGAACAAAAAGCCGAGTTAAATATTGGTCTTGATTTCGGTCTATTGGATAATCGTATCACGGGTAGTGTTGATGTGTATAATAGGAAAACTAAAGACTTGTTAAACGAATACACAGCGCAACAGCCGGCTTTTGTGAAAAACTTAATCTGGTACAACGTTGGCGAAGTATCCAATAAGGGTATCGAGCTACAGCTTTCAGCAACTGCAATGCAGAGAAATGACTTTCAGTGGGATATCAATTTTACTGGAAACTACCAAAAAAACAATCTAACTAAAATGTCTAATGACCGTTTTAAGAGTAGTTGGATGACTTTTGGCGGGCTTCCTTCTCCGGGCAACTTAGGTGATGCTATTCGTTTGGAAGAGGGCGGAGAGATCGGATCATTCTACGGTAAACGTTTTGCTGGTTTTACCGACGAAGGGAAGTGGTTGTTTTATAAAGCCGACGGCTCTACAGGAAGAGCATCAGAAATCAATGAAAATGATCTGGCCTATATCGGTAATGGTGTACCTAAATTTCAGGCATCCTTATCCAATCGGTTTTCCTATAAAGGTTTTGACTTAACCGTATTTTTCAGAGGTAAGTTTAAATACGACATTTTGAACACTGCCGATATGTTTTTTGGTAATCAGAAGTGGCTACCGAATAACGTATTTGAGAGTGCTTTTGATAGAAATAAAAAAATTAATGATGATCCTCAATATTCCGATTATTACTTAGAGAATGGATCGTTCTTGAAACTGGATAACATCACTTTTGGTTACAATTTCAAGATGCAAAATAATTATGTGAGAAATCTCTACCTATATGCCTCTGCACGAAATTTAGCTACTATTACAAGCTACAAAGGATTGGATCCCGAGTTGCAGGATACCGGGTTTGATGCTGGTATTGATACCCGTACCTTTTACCCAAGAACACAGTCATGGACTATAGGTTTAAATGTTGGTTTCTAAATAAAAAAGATAGACAAATGAAAAGATCTAATAGATTAATAGTAGGACTTATATCATCAGCTTTAATAGGAGGGACGTTCCTCAGCTGTACAGATTTACAGGAGAAAGTATATAGCGAAATAAAAGCGGATAACTTTTATAGTAATAAATTAGAGGTTATGCAGGCGGCGCTTCGCCCGTACACGCACATGCAGTCGTGGTTAGCTCCTACAGGTGGTAGTGGGTATTATTACCACTCCGAGTTATCCGCTGATCAGTTGGCTTGGCCGCAGAAAGGGAAGCATGGCTACGATTCTGGCGATCATATTCGTATGCACTACCATACTTGGACAAGTAATGAGTCTCGTATTCGTAATGCCTGGAGGGGAATGTGGGAAGGGGTAGGCTACGTCAATAATGCGATTAATGATATACAAGGTCTTAATTTGCCTAAAATAGGTATGACAGAAAACGAAGGGCTTACTATCTTAGCACAACTAAAGGTCCTTCGTGCCTTTCATTACTTGAAAATCATGGATATGTGGGGTAATGTGCCTATCGCTACTAAAGTCGGCGATCCGATCAACCCCGAGACAAAGTCGCGCGCCGAAGTTTTCAAGTTTATAGAGAGCGAAATCAACAATAATATTGATCAGTTGCCTCTGACAAGTCGAGAAACTATAGGTCAGGTTTCTAAAGCATCGGCTTATGCCATGTTGGCAGAGTTGTATTTGAATGCCGAGAAATGGACCGGTACAGCAAGGTGGGACGATTGTATTGCCGCCTGCAATAAAATTATCTTGGGCGAAGGAGGCGGGATTGACGGCATTCCTCAGCTTAGCGCAGATATTAACTCCGTTTTTTCCAACGCGAACGATTTTCATAAAGAATCTCTGTTCCAGTTTCAATTTAGTAGAAGGGGAGGGTTGAATTTTGGTTGGGGCGGATTCTTTATGGGATATGACAACATGAAGGATGTCTTGAAAGTAGCTTATGGCGGATGGAATGCTTTCGTCGTAATTCCAAGTGCTTTCGACGCATATGCAGCGAATGATCTTCGTAAAAAACAGTGGTTTTTGTTTGGCCCTCAATATAAATACGGCACCACTATACCTATTCTAGGCACAGAAGAGTGGGACGGCAAACCCTTCGCTTATGTTAATACGATCAGGAGAGAAAGCGAGGGAGACTTAACCTCACAAGGATCAATGACACAAGGGGAGGAAAATTCTGGAGCTCGTTTCCATAAATACAAATCAGGAACTTTGGATGAACCTAATTATTTGGAAAATGATTATATCCTGTATCGCTTGACGGAAATTTATTTTAATAAAGCAGAGGCTCTCATGCGTAAAAATGGAGATGTCGCTACGAGTGAAGCTGTGAATTTAATTAACGAATCTCGTAAACGCGCTTTTGATCAAACAGATTGGCCAACCGAAAAATACACTGTCACCACCTTGACTTTGAAAGAGCTTTTGGCAGAAAGAGGAAGAGAGTTTATTTTCGAAGGCAAAAGACGAACGGATCTAATTCGTTTTGGAGAATTTATCAACGGCACTTGGTGGGATCATAAAGCAACCAAAGATGTGAATCGGGAACTATTTGCGATCCCCATTAATCAGATTGACAATAATCCTAATCTGAAACAAAATCCCGGATACGAGTAGTCGTTTAAAAAACGTACTTTGAACTCGGTTGGGATATAACATCTTATCAAAACGAGCAAGAGGATCCATTCGACATATTGTCGGATGGATCCTTTTGCTCATGGTTATGCAGTGTATGAAAAATACGGTAAAAAGAAAGAGGTGACACACCTTGCTTGCTGGGCACATGTGCGCAATGAGTTTGAAAAAGCACTGGATAATGATAAGCAAAGAGCTGAAAAGGCATTATTCATGATTCAAAAACTTTACGCTATAGAAAGTCGCGTCAAAGAAGGTGAGCTTGACGCCAAACAGATCAAAGAAATCCGTCTGACCGAATCACTGCCTGTTATCAACGAACTGGGAAAATGGATCTTTGAAGAGATAAAAAACACACTCCCTAAAAGTCAGATTGGTCAAGCAACATTCTGTGCATCAGCTGTTAGGGACTTCGCTGTCTCTTACCAACGCCTGTTGGGCCATGGCTCGGTTTAATATTCTGCCTCTGTCTTGAGATATTTCATTTATTGTTTTTTTTGGTAAGACGTTTTCCTTTGAAACATCCCCGAAAGAAAAAAATGCTGTATTAAAGTTTATGTTTATTTATATGGTAGAGGAGATGGGGTTCAAGACCAAATTAATCACATTGAAAGACATTATATTATTTCAATTACTTTTAGTTTTCGCCCTACCACTTGTCATCCGTATTTTTAAAAGAAAGGATATCATGTTTCCAGTTGCTATACGCCTGAAGAACGAGATCGGTCAATAATATAAAATAAAGAACATTCCAAGATTTATGCTTTTTGATAAAGAAGGCCGAATTATAAAAGCTTATAATCCATATGCTTCTGATCGATAGTTGAAAACTATGCTTGAGGCGGTATTAGCAAAATAATACCGAAGTTATTTTCTATATTAAAAATCTTCGACCTATATTTAATTACTATCAATATAAAATTCATTATACCTTGTCACAGGGTAAAAAACTTATTCAAATGAAAAAAATAATTTTATCAGCTGCCTTGCTCGTTGGATTTACAGCAACCGTTGCTCAAGTAAGTGAAATACGCGGAACCGTAAAAGCAGAACACGCAAGTATAAAAGACAATATCTCTTTGATGAAAATAGAAGATGGAGAGCCAAAAGTAATTGCGACAAGCAATCTATCTAAAAATGGTTTCTTTGGCTTTTTATTTATTCCTGAATCTGAAGGCTTTTATGTTCTAGGATCTCCAGATATCTCAAAAGGACAGTTTCCTGTTTATCTTAAGCCAGCTGATAAAGCAGAACTGACAATTGATGGTGTACACGCCGAATTTACTGGCGAAAATACCCCTGAAAATATAGTTCTGGACAAATGGTTGACTTTTACAAAAAAAATAAAAAGAATGTCAGTGCACCCTATGACTATTTTATCTAAATCAGATTTGAGCAGCTACAAAGATTTTTTTCCTGAACTGACTGCAATCGCTTCACAAACTGATGAATTTAGGAAAGGGATAAGAACAAATAACCTCTATTTTAATGAATTGATGAAAGAGGTTACTACTTATGATATTGATTTTTATGCACTGAGTTTCCTGCGGTTGCCATCCACTCCATGGGCACCCACTCCTAAAAAAGAGGATTACCCCGCTTATTATGGTTCTATTGTAAGCAAAAATAAATTTCCAAATGATAAATTATTTAGTGTCCATTATGGTAAAAGTTACTTAAAAGAGTATGTTGATTTTGCTTCAGACAATAATTTGGATATGGCTGGAAAGCTCGGGCTGTTGGCCACTGATCGTCAAAAAGCTGAATATATATTGTATACTCAAATACCGAAAATAAAAACATATGATCATTATACGGACATGATGAATAATTATGGGCAGTACTTTAAAACAGAAAGTCAAAAAAGGCGAGCTGAAAATTCAGGAGCCCGGTTTTACGAGAAAAAGCCCGGAGGGATAGCTTCTGATTTCGAATATCCAGATGTCCATGGGAAGATGGTGTCGTTAAGTGGCCAAAAAGGAAAAGTAGTCCTGGTAGATGTATGGGCAACATGGTGTGGTCCATGTAAGAAGGAAATACCTGCTCTAAAAAAAATAGAAGAGGAAATGGAGGGAAAGGATGTCGTAATTATCAGTATATCTGTAGACGAACTGAAGGATAAAGAAAAATGGTCCAAAATGGTCAACGATGCAGACTTAGGTGGAGTTCAGCTTTTTGCCGGAGCAAAGTCTAAGATATCGGATGATTATAAGATTACCAGTATCCCTCGTTTTATGGTCTTTGATAAAGAAGGTAAAATAGTGAGTGTGGATGCGCCTAGACCCTCAAATCCAGCATTGAAACAAATGCTTGAAAAAGAACTGGCCAAGTAGAAATTAACATATTCAGGAATTATAATATATTTGCGTCGTTGAGCGATAATTTACCTCAACGACGTTATTATAATAAAATAGACCAAACAAATATGAAGTACCTAATGGCAGCTGTGATATTTTTGACTATAAGTGGTTTTAGTCAAAAAGCAGCTGAAATAGAAAAAGATAATATATCAATTTTTAAAGATGCCTTATTCTTTGATGGATATGCCAATTTAGTAGATTATCAAGTTCCTCCTGAGATTATTCGGACCAATACAACATATGTCAGAAAACTGACTGCTCCTGAACTGAAAAGAATAAATGGCACTTTAGAAATGCAGGTCCTCCTAAAACCTGCTTGTGACAATTATGATCGTATCGCCAATGTGTCTTTAGCACTAGTTGAAAAGGGACAGACTTATAGTAAAGATGCTATTCATATTGAAATAGGCCGTTTTATCACACCATTCATGGATAAAAATAAGAGCCCGAATGAGGTTCCTTATATTTGGAATGTCGATCATATTGCTCAAATATTGTTGGATAAAAAAATGAATGCACAGTATGATTTTTATATCGGGTTAAGCATGTTTGGTGTTTCATCAGCGGCACAAAAAGAGGTGAAAGGTTGTGAAGGTAGAAAGGATGTGTTTATTGGTAACTTATCATTTATTATAAATAAGAAAAATGTCAAGAAAAAGAAGCTTACCGAAATGAAGAGTATTGTTTATGATTACAAATTGAACAACTATAAAAATACGGATACCTTAGGCAAAACGGTGAAAGAGATTACACTGGTATTAGACGCTAATATTGAGAATGCAAAAATTTATCTCATTACATCGAATCACGGTGCTAACAGAGGAGGGGAGGAATATACCCGGCGCATCCACAATGTTTACTTGGATGGTAAACTGGTGCTGAACTACATTCCCGGAGAGCCAAGTTGTGAGCCATATCGGGTTTATAATACGCAAGGAAATGGTATTTATGGACGTAAGCCGCGTACCGATAAGGAGTGGCAATCTTTCTCAAACTGGTGTCCAGGTGCTCTGATACCTACTCGAGTGATCGAATTGGGGAGACTCAAAAAAGGGAGTCATGTCTTTAAAATAGAAGTACCAGACGCACAATTCTTAGAAAACAAAGGTTATATTCCCGTATCTGCATTTATACAAGGTTAATTTGAAACTATTGTAATAATAGAAAGGAGGCTATATGGGAGAGCAAAACGTGAAATAGTTAAGGGGCCGTCTCTTTTGAGACAGCCCCTTTTTTGTTTATTAATGTTTTTCTTCTTGATTTAATCATTTGAACAGATCTTTTAATTTACCTTCTATAAAAATGATATTTACAATTTTGCAACTCTGCAATTTTAACTCTTTGTTTTGTATCCCCTCCTGTGTGTAGATACGCTAGGTGGAAAATAACTCAATTATTTAAAAGAATAAAAATTAAAGTTGTTTTAAATGGAATTTAAGCAATTAAAACGATCAATTTAGATCTTCACTAGATCGTAAGTTGGCTATTATTCGTAAAATTCGGACAGCCCATTATGCACAGAAGTACCAAGATGTGGCTATTTGTTATGCATTGCCAAGTCAAGTTCTTTAGGAGATACATACGCTGTTAATGCAACGCGAAAAGCTCGTTGTTTTCAAGGCTTCCTTAAAGGGGCAAGAAAAACTTTTCTAGTTATTGGCAAGAGGTCTTATACGTTTATAGCTTTACATTTTTGGTTTGACTTCCTGAAACTAAAATCACTTCAAATCCTGAATTTTGTAGAGCACTAAAAAGTGTTTGCCAGTAGCTACCGGTACTTTCCATTGCTACAGTACTAATTTCATGACTGCTGAGATATTCAATCATATCATCATTATCTTTGGCGTAGACCCCATAGGATCTTACATTCTCAACATTTTGATCCACAGCAACAACGTGCATACGGGACCCGACATCAATACCTGCTGCCTTAGTATTTACAATCTATAATGAAATTGTGTTCTTTTCCATAGTTTAATAATTTAGAAACTAAGGGATACATTCTTTAATTCAAAAATCATTAAGATTAGATCTATGCATCCGAATCAGATTTCAGGAAGGACTCAATTTAGTACCCGTTAAACTTCCGGTTTCTTCAAAGTTTCAATACTAATTTAAGAACTACTTACTTAAGTTGTCTCCGCTATTCGATTGCTAAAGCGAAATATTGTGATTTCAGGACGAGATACTTTATAGATTTAACCCATAAACAAACCTCGCATTATCATCCTTTTTCCTTGTTGATATCTTTGGCAGTCCTTTCGTGCTGTTGCGGTATTTTAATGCGTTGGCGAGTAATAGGGGACGGATAGGTTGTTCGATTTCTGCTTTGCAGTTGCTGAATATCAATTACTTATCCAATAAATAAATTCATCGGTGTCCACTATGTTCCAAGAGTGCGGGTTCCTTTCTCCAGTCTGTTTTCTCATACCATCTATCTTACTGAGCACAAGTTCAATATTGACATCAGAATGGGTTCGATTTAAAAAGTTTACGTAGACGGATTGGTCCAATAAGTTTAAATCCAGCAGGTCTCTCTTACGGCTTTCGATCTGCCATTCAATGGCAGGTTCGTTGTAGATTTATAGATATTTACCTCATTTCCGTTAACTATTTCGGTGCCTGAAAAAGCTATATATTTATTATTCCTAACCATTGAACTAGAGATATACGAACTGGAATATTTCCAGCCAAATGATTCGAAAAGCTTTTTGATTTTGTCGACAATCATACCCTTTGAACAAAACTCTTCGTTAGTTAATAAATAATGAATTATAGCATAAGTAATACTTGGACGCTTTTCTAACAGGCTATAGTAAGAAACATTATCTTTATGAATATCCTTAAGCGTATTGCGAGAATTATCCTCAATCTGGATATCCGGAATGTTTAATTCCGTTAATGATTTTTTAAAAAATAAACTTGCTATATTAATTGCTTCAACATTAAATAGGGCTTCATCGTTTCTAATTCTAGCTAATGTTCTTGTTGATTTCTCAATGAGGTTTGCAAAGTCTTTATCATCGATACCATTAGCATCAATTAATTTAAGTATGTTTTTAGTGATTACCTCTCTGTTTATACTCGACATAAGTCAAATATGAAATCTTACCAGATTACAAAAAGCGACATTTAATTCTTTTTTTGTAATTAGATTACTTGTCTTTGATTTATATAGAAGACAACGTTTGTTTTCTAAAGAACTTAGGTGTTTAAACTAAGAGTCTTGCCGTCACAATATTCTCACGCCACGACGCAAGGCAGCAGATTAAACACCCATGTCTATACTTTTATGCTATATTTGCCTAGATGGTAGATGTGGGCGCTGCTGTAATTCCGTGTCGTGTAAGGCGTGAGAAACTTTATTGTGACGACGGTTTGTAGCCCCACATGTATCAAGGAGCTACCCACGCAAGACTCGTTAACCAATAGCGAGTATGAGCTTAAAAAAAAGAACAAAAAACATTATTTCGGCCCCGGAGTAGCTTCGGAGGCTTAGTCATTATTGATGACTTTTCTAGTTCTTGCGATGTGCATTATAAACCGATTATTTTACTTGAATTTAAATTAAGCAAATTCTTGATATTCAGTTTACTATTTTGTTGAACGGTGTGGCCTGATCAAGGATTAGGTATGGTTGGTTATTGATAGGATAAGCTCTCAGTCCCGCCTTCATTAGGTTACACTAATGAACTCGAAAACCTCGTGTAGCGAGTTCTTCAAGTCCATTGAAAAACAATTTAAAACCTTGAAAAATGAAACATTTTTTAGGGGTGGGGAAGGACTGTCCTGTGGACAGAGTGACAAAGATCTTTCTAGTCGCCCGATAGAACAAAACAATAGATTATCTACGATGAGCCCTTCGGGGTTGCTTATTCGCGAAGCTCATCGCAATGACGAGCGGGGAGGTAGGGCGCAGTGCCGGTAGAACGGGCGAAGACAGGGGGAGTCTTCGTTCTGCCCAAGGCCTGCCTTTGTCCGGCCTTGATTCTTTCAAAACACGGTCGATCCCCGATGGATCCCCGATGAA
>NZ_WFKN01000015.1:0-5165 GCF_011007405.1 Sphingobacterium sp. xlx-130
TTTGAAAATTTTGTAATTGCCAATTTTCAAAAATTTAATGAAAACAGCTATCAGCATCTTCAATATTATTTTTGGCAGGATCATAACGGAATAGAGCTTGACCTCTTGCTCAAGAATGCCCATGGATTTGACGTGTATGAGATAAAATCCACTCAAACAATAAGCGCTCCCTTATTTAAAAACTTAAAGCATTTCGCAGAATTGGCCGAGCCTCAAATCGTAATACCTCATTTGATCTATGGTGGTGAAGAAAGCCTGATACGTAGTGGTGTACAGGTATTACCCTGGAAAATGACGGTAAAGTAATTGAGACCTCACTGAAAGATCTGCACAAGAAATGGTTTATTTTTTCCAGAATGGATAGCTTGGCTGAGAAGGCTGGCAAAAATGGAGTGACTGCGTACCGTAACACCCTTTAATAGATCTGGTGCCACCTGTGGAAGAGGAGGGGGGCGTAAAGAATAGCCCCTGCGGATGCAAGAGCTACCAAATCAATGATAAAGCCACCGAGGATGATGGCAGCTACAGATGGAGCTCCCCGATGGTATGGAAGAACTGCCGGTACATCTCTACCTGATTGTACACGACAAGGAGCAAAAGGCCTTCTCCAACAGCCTCTATTTGGGACTGTTCTAATCCGCTAACATTTTTACTACATAACATGACAACAACAACTCGCCCTTTGTGGCTGGCCCAGGGCTGGCAGGGACAACTCTCTATAAAAGAAAAGCTATTCTTTGGCTTTCTGGCGCTGGTCATCGGCTGGATCATGGTATCTACCGTATTGCAGCTGCTCGATCCTGCTATCGGTATCTTAGATTTCGGAACACTTACTGTTGCGGCCTTCGGACTGCTGGTCGGCTGGCTTGCTGTCTATATCAGCATATGGCTGCAGGAGCTGCTGTGGCATCCTTTTCAATCGTTCCGTAAACAGTTTGATTATCACTTTAACCAACTATCCTCATGGCAACAATGTATTCTTTATTTTTCGGTCTTCTTCTTACTGTTGTATGCAGTGATAATGGCTGTGGAAGTAGTGTTTTAAAATCTAGGCCGATTTATTCAGCCCGTGTCAGTCGTTCTATCTGTACGATGGTGAAAAATGCCGCCTTTGATATTTTTAAAAATTTGAAGGTGGATGCACAATCCGTTGTTTTAGAAATATCCAGCGACGAGCTTTTGTTTCCTTTTTCCGGAAAAAAGGAAAAGCCCTGCCACGGCTTGAGTGGCGTAGAAGATACGCTTTCTGGCATGGAGGACAGAATCAATATCATTAAGATTGCTTCTGCCGAGGTAGGCGTAAAAGAAGCTACTGGCAACAACGACGGAAAGCGCGTGGAAGAATACCTCCGCTACACCGACCTGGGCAAAGGCTACGACTGGTGCGCAAGTTTCGTGTCATGGTGTTATGGACAAGCGGGGTTATCACAGCCCCGCAATCCCTGGAGCCCGGCACTATTTCCAAAGGCTCGGGTGTATTGGAAGCAAAACAAATTTTCGAATTCGCATATTCGCGATTTTATCTCCAAAGCTAGCATATTCGGTATATACGGCGCCAAGGCTAAACGCATCAACCACGTAGGATTGGTCAAAGAAATATCTAATAACTACCTGATCAGCATCGAAGGTAATAGCAACAACCGGGTAGAATCCCGACGCAGACACTTCCACACGGTACATGCCTTAGCAGATTGGACAAGTTAACCATGAAAAACTCCACCATCTTCAGTCTCCTCCCCCTCACCATCATCATCGCCTGCCGTACAAGCAAGCATCGACTGGCGCATCAACAGACCACGCAGCAGGCCGGTATTTCGGAATCGCGGGAATGGCTATACCGTATACAGCAGGATAGTACCAAGCGGTACTGGCACTTTGCAAGTGATTCCGTTTTTTACTTTCACCCCGAGAAGGGCCTTTGGGCATGGGGCGGCTGGCTATATACGGAGGAGCAGTCGGCACATAAAAGGGAGGTGCAAGCTCATGTCAGCAAGAGAGATAGCACGGCCAGTCAACAGCATGCGTCTAAAATGGAGCAAAAAACGACTCGAACGCATCAGCTCCCCGGGTATATTTATTGGATTGCTTTGCTAGGGGCAGCCTTTGTAGGCTACTATTACAGCTGGCGAAAAGGTATGTAAACGAAATACGCCTGAAAAATTTAAAATCCAACATTTTTAATAAGAGCTGTAAGTTCATTCACCACTTCGGGATATTCTCCAACGAGATTGTTCTTTTCTTGTATATCGAGTTCCAGGTTGTACAGCGCCGGTGTAAAATCTCCTTCTTTCGCTTTATTCCATCCTAGAGACTTTTTTATATGGAGCTTCCATTTGCCATAGCGAACCGATTCGAGTTCTC
The DNA here is from genome assembly GCF_011007405.1 of Sphingobacterium sp. xlx-130. Taxonomy (NCBI): domain Bacteria; kingdom Pseudomonadati; phylum Bacteroidota; class Sphingobacteriia; order Sphingobacteriales; family Sphingobacteriaceae; genus Sphingobacterium; species Sphingobacterium sp. xlx-130. Next base: position 2,362 of record NZ_WFKN01000015.1, read on the forward strand.
CATTCGTGGCAAAAAAGTAGAATGGCCGGTCTGGAAGAGTTTCAATAGCTGGATTTAACAGAAAATCCGTGATGTCCAAGCCATCCAGTTCAAGATTTCGGGATAGTCTCGCACCTGCAATTTTAGCAAGTGTAGGGAACAAGTCAAGAGTACTGACCATTTGGTCATTTACTATCCCCTCTGGAATCTTCGCTGGCCATGTAATAATACCAGGAACACGTTGACCTCCCTCCCATGTTTGGGCTTTCATTCCTCTTAATGGCAGAGCTGAACCTTTCTTAGGCCCATTATCAGAGGTAAATATAAAAATGGTGTTGTCATAGATCCCTTCCTCTTTCAACGTCTTGACAATTTCACCGACACTCCAATCCAACTCCATAATAACATCGCCGTACAGCCCCAATTCGCTTTTCCCTCTAAATTCGGGTGAAGCATGGAGTGGGGTGTGCGGCATATTATGTGCTATATACATAAAAAAAGGACGGTCAGCACCTCTATTACGTATCTGGCGAACAGCCTCTTCTGTATATCTTTGGGTTAAATAATCCTGATCGGGACCACTTTCCAAAACCTCTTTATTCCGATAAAATGGAAGTGGAGGTGACTGGAAATTATTATGCCCGTAGTAATGCCGATCCATATCATTAGAATAGGGTACCCCATAAAACTCGTCGAAACCTTGATTGTTCGGCATAAATTCTTCCTTATGCCCCAGATGCCATTTCCCGATACATGAGGTTTCATACCCATTGTCTTTTAACATCTCAGCGATAGTGTAAGCCTCGGGTGAGAGCCCATTTTCCGAATAAGGGCAAATAACCCCTTCATGCAAATCATTCCTCTTTGGATATTGACCAGTCATAAGTCCTGCTCTAGACGGAGTACATACAGGAGCCGGTACATAAAAATCGGTAAACCTGATGCCATTACTCGCCAACTGGTCGATATTGGGGGTGGTAAAACCTTTGGCACCATAACAGCCCAAGTCTGCATACCCTTGATCATCCGTAAAAACAATGATAATGTTAGGCTTAATATTGACTGGTACGCGCTGACAGAATGCACTGCCGAAGGTGAGCATCATAAAAAATAGCACGATATATTTTTTCATATAGTCAAATTTATCGTTAAAATTAAATATTAGCAATATTTTTTCATAAATAAGTGAGAACGTGACTTCTATACCTTCTCCAGTGAACACAAAATCTCCATCTCTCCAAGCGAATACCTGCCCCACGTCGCCCTGCTCCCGCCGCTCGCGCGAGCGTCCTCGCTCGGAAAAACTATAGATATGTTTTCTCGCTCTTCTATGTAACTCTTGTTATCACACCCTCTGACCAGAGCTATAGCATGCACCAAAAGCACATGAAATATTATCATAAGCATGCAAAAATATTGATCCGATAGATTCGAAAAAGCTCTTTATTCTCTTCCGACGGATGTTGATCAGAAATAAATCCTTTTACAGTCCATTCACTGATCCAAGGTTGTAGTATATCCAAATATTGTACATAGGTGAATGAAGCGTCCGCATTGGAATAACGGAAATGATTACTATCTACCTTTCTTAAGATCTCTGTATTAATAACAGGAAGATTGACAACAACCAGAAACACAAAAACTGTTATAACGATCGCTCTTTTTTTCATCTATTTAAATTTGTCTTTTATTTGTGATGAAGCTATCAGATTTATTCATCGAGAATGCCCGCGCCTTATCTATCTTGCGGCTTTGATAAATTTTTTCCTACTCTTTTTGGCAACCTATAAATAAAAGCGTAAAACAAAAAAGTAAGGTCAATAATTTTTCTCTTCTCCTATAAATGGCAACGGCGAAGGCCAGAATCCCTACGGAAGAGAAAATAGTTTAACATCAGATAATCCAAAATTAAAGTTCAGATATTCCAAAGTTATATCCAAGATATTTCAAAGTTTGATATCAGATATTTCTAAGTTAATTACTATATTTGATTTAAACAATGGAAGTTAATTATGTCAGAATGGATAACAAGAACATTAGCTGAGGAAATTAAGAAGCGAATAGATCAATACCCTATTCTAGCGGTAACAGGTCCGAGACAATCAGGAAAAACCACTCTACTTAAAATCCTTTTCCCCGATTATGCATACGTGTCTCTTGAAAACCCTGACAATCGTTCTTTTGCCACGGAAGATCCAAATGGTTTTCTCCAACAATATGCAGGTCCGGTGATTTTAGACGAAGTACAGCGGGTACCTGAATTGTTTTCCTATTTGCAGACAGCTGTAGATGAATCCGGCGAGATGGGGCAATATATTCTATCCGGTTCTCAAAATTTTCATTTACTCAAACATATTACGCAATCCTTGGCTGGAAGGGTAGCTCTATTTCGATTATTACCCTTAGATACCCACGAATTAGAGCGGGCGGGAAAATTGCCCGACAACTATCTAAAAGCCTGTATAAAAGGAGGCTACCCCGCTATCTACCATCGAGGCATTAATCCAACAGATTTTTACGCCAACTATATCCGTACTTATGTCGAAAAAGACGTTACCGAACTGATCAATATTCGTGATTTAAATAGTTTTAGAACATTTCTAGGGCTGTGTGCGGCACGGGCAGGGCAACTATTAAACCTTACAGCGATGGCCAATGCGTGTAATATTTCGCAGCCTACTGCAAAATCTTGGTTGTCCATTTTAGAAAGCAGTTATATTGTTTTTCAGCTCTATCCCTATCATGAGAATTTTAATAAACGTTTGGTAAAAACTCCTAAACTCTATTTTTATGACACCGGTCTACTGACTCATTTACTACAAATC
>NZ_WFKN01000016.1:0-3213 GCF_011007405.1 Sphingobacterium sp. xlx-130
AAAAGAGTTCTTTGACATATTGAAAGAAAAAAAACACAAGAGAAGACAATAGGGACGAAAGTGCGCAAGCACGATTAGTCAAAGCATCTCCATAGTAGCAAAAGGGCTATGCGAGAGAAGAAAGTAAATAAGGGCACACGGGGGATGTCTAGGCTCTCAGAGGCGATGAAGGACGTGATAAGCTGCGATAAGCCACGGGGATCAGCAAATGTGACTTGATCCGTGGATTTCCGAATGGGGCAACCTGGCTGTTTGAAGAACAGTCGTATAATACGCGAACGCGCCGAACTGAAACATCTAAGTAAGCGTAGGAGGAGAAAATAACAATGATTTCGTAAGTAGTGGCGAGCGAACACGAAAGAGCCCAAACCCAATATGTTACGGCATACTGGGGGTTGTAGGACCACGACATTGCATTGTCGCTATGAACTGGAAGCAGGTGGGAAACTGCGCGATATGGGTGACAGCCCCGTACAGGTAAAGAATGACAGCATAGTGGTATCCTGAGTAGGGCGGGACCGGAGGAATCCTGCTTGAATCTGCCAGCACCATCTGGTAAGGCTAAATACTCCTGAGAGACCGATAGTGGACCAGTACCGTGAGGGAAAGATGAAAAGAACCCCGAACAGGGGAGTGAAAAGAACCTGAAACCGTGTGCTTACAAGCGGTTGGAGCAGAGCGATTCTGTGACAGCGTGCCTTTTGCATAATGAGCCTACGAGTTACTCTTTACTGGCAAGGTTAAGTGGTTCAGCCACGCAGCCGCAGCGAAAGCGAGTCTGAACAGGGCGTATAGTCAGTAGAGGTAGACGCGAAACCTTGTGATCTACCCTTGGGCAGGTTGAAGCTGTGGTAACACACAGTGGAGGACCGAACCGATAAACGTTGAAAAGTTTCCGGATGACCTGAGGGTAGGGGTGAAAGGCCAATCAAACTGGGAAATAGCTCGTACTCCCCGAAATGTTTTTAGGAACAGCGTCGATGTAGAGTTTAATAGAGGTAGAGCTACCGATTGGGTGCGGGGGAGTCAAATCCTACCAAATCCAGACGAACTCCGAATGCTATTAAATATAATCGGCAGTGAGGCTTTGGGTGCTAAGGTCCAAGGCCGAGAGGGAAAGAACCCAGACCATCAGCTAAGGTCCCCAAATGTAGTCTAAGTTGAACTAACGAGGTCCGGTTGCCCAGACAGCTAGGATGTTGGCTTGGAAGCAGCCATTCATTTAAAGAGTGCGTAACAGCTCACTAGTCGAGCGACCGGGCGTGGATAATAAACGGGCATCAAGATTACTACCGAAGCTATGGATTTGCATGTAAATGCATCTGGTAGGGGAGCATTCTATCGTCGGAGAAGCACTATGGTGATGTAGTGTGGAGATTATAGAAAAGCAAATGTAGGCATAAGTAACGATAAGGCGGGTGAGAAACCCGCCCACCGAAAGACTAAGGTTTCCTGATCAACGCTAATCGGATCAGGGTTAGTCGGGACCTAAGGCGCATCCGAACGGAGCAAGCCGATGGACAATGGGTCAATATTCCCATACTTTTCTTTACTGCGATGTGGTGACGGAGTAGTGACACTGCCGCGGACTGACGGAATAGTCCGTTAAAAGGCGTAGGTATAGGGACGGTAGGCAAATCCGCCGACCCTGCTGAAACCCAATAGTACTGCAAAGCTTCGGCGGCGCAGATAGAGCAGGTAATCAGACTTCCAAGAAAACCCGCTAAGCTTCAGGTAAAGAAAACCCGTACCGTAAACCGACACAGGTAGTCGAGGAGAGAATCCTAAGGTGCTCGAGTGAGTCATGGCTAAGGAACTCGGCAAAATGGCCCTGTAACTTCGGGAGAAGGGGCGCTGTCTCTGAGAGGAGCAGCCGCAGTGAAAAGGCCCAGGCGACTGTTTAGCAAAAACATATGGCTTTGCAAAATCGAAAGATGAGGTATAAGGCCTGACACCTGCCCGGTGCTGGAAGGTTAAGAGGGGATGTCATCGCAAGAGAAGCATTGAATCGAAGCCCCAGTAAACGGCGGCCGTAACTATAACGGTCCTAAGGTAGCGAAATTCCTTGTCGGGTAAGTTCCGACCTGCACGAATGGTGTAACGATCTGGGCGCTGTCTCAGCCATGAGCTCGGTGAAATTGTGGTATCGGTGAAGACGCCGATTACCCGCAACGGGACGGAAAGACCCCATGCACCTTCACTATAGCTTAACATTGAAATTGGGTACAGGATGTGTAGGATAGGCGGGAGATGTTGAAGTGGCTTCGCCAGGAGTCATGGAATCAACCTTGAAATACCGCCCTTTCTGTATTCGGTTTCTAACTCGATCATGTCGAGGACATTGTTTGGTGGGTAGTTTGACTGGGGTGGTCGCCTCCAAAAAGGTAACGGAGGCTTTCAAAGGTAAGCTCAGTACGCTTGGTAACCGTACGAGGAGTGCAATGGCATAAGCTTGCTTGACTGTGAGGCCTACAAGCCGAGCAGGGTCGAAAGACGGACATAGTGATCCGGTGGTTCTGTATGGAAGGGCCATCGCTCAAAGGATAAAAGGTACGCTGGGGATAACAGGCTGATCTCCCCCAAGAGCTCATATCGACGGGGAGGTTTGGCACCTCGATGTCGGCTCGTCACATCCTGGGGCTGGAGAAGGTCCCAAGGGTTGGGCTGTTCGCCCATTAAAGTGGCACGCGAGCTGGGTTCAGAACGTCGCGAGACAGTTCGGTCCCTATCTGTTGTGGGCGTTGGAAGTTTGAGTGGATCTGTCCTTAGTACGAGAGGACCGGGATGGACTGACCGCTGGTGAACCAGTTATGCCGCCAGGTGTACGGCTGGGTAGCTACGTCGGGAATAGATAAGCGCTGAAAGCATCTAAGTGCGAAACTAGCCACGAGATGAGACTTCCTTACAGGGTCGTTGTAGATGACAACGTTGATAGGCTATAGGTGTAAAGGTTGAGAGACCAAAGCCGAGTAGTACTAATAGCCCGAAGCTTTCCAGGCAGATAGACCTGTTGTCTTCTCTGACTGTTCTTTTTCTTTCAATAACATGTCAATCAGCTTATAGCTATTAGCAATAGCCGTTAGCTTAAGATATTTCAGGTGCCTATATCGGCGGTGTCTACCTCTTCCCATTCCGAACAGAGAAGTCAAGCCCGCCAGAGCCGATGGTATTGCCGTAACAGGTGGGAGAGTAGGTCGGTGCCTTTTTTTACAC
>NZ_WFKN01000017.1:0-1947 GCF_011007405.1 Sphingobacterium sp. xlx-130
AAAGTTCTTTAAAAAATGATCATGTAACGTAACGAGTAGTGTTGAGAAACGACGAAAGTTAAAAAAATCAGCCATTTGGTCCTAGAATCAGAAATTATAATAAAGACAATTCTATTTTCATAAATAGTCTTGGTCTTACACTTCATTTTACAATGGAGAGTTTGATCCTGGCTCAGGATGAACGCTAGCGGCAGGCCTAATACATGCAAGTCGAACGGGATCCATTTGTAGCTTGCTACTGATGGTGAGAGTGGCGCACGGGTGCGTAACGCGTGAGCAACCTGCCCATATCAGGGGTATAGCCCGGAGAAATCCGGATTAACACCGCATGAGATTACAGTTCCGCATGGGGCAGTAATTAAATATTTATAGGATATGGATGGGCTCGCGTGACATTAGCTAGTTGGTAGGGTAACGGCTTACCAAGGCTACGATGTCTAGGGGCTCTGAGAGGAGAATCCCCCACACTGGTACTGAGACACGGACCAGACTCCTACGGGAGGCAGCAGTAAGGAATATTGGTCAATGGAGGGAACTCTGAACCAGCCATGCCGCGTGCAGGACGACTGCCCTATGGGTTGTAAACTGCTTTTGTCAGGGAATAAACCTTTCTACGTGTAGGAAGCTGAATGTACCTGAAGAATAAGGATCGGCTAACTCCGTGCCAGCAGCCGCGGTAATACGGAGGATCCGAGCGTTATCCGGATTTATTGGGTTTAAAGGGTGCGTAGGCGGCCCATTAAGTCAGGGGTGAAATACGGCAGCTCAACTGTCGCAGTGCCTTTGATACTGATGGGCTTGAATGTGGTTGAAGATGGCGGAATGAGACAAGTAGCGGTGAAATGCATAGATATGTCTCAGAACTCCGATTGCGAAGGCAGCTATCTAAGCCATTATTGACGCTGATGCACGAAAGCGTGGGGATCAAACAGGATTAGATACCCTGGTAGTCCACGCCCTAAACGATGATAACTCGATGTTAGCGATACACCGTTAGCGTCTTAGCGAAAGCGTTAAGTTATCCACCTGGGGAGTACGCCCGCAAGGGTGAAACTCAAAGGAATTGACGGGGGCCCGCACAAGCGGAGGAGCATGTGGTTTAATTCGATGATACGCGAGGAACCTTACCCGGGCTTGAAAGTTAGTGAATGGGACAGAGACGTCCCAGTCCTTCGGGACACGAAACTAGGTGCTGCATGGCTGTCGTCAGCTCGTGCCGTGAGGTGTTGGGTTAAGTCCCGCAACGAGCGCAACCCCTATGTTTAGTTGCCAGCATGTAATGATGGGGACTCTAAACAGACTGCCTGCGTAAGCAGTGAGGAAGGTGGGGACGACGTCAAGTCATCATGGCCCTTACGTCCGGGGCTACACACGTGCTACAATGGATGGTACAGCGGGCAGCTACACAGCAATGTGATGCCAATCTCGAAAAGCCATTCACAGTTCGGATCGGGGTCTGCAACTCGACCCCGTGAAGTTGGATTCGCTAGTAATCGCGTATCAGCAATGACGCGGTGAATACGTTCCCGGGCCTTGTACACACCGCCCGTCAAGCCATGAAAGTTGGGGGTGCCTAAAGCATGTAACCGCAAGGAGCGTGTCAGGGCAAAACCGATAATTGGGGCTAAGTCGTAACAAGGTAGCCGTACCGGAAGGTGCGGCTGGAATACCTCCTTTCTAGAGCATTCGGGACCGGATCTCGTTACGTACACACATGATTATTAACAGAAAGTAAGAAGACAGTACCCACCCCGGTGGAGTGCCGAGAGAGATAGAGATATACAAGCTAGTCCCGTAGCTCAGTTGGTTAGAGCACTACACTGATAATGTAGGGGTCAGCAGTTCAAATCTGCTCGGGACTACGATATTTCGGGGAATTAGCTCAGCTGGCTAGAGCACCTGCCTTGCACGCAGGGGGTCAACGGTTCGAATCCGTTATTCTCCACG
>NZ_WFKN01000018.1:0-1619 GCF_011007405.1 Sphingobacterium sp. xlx-130
TATTTTGCTTTGAATGCATCGATTCCCGATTGCAGGAAGGCTATATACTTCTCAATGTCGTATACCGCTCCGCTTGTAGGAACCAATAGCTCACCCTCATTATCCAGCAGTGCATATAAAGGCTGTGAATTGCTCTGGAACTTAGAGATCTGGAAGTCTGCATTACGCTTGCTCACCGTATTGATTTTTTTACCTGTCTGTTTAGATACGTAGTGTTCGCTTTCAGGCAAGGTAAGGATTTTGTCATCCACATAAAGCTCCACGAGGATAAATTCGTTGTTGAGCATCGCCCTGACTTTAGGGTCACTCCACACCTCAGCTTCCATCTTGCGGCAGTTGACACAGTTCCAACCGGTGAAATCCACCAATAATGGCTTCTTCTGTTCTTTGGCTGCCGCCAGCGCCTCGTCGTAATCGTAGTAAGGATCCAGTCCCTTGATCGTAGACTTGCTATGGAAGTAGGTGTAATGCTTACGGTTAACTGCGCCGGGATCCACCGTGTGTCCGCCACCTGCGCCCGAGGCCATATTATTCAGATCAAAATCCTGTGTGCCTATAGGAGGCAAGAAGGCCGAGATAGCTTTCAATGGCGCTCCCCAAAGACCGGGGACCATGTATACGACAAACGAGAACACCAGAATAGCGAAGAATGTACGCGGAATCGAAAGGAACTGCAGCGGACTATCGTGCGAAAACTTGATCTTCCCGATAAGATATAAACCCAACAGCCCGAAGATGACAATCCACAACGCCAGGTACACCTCGCGGTCAAGGAAATTCCAGTTGTAGGCAAGATCCACATTGGAAAGGAACTTAAGTGCAAGGGCCAGCTCCAGGAATCCAAGAACAACCTTTACACTGTTCAGCCAGCCTCCGGATTTAGGCATGGACTTCAGCATCGATGGGAACATCGCAAAGAGTACGAAAGGTACTGCCAGTGCAATGGAAAAGCCCAACATACCTATTGCAGGACCGAGACGCTCACCGCGCGTGGCCGCCTCGACCAATAAGGTACCGATGATAGGACCTGTACAGGAGAAGGAGACTACCGCTAGACTTGCCGACATGAAGAAAAGACCGATCAGGCCGCCCTTGTCCGACTGTGCGTCAATCTTGTTGACAAAAGAACTCGGCAGGGTGATCTCGAAAGCACCAAGGAATGATGCTGCAAACACGACCAGCAAAAGAAAGAAAAAGAAGTTGAAGATCCCGTTTGTAGACAGTTCATTCAAGGCTTCCGGACCAAATGCTATGGTGATCAACATCCCCAGGGCGACATAGATTACGATAATAAATAGGCCGTAGAGAAAGGCCTGTGACACCGCTTTGGATCGGCTGCCCGACTTTTTGGTAAAGAAGCTGACCGTAAGGGGAACCATCGGGAAGATACAGGGCATAAAGAATGCCGCAAATCCTCCTAAAAGACCGGCTATAAAGATCCCCCACATGGATTTGTCTTCCGCAGAAGCACCCTCTGTAGCGGTGGTAGCTGTTGCTTCATCTTGTACAGCGGTACTATCCAGCTGTGTACTGCCCGTGTCCTGTCCATCAGAGAATACCAGGTCATCAGGGACTTCGCTCCCTTGGGAACTATCCGACACACTACCGTCGGTAAATGT
>NZ_WFKN01000019.1:0-1145 GCF_011007405.1 Sphingobacterium sp. xlx-130
TGTCCTCGACATGATCGAGTTAGAAACCGAATACAGAAAGGGCGGTATTTCAAGGTTGATTCCATGACTCCTGGCGAAGCCACTTCAACATCTCCCGCCTATCCTACACATCCTGTACCCAATTTCAATGTTAAGCTATAGTGAAGGTGCATGGGGTCTTTCCGTCCCGTTGCGGGTAATCGGCGTCTTCACCGATACCACAATTTCACCGAGCTCATGGCTGAGACAGCGCCCAGATCGTTACACCATTCGTGCAGGTCGGAACTTACCCGACAAGGAATTTCGCTACCTTAGGACCGTTATAGTTACGGCCGCCGTTTACTGGGGCTTCGATTCAATGCTTCTCTTGCGATGACATCCCCTCTTAACCTTCCAGCACCGGGCAGGTGTCAGGCCTTATACCTCATCTTTCGATTTTGCAAAGCCATATGTTTTTGCTAAACAGTCGCCTGGGCCTTTTCACTGCGGCTGCTCCTCTCAGAGACAGCGCCCCTTCTCCCGAAGTTACAGGGCCATTTTGCCGAGTTCCTTAGCCATGACTCACTCGAGCACCTTAGGATTCTCTCCTCGACTACCTGTGTCGGTTTACGGTACGGGTTTTCTTTACCTGAAGCTTAGCGGGTTTTCTTGGAAGTCTGATTACCTGCTCTATCTGCGCCGCCGAAGCTTTGCAGTACTATTGGGTTTCAGCAGGGTCGGCGGATTTGCCTACCGTCCCTATACCTACGCCTTTTAACGAACTATTCCGTCAGTTCGCGGCAGTGTCACTACTCCGTCACCACATCGCAGTAAAGAAAAGTATGGGAATATTAACCCATTGTCCATCGGCTTGCTCCGTTCGGATGCGCCTTAGGTCCCGACTAACCCTGATCCGATTAGCGTTGATCAGGAAACCTTAGTCTTTCGGTGGGCGGGTTTCTCACCCGCCTTATCGTTACTTATGCCTACATTTGCTTTTCTATAATCTCCACACTACATCACCATAGTGCTTCTCCGACGATAGAATGCTCCCCTACCAGACATACATCTTTCAGTATGAATCCATAGCTTCGGTAGTAATCTTGATGCCCGTTTATTATCCACGCCCGGTCGCTCGACTAGTGAGCTGTTACGCACTCTTTAAATGAATGGCTGCTTCCAAGCCA
>NZ_WFKN01000020.1:0-992 GCF_011007405.1 Sphingobacterium sp. xlx-130
CTGCAAAGGTAGGAATCTTTTTCAGAGTTCCAAAATAAATGTGAAAATTTATTTCGGCGTCCCTTCTTTAATTCCCGCGTTTAAATAACATTAAACCCTTCTTTTTTCATGGTCCCGTCCTAAGATCTGACCGTTCCTCCCTTGCGGAGTGGTGCAAAGATAGGACAATTAAAACCATAGTTCCAAGCAGGAAAGTAAAGTATTTTTCAGAAAAACCATAACAGCCTGTATTCATGAACGATAATTTACTGTAAATAGTATTTCTTCGCAGAACAATACTTGATAAACACCGGATAATAGCCCCTGGGATCGATCGTTATCCAACAGTCCGGTCTGTGGGAATCCGGCTGCCGGATAGGATCTGTACCTGAATTTCCATCTGTTCCGTACGGGTTTACTCCCACCCTTCGATCTGTTCCCTTTCCTTCCTACCGACCTATAGAGAGAGGATCACAGCGAAGTGGTATCCGGAAGAGCCGGTACCGTTCACCGTTCTTTTTTATTTACAGCAGAGGTATTATTAGGGAGAAGGGATGCTTGTGATCACCTACCCGGTCATCTCCGATCCTTTCAGATACAGCAATTGCAGCAGGAATACAGCAGAACAGGTACTACAGCCGGGCTGTTAATTATGAGGACCATGTGGGCTAGAGGACTGTATAGTCTCTCAGAACCTCTGGAATGCAGGATTATAGGGTTTTGTCTATAAAGAGACTGTACGGCACATATAGCAGAAGCAGACGGGAACCGATGTTATGCCACCGGACCACCACATCCAGGGCGGGCATCAATATATCCTCAGAGGGGAACTATTTGGTTGCTATGGGGGTAAATATATAACAAATATACCCCGGGCTGAGGTGTATATCACAAGAAAAGCCCCTCCAGTTTCCTGAAGGGGCTTTGTGTAAAAAAAGGCACCGACCTACTCTCCCACCTGTTACGGCAATACCATCGGCTCTGGCGGGCTTGACTTCTCTGTTCGGAATGGG